>CAZQHJ010000001.1:0-68948 GCA_964593225.1 uncultured Thiotrichales bacterium
CCGGCTATCGGTGATGACGGAGCTGAAAAATCGGGGGGTGCGGGATATCTTCATCTGTAGTAGTTCAGACTAAATCCGACACCCGACTTGAAGGGGCGTCTTTGATGCCCAGGATGTTGGCGTCCCGGATGGATTCGATGGCCCGCCAGTTCCTGATATCTTTAAAGCCACGCCTCGGAGAGGTTGGCTCCCCAAAGCTCCGCCCCTTGGAGGTTGGCGCCCAAAAGCCGCGCCCCTTGTATGATAAATCTCAGTGGTATTTCGTAATTTCCGTAAGGAAGATAGTCACTTGAAATGTCATGGTGAGATAGACTACCGAAAGTCTCAGGGAAGCCGTTAGCCCCTTAGGCCCAGAGCCTGCACGTAGATTGGCTCCCTGCCCTCTTCGGCCTTGTCCGGCTCGCCCCGGGTCCGGGCGATGAGGCCGAGATTGCCCAGGGCGATGGCCTCCGTCTCCCGGTCCCCCGCCTGCTCCCCCAGGGCCCGGACCCGCGCCCAGGCCGCTTCCGCCGCCCCTATATCTCCGAGCCGCCAGTTCAGGACCCCGACCCGGTTCCAGGCGTCCCGGTCCTCGGGGGCGTACCCCACCGCCCGTTGGTAGTGCGCCAGGGCCGCTTGGGGCGCGTTCATATAGGCGATGGCCCCCCGGTATTTCGCGGCCTGGGCGGCCTTCTTGCTCCCCGCCGTCTCCAGCTCGGCGAAGAGGGCGTCGGCGGCTTGGGTCTCCCCGCGTTTCAGCGCCGCTTCCGCCGCCCGTTGGGCGGCGTCGAGGGCGTTGGCGTTGCGCAGGGCCGCCACCGCCGCGGTCAGCTCCGCGATGCGTTTATCTTTGTCCGCCGGGTCCGGCGCGGGGGGGCCTGCTTCTCCGGGGGCCTACCGTTGGGCGGACTGGGCGGCCAGGAGGGCCTCGGCCACCGCCCTGGCGGTTTCTCTGGCGACCACGCTCGCGGTTTCTTCCGGTGACTCACCACGACCATTGCCGCCGCCACGATAGCGGCCACCACGCCGATGGCGGTGATGATTAGGGTGAGGGTAGGGATATCGAAGGTTTTCAGGTCCATGGCGTTTCTTTGTGGGGGCGGCGGCATCCGGGCGGCCCCTTAAAAATCACTTGGATAAAATTTCTTGGCGGCGTCGGAAGGGGCGCCCGGCGTGGGGGTCGACGGCAAGGGGCCCGAGAAAAAACCTGCGGGATAAAGAAAAAACGCCCGAATAGACGCCTAAAGACGCCATCGCGCCGGGACGCAAACCACAAGAGGGCGCCCCTTGCGCCTTTCAGCGTTCCCCATCTTTGCGTTATTCTCTTTTTAGAGTCCATAAGTTACGCGTATAATACGCCCATTCGAAGACAACCACGCGGGGAATCCACAGGCCGCTTTCCATAGTCCCAAGGGATCATGATCGATAGTTTGAAAATAGCCTTCGAAAATAGCGAAAACAATAACGTCGTATTATAAATCGCCATACTCGATGTTACGCGCTCCAATTCCATCAGCGCTGAATTCCAAGCATCGCCCTTGAAAGCACAACGCCTCGCGCCAACGCGCCGCCGTCGAAGTTAAAGAGAAACACGAAGATGACACAAAACACCAAAGCCGATTCCACCTCCCTGACCGACACCCCGACAGGCGCCAAGACCGCCGCGCCCAAGATCCCATCGGAAACGGCCCAACCCGCGCCGAAGGCCGGGCAAAAGACCCCCGCCGCCGAAACCAAGGCCACGACCCGGCCTGGGACGACCGCGGCGAAGGCCGTCCGGGAAACGCCGCCGGCCAAGAAGCCCGCCTCCGCAAAACCGACCACGACCGCCGCCCCGAAAACAACGGAGCCCAAGGCCGCCGACCCGATGCCCCCCCAGGCCAAGCCTGCCCCGGGAAGGTCCCCATCTCCGCCCCGGCAGGAGACGCCGTCGGCCGACCCAGAGGCCCAGGGGCGACCCAGCCTGACCTCCGCGGCGGCCACGGCGGACCACAAGACGTTGCCCCCCGGCATCGACGCCATGGCGCTCCTGAAGCGTTCGGAAGGCGATCCGAGCAAATCCACCGGGAAGAAACCCCAGCCCCACCGTTCCGCTGCGGAGGTGATCGCCAAAACCGCCTCACGGGATCACGCAAGGCCCGCCGCCGGGAAGACCGCGGCCAAGGCGGGGAAGCCCCAACCCGAGGCCCAACCCGATACGCTCTCCGGCGCGGCCCCCAAAGCCGGCGTCAAACCGAGACTGACCTCCAAGGTGCCCCTTCCCCCGGAGCCCAAGGGCCCCGTGGCCGGCATGAGCCTCCCAAGGGCGCCCATGGTGGGGGGAGAGACCATCGCCGCCGTCCTGGATGCCCGGCTGTCGGATCCCTTCGCCTTCTTCGGCCAACATAAGTCGAGGGCAACGGATGCGAGGGTGATTCGCGTGTTTTACCCGGAAGCCATCGCCATCCAGGTGCTGGACCCCGCCGAGGGGACGGTCATCGCCGATCTCAAACGGGTGCACGACGAGGGCCTCTTCGTGGGCGAAGTACTCGAACGCACACAGCCCTTCCCGTACCGGCTGCGGGTCGCTACCCGGGCCGGCAAAACGGATATGGACGACCCTTACCGATTCCCCCCGGTCTTGTCCGACAAGGACGTAGCCGAACTCCGGGCAGGGGAATCGGTCTACGACCAACTGGGCGCCCATCCCACCGAGCGGGAGGGTGTTTCCGGCGTGGCCTTTGCCGTGTGGGCCCCCAATGCCAGCCGCGTCGCCGTGGTGGGCGACTTCAACAACTGGGATGGCCGTCGTCACGGGATGCGATTCCGTCGCGAGTGCGGGGTCTGGGAGATATTCCTACCGGGGGTGAAGATCGGGGCTTTGTATAAATACGAGATCAAGCACACGCCGGAGGCGATCCCGGAACTCAAATCCGATCCCATCGCGTTTGCCACGGAGTCCCCCCTGGGCACGGCCTCCATCGTCCATGACGATGGCAAGGCATTCCGCTGGCGGGACGATACATGGATGAAGGACCGCCGGACCCAGCACAATCCCAGTCACCCCATCAGCTTTTATGAGGTCCATCTGGGCTCATGGCGGCGCAAACTCGAAGAAGACAACCGCTGGTTGAGCTACCGTGAGATGGCCGATGAACTGGTGGCCTATTGCCTGGATACGGGTTTCACCCACATCGCCCTGCTGCCGGTCACCGAATATATCTATGACGATACGGTGGGGTATTTGCCCTCGAACCTGTACGCCCCCACCAACCGCTACGGGTCCCCGGACGATTTCCGCTATTTCGTGGACGCCTGTCACCGGGCCGGTCTGGGCGTGGTGGCCGACTGGGTGCCTACTTATTTCTCCGAGGAAGAAAACGGCTTGGCCTATTTCGATGGCACGGCCCTCTACGAGTATGGTGGTTTCGACCAACGGCGCGATCCGGACTGGAATACGCCTTTATACGATCTCACGCGCAAGGAGGTCGTCGACTACCTGACCTCCAACGCCCTCTACTGGTTCGAGCGCTTTCACCTGGACGGGCTGCGCATCAGCGGTCTGGCCAAGCTGTTCTACCTGGACTATGGCCGGCCCGAAGGGGGGTGGTCGCCCAATGCGCAGGGCGGGAACGAGAACCTGGAGGCGTTGGCGTTTATCCGCCACCTGAATGAGCGGGTGGCGAAAAGACATCCCGGTGCCATGATGGTGGCCGAAGACTCCTCGCTGCGGGGCGAACTGACCAAACCCGTGCCGGCCGGCGGGCTCGGCTTTACCGCCCGCTGGAATACCGCCTGGGCCTACGACACCTTGCGTTATCTCCGCCGCCATCCCGTCCATCGGAGGTATTACCACTACGAGCTGACGAATCCCCTCAATTATTTCTTCGATGAGGCCTTCGTCCTGCCGGTGTCCTACGACCACGTTTCCATCGGGCAGGGCTCCATGGTGAACAAACTGCCCGGCGACTATTGGCAAAAGTTCGCCACCCTGCGCGCCTGGTATGCCCTGATGTATGCCCTACCCAGCAAAAAGCTCCTCTTCATGGGCACGGAATTCTCCCAGGACCGGGAGTGGAACAGCACCATCAGCCTCGACTGGCACCTGCTGGACTCTCCCATGCATCGCGGTATGCAGTCCCTCATCCGGGATCTCAACCGCCTCTACCAAAAGACCCCGGCCCTCCACGAAGGGGATTCCGACCCCCAGGGCTTCGAATGGATCGACACCGCCGACGACGACAGCAGCGTCATCTCCTTCCTGCGCTGGAGTAAAAACCATGCCAAATGCGTGGTGGTGGTGACCCACATCACGCCGGTGGTGCGGACCGATTACCGCATCGGTGTCCCGAAGGCGGGGTACTATCGGGAAGTCCTCAACACCGATGCCGAGGTCTATGGCGGCGGTAATCAGGGTAGCGCCGGCGGCGCGACGGCGGAACAACATTGGGCCCATGGCCGGGAGCACTCCCTCTGCGTCACGTTGCCGCCCTATGCGACGGTGGCGTTCGAGTTGGAATGATCTTGTGAATCCATGACCCTGGCCCACCAAGGCGGCCAGGGTCATGGACCCCGACTAGGACCCCGACTATCGATAGTCTCATGCAGCTCATCGATCCCTTCGGTCGGCACATCGAGTATCTTCGTCTGTCGGTCACCGACAAGTGCAACTATCGCTGCTTCTATTGTCTCCCTAAAGGTTCCCGTCATTTCGAGGCGCCCGAGAACCGCTTGAACTTCCACGAGATAGAGCGGGTCGCGCGGGTCTTTTCCCAGCTGGGCGTCAGCCGGTTTCGCATCACCGGCGGCGAACCCTTGGTTCGGAAGGGCATCGTGGACCTCGCGGCGCGGTTGTCGGGGCTACCGGGGGTTCACGATCTCTCCCTCAGCACCAATGCGAGCCTATTGCTCCGGTATGCGAAGCCGTTGCGTCTGGCCGGGATCGGACGGATCAATGTCAGTCTCGATACCCTCGAACCGGACCGATTTCATCGGCTGACCGGCGGGAACCTCGGGGATGTGCTGGCCGGGCTGGAAGCCGCGGCGGCGGCGGGTTTCGCCCCCATCAAGATCAATATGGTCGCCTTGAAAGGGCAAAACGACGACGAATTCGAGGATATGGCGGCGTTTTGCCTTGAAAGGGATTTCACGCTCCGGTTCATCGAGACCATGCCCATGGGGCGTCCGGGCTGTGGACTCAGGGGGCATTACTCGGACCTTCGGGCGGTCAAGGCACAACTGGCGCGAAAATTCGAATTGCTCCCGGATATCGTCACCGGCGGCGGCCCTGCCCGCTACTTCCGAGTTGCCGGCACGAAACTGCGTATCGGCTTTATTACGCCGATTTCACAGCATTTCTGCGTCACCTGTAACCGGGTGCGCCTATCGGTGGCCGGAATGCTTTACCTCTGTCTCGGGCAAAATCACCGTTACGACCTGCAACCCCTGCTCCGAAATGGCGCCGATGACGACACCTTGCGCGAGGCCATTGTCAAGGCGCTGACCTTGAAACCGAAGCGCCATGAATTCGAGGACAAGCCGGGGCAGGTGAGGCGTCCCATGTCCATGACCGGCGGTTAAGGGTGAAGCGCTCCCCGCTCATTATCGGACTGACGGGCGGCATCGCCTCGGGTAAAACCACGGCGGCGCGCCTATTGGTGGAACAAGGCGTGCCGGTCATCGACGCCGATGAGGTGGCGCGGGCGCTGGTGGAACCGGGACAACCGGCCTTGGATGAGATCGTGGCGGCGTTCGGGACCGACATTCTCGACCCGGCCGGCAGGCTGGATCGGGGGATTGTACGGACCCGGGTCTTTTCCGTCCCCGGGGACCGCCGGCGGCTCGAACGCATCTTGCATCCTCGCATCAAACAGGAAATGCGGCGGCGTTCGGCTGCCGCTATGGGGCCATACCGCGTGTTGGCGATTCCGCTGCTCTTGGAAACGTCGGGAAAGGGCATCGGCGAGTCATGGCCAATCACCCGGATACTGGTTGTGGATGCGCCCGTCGAACAACAAATCCAACGGGCCTGTCGGCGGGACGGCACCGACCGGGCCACCGTGGAGGCTATCCTTCTGACCCAGGCCGGTCGGGACAGGCGTTTGGCGGCGGCCCAGGATGTGATCACCAATGATAGGGACTTGGAACACCTTCGCGATCAGGTTATGTCTCTCCATCACCGCTATCTGGGGATAGCGGATAATTTTGCCACTATGAACCGGCCACTATGAACCGGCGTGCGCAGCGCCTGTTCGCGACTTTCTTTGATGGATTTCCCGCTTGGCGGTGCGAATCAATTGCGCCAACGGAATCCCCGAGGGGCAGGCGTAAGAACAAGACCCGCACTCGACACAGTCGGTCAGACGATAGGCGCGCATTTCATTCAAACGGCGCGCCTTTGCCAGGCGCCCCAGATGGGATGGATTCAAAAAGTGCGGGCAGGCCGCGAGGCAACGCCCGCAGCGGATACAAGGGCGTTCGTGGGGCGTACTCGCTTCTTTCTCCGTAAAGGCAAGGATGCCGGATGTCCCCTTCACGATGGGGACATCCAGACTGCCGATGGGCTGGCCCATCATCGGCCCCCCCATGATGACGCTCTTTGTCGTTTCCCTGAGCCCACCGCAGAACCGTAACACCTCCCGTAACGGCGTGCCGATGGGCACAATCAGATTCGCGGGATAGGTAACGCCGGACCCCGATACCGTAACGATGCGCTCGATGAGTGGCAGACCGGAATCGAAATAGTCGGCAATCGCCACCAAGCTGCCGACATTGTTCACGGCGATGCCCATATCCCGTGGCAGCTTTGTTGCGGGCAGCTCGTACCCGAAAACCGCTTTGATCAACATTCGTTCCGCGCCCTGGGGATACTTTACCGGCAGCGGCACGACATCGATGCGGTGAATGTGCTTGATGCGACCGCGCAGGGTGGAAATCGCGTCCGGTTTATTCCTTTCTATGCCGATAACAGCCCGCCGGGCGGCGAGTTTGCGCTTGACGATGGCAATCCCCTGGAGCAGGGCATCCACACGCTCCAGCATCAGGCGGTGATCGTTCGTCAAATACGGTTCGCATTCGGCGCCATTGACCAGGAGATACTCGATCTTCTTCCCTTTCGGCATGCTGTATTTGACGTGGCTGGGAAAGGCCGCGCCCCCCAATCCCACGATACCGGCCGATTGGATATGGTCGATAAACTCATCCAGGGTCAGGGAAACCCAGTCGATGGGGGGATTGGGGATCAGTCGCTGGGTAGAAAAGGGATCGGCCTGAATCTCGATGGAAGGGGACAATTTCCCCCCCGGGGCGCGGCGGGGTTCGATGGCCATCACCTTCCCCGTGACCGGACTGTGGAGCGCGGTGGAGATGAATCCCCCCGGACGCGCAATGCGCTGTCCCCGTCGCACACGTTTCCCCACGCCCACCGTGGCCTGGGCCGGCGCCCCCAGATGCTGATCCAGGGGAAGCACATAGCGACCCACGAACGGAACCCGCTGGATCGGAAGATCCACGGTCAGTTCCTTGTTCTCTCGGGGATGGACGCCGTGGCTGAAGCGATATCGGAAAAAGCGCATAATTTTGCTTTGCAGGCGCGCGTGTTCGGGAAAGCGGGTGTGAACCGAAGTGCGATTTTTCGCCGGATCCGCCGGGAGGGCGAGGCTCCCGCCGAGCCGTATCTCCGATCGATCATTCGCGCGGGCATTTTCGGCTCGGCGGGAGCCTCGCCCTCCCGGACAGGTTCGCCCCTCTCGAAACCCTGGGTGAAACCCTACCTTGAATTTCCGTTCCCGACCCAAACTCGGCCCCAACCGGACCGACCAATCGCACTTTGGTTTCACACCCCGGGAAAGTGGCCGCGATTGGGGACAGGAAAAATTCAATCTTGCTGCATCTCAGCGCCGCGTGCAACTTTTCCAGGCCATTCCTCGGTGTCGGCAGTCCACCGCCTTCGTTAGCCAAGGGAAATTACGGCCACAACGCCCCTAAATCGAAGCGCATGGCCTTGAGGGGCGCGCGGCACTATTCATTGGATTTCCGGATACGCAGGCCCGGTTTGGGTGAAAACTCCATTCTCCAATCTTTCCAAGACTGCCAACCCTCCGGGATGCATTTTTCATCCGCGAGCAGGCGATCGCCGAATCCGGCCCGTTCGATGATGACGGCGGGGAAAAACAGGAGATCGACATTCACGATTTGCGGGTCCTGATGGTTCGTGTCTTTTTCTATCAGCTTGTACTGTGCGGGTTCGGGATAAACATACAAGCCGCTGGAATCCATGTGCAACAAACGATAACAGCTTTCTTTATCTTCCCCGCCTCTCTTGGTCAGGAAAACGACTTTGTTCGGTTCGAACAGCTGCCTTCTCGCGTAGGGGTTTCTATGTGAGTCGGCATAATCGATCTCATCGGAGATATATCTCCTGGCATGATTCTCTCCCAGCTTCGAAACGACGAGGGTCCCAAAGACAAAAAGAGAGAAAAAGAAGCCGACAAACAATGTCCAATATATCCATTTCACCGGATTTCCGTGTTTTCGAATGAACCCCGATATTCCGGTGGGGTTTTCGGCCTCTTGCGTTTCCGACAGATCGAGAAGGCGCCGGTTTATTTTCTTTGCCTGAACAAACGCAATAAATGGTAGGCCGGACAATGCCAGTATCATGGCCAGAATCCCGTATCGGGGTTCTTTGACCACGAACGCCTTCAGGCCGTGAAAGAAATAGATCTCCGCCGGATTATCGAGAAAAGAAAGATGCAGCCCGAATGAAGCGTAATACGTATCCGTATGGCCATACGACAGGATAACGAACAGGTAAATCGCATATATCAGGAATGGTATGACCCAGACAATATTCTCGCTGTTTTTCTTCTCGAACATATCTGCGGTCACCTGAAATTCGGATACGCCGGATAATCCATACAAACCGCCTTGCAGGTATGATGACTCATCTCGATACAATCGTAATCCTTGTTATCCGGGAGATTATTACCCCTTTCGACACCACCCCGGCAAACCCATCGGTAATCATCTTCTTCGAAATAACAATTGCAACGCACAAAACCGTTGTCGTCGCTCTTCAAACAATAGCGAGTCGCCGGATCCACCGCTTCGCAGGCGGCTCGGGCCGGGTCCACACCATGAATCAGCGGAATTGCCCACAGTACAAGGAAAAATCGGCGTGGAATCGACATCTTTCTCATGGTGTTTTCTTCACTATCGAAGGGCTGAACATTTCCCGGCGGTTTCGAACCGGATCAGGGTGGTTTTTCCCAGGGTATTGTCGAGGGGGGGTGTCGGATAAGCCTCGGTCAGTGTATCCTTTTTTTGGGGACTATATAGGATAACCGTTGATTGGGTTTCCGGAACGAAAGGCGTGCTCCATTGATATTACGAGTGAGAAAATCGCGGGCATGGCCCGCTCCTACAAGGGACGCGCTATCCGGTAGGAGCGGACCATGCCCGCGATTGAGCCAGCCCATGGCTAGTAATGTATTATAGTTCCCCTTTTTTTCCATCGGCGTGACGTAGCATTCATTATTTACTGCCATGGAATCGGCGGTAGTGGATTGGGCAACCATGGCATCGAAGCCGGATGCTATTGCCTCTTTCCGAGACGCATCGGGATACTTTCCCGTCGGGATGGGCGGCGACTCGATTTTCCGGGATCATTCGGATATCTATCCGGCCCCGCCCGTCGATGTCCTCGATTTCCATGAGGCGAAGAACGCCTATGTGATGGACAGGGAGGCCGCGATGATGGCCCGTGGCGAGGCGAGGCGGGCCGTTGAGGCGAAGAACGAGGCACTTCGAGCGCCCGAAAGCGAGCTCCCAGGCGCGCCTGTCATTGTTCCTGACGGATAGGGGTCATCCCGGGTGCCGGTGGACCGGAGGGGCGGGCTTCTTTCGCGAAAAACGCCAAGGCCGCGCGGGGATAATCCAAAACGGGATTCCGGGAATTCCCATCGCGGCTCGCGGTTGCCGGATCTCTTCCTCGCAAGGCCCGGATATTCCGTGTCCAGGGACGCGCTTACGGCGCGGGGGACTGATTGATCTTGATATAGTAGTAGACGGCAATATTCTTCGGCCGGGTTTCGGCTGTGGGGTTGTCGTTGTAGTAGCCGGTTGGATATTCATAGGGATTTGGAGTACTTCTACTACGCGACCGGTAGATGTCGAGAAGCGTCTCAGCCGAAGAACTTTCCGACCTGTACCTGACGGTGAATGTATGACGATGCCTACCGACACTATCGGGCCGCACGCCATCTCCCGCTTTTCTCCCCGACGTGGGGTCTTTTTGTTTGCCGGATACGCGCGCTGGCTCATTTTCGGGGTCGAATCGGTTCAGTCCCCTCGGGAAGACCCCGCGCGGGTCCGGGGCCTTGTCGCGCTCGGTCAATCTCTCCAATTCGGAACCGGCAATCCCGCGCCCGTCCCAGGGCGCCCATTCACTCGTCCTCGGTTCATTGGCGTCCGGATTGTATATGGGTTCGTCGCTCACGGCCCCCACATACTTTTCCCACGGCAGAATGGATGAAACCACCGTCCCCACGGGGATGATATTCCGCGGCTTCAAGGCGGCGACGGATATTTCCAGGCCGGGATGACCCTCGAAGTCCAGCCGGATGGCGATAGCTTCCCTGGGCTCGGTCCTTTTGAAGGACTGGGTGTAATCGGTGTATCGGTAAAAGATCGTGCCCTTTTCGATCCGCGTGGGGGTATGCGGGACGCCGCCGCCAGTGACCGTCAGGGCGGCCACCTGGAGGAATAGGGCGTCGCCGGGCGCTTGGGGCAGTCAGGTGAAGGTGACGCTGAAAATCTCGTTTTCCGCGCCATTGACCCGGTAAAGGAGGCCGTTTTCCCTGCCGTGGGAGGCCGATGTTTCCCGTTCGGGCATTCGGCCGTCTTCATCCGGCGCGTCCACCCGTGACGGATCGGGCTGGGACGGGACGGGACGGGCGAATCGCCCATGGGATTCGGATTGGCGCGGCCGGTGGCGATGAACAGGAACAGGAGCAGGGTCGAAAGCCGCGCGGTTTTTTTCATGGTTCTCTCTTTTCGGGCAAGTTCGGGTGGGACGGGGGCGGGGATGGTTGGGGAGTTGCCGCGCGCGCCCCTTCAAACTTCACATTTCTCCCTTACCTCAAAGCACCGCCATCACCGCATTGCTGACAAGCCCCTTCCCGGCCCGGTTCGCCGCGGCCACCACATATTCCAGCTCCTTGCCCCGTTCCTGATTCTCCAGGGTCACCGTCATGCTCGTGGTCGTCTCCACGGTTCGATAGTCGGCCTCGCCCGCCCGCTCCCGGCACCGGACTTCGTAGTTCGCCACCTTGCCGCCATCGTTGGGCTTTTCCCAAGCGAGCACGATCCAGTCATCGCCCTGCTCGACGCTCACCAGCCCGACCACCTGGCCCGGCGCGGCCAGCGGCGTCCTTTCCCGGCGTCCACCCCAGCCGAGGGCTTTGAGCTTGGCGTCGTCGAAACCCACCGCCATCTCCGCGTAACGGAGATTGATCTTCACCTGCTCGGCCAGCGCGTGCATGGCCTCCTTCTTGACGGTGGTGGACTGCTCGGCGGCGGAGTGGGCGGTGATGCTGGCGTCCTTGGCGGCCTTATAGGCGGCGATGGTCTCATCCAGGGCCACGGGGTCTACCGGCGGGGACGGATAGAGGTCCGGGTGGGTCTTGAGCCCGCTGGACACATCCTCGGCAAGCTTGAAGAGCTTGCTTTCTTCTATGGGAAAAGTCGCCATGTTTTCCTGTAACCCCCTGATAATGATTTGTATTTTCCGAAACCCATCCGGCGTGGATCATCATTTATGACGATGGAAACATCTCCTATAAAGCCTAATATAGGATATATAATGCTTTATATTCGTTATATTAAATCTCGTTCAAAACAAATAAAACCTCATGTATCGTTTATATGACTTTATATACGACACATGAGGTTTTATTTGTTTTATATGAACCTTAACTCACGATATATAAAACTTCATATTCCATGCATGAAGCTTTATATAGGGCAACCAAGACTCTTCGGGATGAAGCTCCAGGCCCGGGCGTGATGGTTAAAAACACCACGCCCTGCCCTGAAACCGACGAGAAGCGATCCGAAGGCCGCCTTCGCTATCCCAAGCGCGGCGATGCGGGGTAGGAAAAGGGCGGAGGATCGCCGAATCGAAACAATAAAAGTACGTTAGCGGGAAATGGGGTGAAAATCAAGCATTTTCTCTTTCCGACATTTTGCGTTGGCATCGGACAATGCCGAGAGGGGCGTCCCGCTGCCCGGGCAACTTCCCTCCACCGGAGTCTCCCCGAGAATCAACGGGTTATTCCCGGTTGCCCAGGGGGTATTTTCGACGTGGAGACGTAGGACGCGGGTAGGGCCGTTTGCCCCGGCCCCTCGGGTCCCCCGGTCACACCGGCCACGCGCCGCCCCGGTCGGAAATCGATACGGTGCGTTTATCGCGAGCGTAGGAGACGAATTTCAATCCGCCGTCTGGCGCGATCGCCTTCGGTTTCCCGTCCCCAGGCGAGGCGCTTGTCGGGTCGTACGAATTGTCCGGCGGAATAGGGCATGAAGTACTTGATTCGGGTAAGTTTCCCCTGTTTTTGGGCTTTTTCGAATATTCTCATGACGCTGATGGCCCGTAACATGCCAAGGTCGAGGTTGCTGCCAAACACAACATCATCTTTTGAATGGGTAATGTAGTCGATGTTGGAGCGCGCCGGTTTTACGGGGACGCCATCGGTGTGGCCGATGATCTCGATGACATCGCAGTCATATTCCTTGCTGAGGCGATCCAGGTCCGGAATGATATTCTTGCGAAGGGCCTCGGCGAAGGGTCTGGAAACTTCCGCCGAACTGGAGGGGAAGCGAAATTCACGGGTTTCTTCGGAGAGCGTGATGATCGGTGGTTTTTCAAGGCGCTGCTTTTCTAGTTCAAGACGCTGGTTCTCTGCTTCAAGATACTGCTTCCCTGATTCAAGGCGTTGGTTCTCTGATTCAAGATACTGCTTCCCTGATTCAAAGCGTTGGTTTTCCGCTTCAAGGTGCTGGTTTTCTGTTCCGAGGCGTTGCCTCTCTACTTCAAGGTGCCGCTTCTCGGCTTCAAGACCTAGGTTCTCTTCTACAAGACGCTGGTTCTCTGCTTCGAGGCGCTGGTCCGATTCAACACGGTGCTGCTCGGATAGAACAACACCGATTAAAAAAAGGGCGGCCAAAAAGGCGAATATCTCGCTCTGTTTCAGTGATCCGATTTGCATATGGCTTCGACCTTTTACTCGGGAATTCCGTCGAGATGATATTCAAGACGATGTTTTCTTGCGTGATTAGGTACCACTGTGTCCCCGAATCGTTGCAATATGGTTCAGCAGCTTTTCCAGTTCCGCGATGAGAACCCGTGATTCCGAGAGATACTTGCGGGTATTTTCCGCCTCGGAGGCGGCACCCTGGAGCGCTTCGGCATGGGTCTTGGCATTTTCCAGGATTCGACGGGTGGTTTCCTCGAATTCTTCGCCGAACTTACCCGAATTTTTTACTGAAATCCTTGGAAAGTCCGTTGGTTTTATTCATGGCGTCAATCAAACCGTGAGAAGATGAATTCAATCGACCGAGCGTTTCTTCAGTTCCGGCAAGAACGCCCTTCGAGCCATTGATTAGTTCTTCTATCAGTTTTTTCTGTTTACCCAGTAGTTTTTCGGACTCTTTCGATTGTTTATCCAGCAGTTTTCCATACTCTTCCGAGAAACCTTGAATGGTCTTGATATAGTTCTCGTGGACAGCTCTAACCATATTGGTAAATCCGTCCAACTCGGCGGAAAGCCTACCCATTTCATCCTTGATGCCGGGAATATCTCCGTCACGTTTGATGGATGACAGTTCTCCTCCCGCAAACCAACCCAGGATACTGGTAATCAGGGCGCTACCTAGTGGTTGCATGACTTCGATGATGTTGAAACCTTCCTGGCTGCCGCGGACATGGAGCAGTGCTATGGAGAAGCCGATCAGCGTGTGCAGATAACCGGCGGTTTGAATTCGCTCCCCGGCCATGTTCCGTTCAGCCACGGATAAGCGATAGCCGAGGAAAATAAGAATCAACATATACGGTAAACTAAATAGGAGGATATTGAAGGAAAAGTCGAAGATAACCATCGTAACCGCAATCGATATGGCGATGACAATGCCGCTTCTGTAGGTGTAAATGAAATATTTTTCCATGGCGTTTCACCCGCCTTTCAGCATCAGCAACTTGGAACTGTAGGATTTACCACTGGATGAAAGCTGCTTGGCATATTTTCGGGTGTATTCCAAAACCAGGTCTTCTCCCCCCATATCGTGGGCGGCGGTGATCACCACCACGTCGATCAGATCATCGACATCCTCGAGGTGGCAGCAGGTGCCGCCACTCAATTGCGAGATCTCGCTGAAGACGCGGAAGGTCTCGGGACTCCCTCCCACCACGAAGCTGAATACCGGTCGCTCGAGCTGGCCGAGACGCTTGGCCTGTTGGCGATAGTCTCGTTCGGCATGGGGTGGCGCATCGCCGATCAATAGCACGCGGGTAGCACGGTCATCGTTCGCGGCGAATTCCAACGCCTTCTCCACCGCTTCTTCCCAATCCTGGCCGCCGTGGCAGTGGATCGATTGTATGAATCGAAGCAGCGGTTCCGGTGCTTTTTCCCAACCGGAGGACTCGAGCAATCCATTGCCATCCCCGTAATCCCGATAGGCGACCCAGCGCAGCTCGCATTCCCCAAGCCGGGCAATACGGGCAATCATCTCCGTCAGGTGTTTTTGGGTCTTGGACCAGAGGCCCGACATGGAGCCCGTTGCATCGGATAGGCCGATTATCCGGGAGGTATTTTTCGTCTCGTATTTTTCCAATACATCATCCAGGGACACACGGGGAGGTAAGGACATATTTGTGCCTCCACTGGAATCAAGCGGCTTTTTACTGGTAGGCAATCTCGGGCGGCGCGGGGTGATATCAGCCATGTAGTTCGACTCCTCTGCTCAAACAGTCATTCAAGAATTTATAGGCATCGTTGATTGCCTGGGTCTTTTCGGTGGCGTCGGGTGCCGGGTTTCTGTCGGGATGGTAGCGGCGGCGTAATTTTCGGGTGGCCGTCTTGAGGATTTGCAAGGTAACCCGCCCCGAACCGCTCAGCCCAAGGGTCTTCAGGCAATCGCGGATCTTCCCATCGAGCGATGTTTCGTCATCTTCCCGTTCATGAGCGGACTCTTCATGGGCAGTGCCATCTTTTATGTGTTCATGGATCGCCGCGAGTTCATCGTAACAGCTCTGAAGTTCCTCGATGCCGTCCGCCGCATCCTTCGAGCCCTCTTCTATCTCCTTACGTATTCCATCTACCCGCTTAACGATTTGGTGGAAGGCTCGTCTTATTCGCCGCTCTTTCGGATCGATTCCATTGATTTGCTCGATAATCGCCCTCAGCGCTTCCGTGATTTCATCATACTGTTCCTGAAGAGACTGCCATAGATGCAATATCTCCTCCAGTTCGGTCAAGGTGCTTTCATCCAACCTTTCCCAATAGGCTATCTTCTTGATGGCGGGAGAAACGAATTGGTCGCGAAACCCGGGAAAGATGATCGCCTTCTCATTGACGATGGCGGCGTGGACTCGGCGCGCCGTGTGCAGGAGGTCGAGCGTCGCCTCGGCGTTCTCGATATTGCCCGATTTCAATGCATCGTAGATGGGGAGGTCGCTTACGTTGATTTCCAGGCATACCTCGTCCACCTCCATCAATATGTCGAGGTAGCGATTGAATCTCTCCCGCGCCTTAGGAGAACGCAGCAGATCCTGAAAATCCAGGCGTAAGTGGGATAAAAAGATACTTATCCCTTGAAAGGCATCCCGCTTGGTTAAGATAACGCGCAGCCGCCGGGTGATGTACCAAGCGCCCATGAGCTCGAAAAGCTTCTTGGCCACCCCGAGCTGGATGGGCATTGTATTCGGGTGCGGATCACGGAAAAGGGAAGCCAACGCGAAGGGACCCGCGTCGGGGAAGAGGGGCGGGGCAGAATCTTTATCCAGCTTCCACCCCTCGTCACCCATCGGCAGGTCGCGCTCGAACAGCGGACCAAGGTCGGGTTTGCGTCTTTTGCGAAAGACCTTGCGCAAAAGCCTGGAAAACCATCTCCAAAGTTTGGAGAACCATTTTGTCAAGAAGCGGATCATCATGAAGAGTTGGCCTCGATTACCGTGGAATCCTGATAAGGCAGATTACGTTGCGGCTGTGTGAATACGTTTTTAGCACTTTACGCCATAGCGACCATCAGGATAGGCTCGTGGCTGACCGATTCAACGGGGACGACGCCTTGGAAGGCAAGTTCGGTCTTCATGTTAACGCACCGATATCTTTTCTTGTAAGATGCTTAATTCTTAACAAAAACAGACCTGCCGGTCTTTGTTCTCGCCAGCAAGGCCCCGTTTCGGACATGCCCTTAGGCGTGACATACAAGAACCTAAGGTCACCCACAACATCGGATACGCCCACGGGAACCCACATATGGATAAGACAGACGTCCGGAAAATCGCCCATTTGGCCCGCCTAGCCATCGATGAAGAAGATATTGCGCGTTACGCCCATGATCTATCCAATATATTGGATCTGGTCGAACGGATGGAAACCGTCGATACAGACGAAGTGACGCCAATGTCTCATCCGTTGGATGCCACCCAACGGCTCCGCCAGGATGAAGTGACGGAGACCAACCGGCGGGAACACTTCCAGGAAAACGCCCCACTCACGGATGGCGGGTTATACCTGGTGCCCAAGGTCATCGAATAATTCCGGGAAGCAACATCATGCATAACCAATCCCTTTCCGAGCTATCGGCGGCCCTTCAACGCCGCGAGGTCTCCAGCGAAGCGCTCACCCGGTTTTTCCTTGACCGAATCCGGCGCCTGGACGCCACGATAAACAGTTTCATCACCGTCACCGAAGAGATTGCCCTGGAACAGGCGCGGGCCGCCGATGTCCGCATCGCCGCCGGGGACGCCGGGCCGTTGACGGGCATCCCCATCGCCCACAAGGATATCTTCTGCACCCGGGGCGTCAGGACGACCTGCGGTTCGCGGATGCTGGCGAACTTCGTCGCGCCTTTCGAGGCCACGGCCGTCCACCGCCTCCGGGCCGCCGGCATGGTCATGTTGGGCAAGACGAACCTGGACGAGTTCGCCATGGGCTCTTCCAACGAGACCAGTTGGTTCGGGCCGGTCAAAAACCCCTGGGACGGGACGCGGGTGCCGGGGGGGTCCTCGGGCGGTTCCGCCGCCGCGGTGGCCGCGCGTCTCGCGCCCATCGCCACGGGGACCGATACGGGGGGCTCCATCCGCCAACCGGCGGCCTTTTGCGGCGTCACCGGCATCAAGCCCACCTACGGACGGGTCTCCCGATATGGGATGATTGCCTACGCCTCCTCCCTGGACCAGGGGGGCGTCATCGCTCGGAGCGCGGAAGACGCGGCCCTCGTGCTGGGCGCCATGGCGGGCGCCGATCCCCGGGACTCCACCAGCATGGATCGGCCGGTGCCCGATGACACCGCCACCTTGTCCGAATCGTTGAAGGGCCTCAAGGTGGGACTGCCCCGGGAATGGTACGGCGAGGGATTGGGGGATGGCGTGGGCAACCTGGTAGACGCGGCGTTGCGGACGCTAACCGGACTCGGCGTGGAGTTGGTGGATGTCAACCTGCCCCATAGCCCCTACTGCATCCCCTGCTATTACGTCATCGCCATGTCCGAGGCCTCCTCGAATCTCTCCCGCTACGACGGGGTCCGTTTCGGGCACCGTTGCGAGCACCCCAAGGACCTTCTGGATCTCTATACCCGCTCCCGGGGCGAGGGCTTCGGCACGGAAGTCAAGCGCCGGATCATGACGGGAACGTTTTCCCTATCCGCCGGCTACCACGACGCCTATTATCTCAAGGCGCTCAAGGTCCGGCGCCTGATCGCGGAGGACTTCGCCCGCGCCTTCGAAGAGGTGGATATCCTCGCCGGCCCCGTGACGCCGACCCCGGCCTTTGCCCTGGGCGAGCACCTGGACGACCCGGTGACCATGTACCTCCAGGATATCTATACCCTGCCGCTGAACCTGGCGGGGCTGCCCGGCATGTCGGTGCCCGCCGGATTCCATGCCGGGGGCCTACCGGTGGGGCTGCAACTCATTGCCGACCACTGGCAAGAGGGACGGCTTTTGAATGTGGGTCATTGTTACCAACAGGAGACGGACTGGCATCGGTTTTCTCCGCGTCATTTTGCGGTGTGAAGTGTTGCAGACAGAGGTGGTGAAATGAGTGAGAAAACGAATACTGGTCGAGGCAAAGAAATGGGTAGGCAGCTATGGGTCGTTGGTTTGTTCGTGGTTATTGTGATTGTGTCGGCTATCGTCTGGCCCTTCTCAGGAATGCCTGTAGATGAATCACAGTCGATTGCCTTGTGGATCATTCTTCCAGCGTTGTTTGTGGTGGTGATCGCGTATCTCTTTGTGTGGTGGAAGGGATGGTTACCCGCTACCCGATGGGGGCTTCTGAATCATATTCTACCGTTGGTTTTTGTACTGTTGCCTCCCCTATTCGGCTTTCTGGTATTCGGGTCGGGAACCAACTGTAATTCCAGCGGTAGCGGGAGCGATGACATATCGAAGTTCTTTTCCCCGACCTACTACAGTCTGATGGTGGCGGTAAGCTTTACGTTTATCGTGCTTCTTATGGATCTGGAGAGTCATATTGGCGCCAATTCCGAGCGGGATATCGGATCGTTGGAGATGAACCGCCTACATTTCGCCAGTGCTCTTAGCTTGCTTGTTGCGCTTGCGGCGGCCCTGCTCTACGCATTACCTTACGTTGTCGAGCTGACAGGACAGTTATGCCCAAAACAACAACGATTCCTTTTCACCTTTGCCACTATAGCGGCCCTGCTCGCGCCGCTTTGGGCCGTATCGACCCATGCGCGTTTAATCGGTTTCGACAGAAACCTTACTGCCTTATCTGCCCACAATGATGGAGACTATTCATGGAAGCGGACGTGATTTATCCGATTCTTGCCGGCGCGTTGACCGCCTTTGTGGTCTTTATTGCGCCGCTCATCCTAATATACCACTTGGTTGGTGACGTGAAGGGGACAGCGGACAACTCCCGCGCGAAACTAGCAAATACCGGAGAGACGCGGCTGAAACCGTACAGCGCAACATCATGAAGACCTTGATTTTTCACTCTGTAAAAGGTGGGGTGGGACGAACTCTCGCCCTGTGTAACGTGGCCCGTGCTCTGGCGGATATCGGCAAGCGAGTGCTCATGCTGGATTTCGACTATACGGCGCCGGGTCTGCACTATAAATTCGGCAAACCGTCGGCGTCGGGTTATATGGAGTACCTGGAGGAGTTCGATGTCGAAGCGCGTACCGGTGGTGTTGCCGATAAAAAGCGCTGGCGGAGCCTGGAGAAAAGCATCGAAGAGATCGATAAAAATCTCCATTTGCTCCGTGCCGGCGATGAGGGCAGCGCCAACTTTTGGGGCTTTATCTCCTCCCACCTTTTCCATCGTCTCTTCTACACCACGCCCAACGATGTCAACGGTCTTAAGCCCAGCGTCTTTCCCGAGGAATGGCTGGACCGCAATATCCGGGCGTTCGAGGCCGACAAGCGGCTCATCGAGGAACACCTCGCCTCGGATTACCTATTGGTGGACTGCAAGACCAGCCTCGATGGTTTCAGCGCCTTCTTTTTGCTGGATTGGGCCGATACCGTGGTCCATTTTTTCTCGGTCAATCCCGAGGGTATTCGATATGCCTGTGGTACCGCCGCCGCCCTGGTGCGCCACATGGCGGACGAAACCGAAAAGCACAGACAGATTGGCTTTATTCCCGTAGTCTCCAGAGTACCGAACCATGCGGGGAAAGAGGAGGAAGAAAGCTATCGTAACGCGGTAAGAAGCGAGTGGCGGCGAAAGAGATGGAAGGGAAAAGAGAGGGATCTGGCCGCCAATTTCTTTCAGACCGAAGACTTCGTATTTCTGTCGGAGATGTCGCAACTAGAAGCAAAAGAACGAATTTTGTTCAATTGGGAGGACCGGCGCGATCCGCAATGGAAGCTCAGCCACGACTATTTGAGCCTGTGCGCTCGCGCCGCGCCTAAATCGGACAGAACATGTTTCGATGAGAATGAGAGTTGGCGTGACGAGAGCGAGAACTGGTGGTACGAACACCTCGGCATGAATCCCAACACCCGCATCCTGGCCAAGGAATTCGATAGCTATCTCCATCTGGGCACCATGCTCAATGTGGATGCCCAGCCCAACATCGCCATGCGCGTTCGGACCTTCCACCTACTGATGGGTGGGGTTCTCGGCTCGGAAGACAATACAGAAAAGCAAAAAGCCGCGCTTCGAGAGGCAGGCCGGCGTTGTGGCGAGGATTTCGGTAAGGAATTGAGCGACACCTTTAAACGGGAACAGCCATCGTTGGAACTCCGGCAGCGGATCGAGTCCTGGGCAGAGTTCGACTCCGGCGTGGGATTCGGGGCGATCCACGTTCTGGATGCGCCGGCGAATGACCTGAAGGGATGGCTGCTGGTGGCGGGTGACGCCTTTGATAGGCCCGAGGTTGGGCTTTCCGATGACGAAATTCGGGATCTCCGCGGTTTCTTCGAAGGCTACGTAGCAGGTGTGCTGACGGAGATCCATCGGGGTACGGATAGGGATCTCGGCAACATCCAGGTGCGCGGCATAACCGAAGCACAGACGCCGGAGCACGTCAGGCATTCAGCCACCGAGAAAGGCTTGCAGGTAGGTAGCTACTACGAGTTTTCCGGGGACGGTTAAAACATAACTACCGGCTTCCCCCGCCAACCCGCTCAATTTCTCCCCATGACTCGGCATCTCGGGGGACTCAACGATGCAAGGCTCGGAACCTCGGTGATTGGGCTCCAGGCTCCGTTGTTGAGTCCCGGAGACTCATGGATGAGTGTTGAAGGTTCAACGATGAGTTATGAACACGCAACGGAGAGTCTTGATCACTCTCCATTGAGTCTTGAGAACTCATCGTTGAGGTTCCGAACCTCAACGGAGAGACTTCGAATCTCAACGATGCAGCTCCGAACTCCAGTGACGCACCAAAAAGGTGCGTCATTGAGGCTCAGAGTATCAACGATAAGTCTCAAAGACTCAACGGTGAAGTTCCAGGACTCAACGACGCAGTTCCGAACTCTGTTGATGCAGCTCAGAACTCGGACAACGCAGTTCGGATGTCCGTTAACACAGTTCCGAACTGCGATAACCCGGTGCCGAGGCGCAACAAAGGGGTTTCTTCACGAAAATCCCCAGTCGATGCAGTAGTAATGAAGCGGCCCGCGGACACCCGGCCCCAGGTTTTTCGCGCGCTGAAAAATGACAGTCGGAAAAATCAGCGGGAATCATCCGACGTTACTAAGCAACAACAAACAATCCACCATGAACAACAAACCCAAAATCTGTCTCATCTATACCGGCGGCACCATCGGCATGATCCGCGAGCGCAAGGGCGACGAATATATCCTGCGCCCGCCGGAAAACCCCAAGGAATTCCTGCGCTACCTCAAGGCCGAAGAAGAGATTCAAGACATTGCCGAACTGGATTTCTTCGATCCCATCAACAAGGACAGCACCAATATGGTCCCCGCCGACTGGACGAAGATGGCCCAGGCCATCCACGAGCGACTGGACGATGGATATCGCGGTTTCGTGGTGGCCCACGGCACCGACACCATGCACTTCTCCGCCTCGGCCCTGGCCTTCGCCTTCGGCAGAAATCTCAATTGCCCCATCGTCCTGACCGGCGCCCAGACCACCCCCGAGGTGGCCCATGGTGATGCGAGGGTCAATCTGCTGCGGGCCGTCAAGGTGGCCTGCGAGGATCTCGCCGAGGTGGTGGTGAGCTTCGGCGAGTACGTGTTCCGGGGTTGCCGGGTGCAGAAAAAGGACGAGCGCCGTTTCGACGCCTTCGAGTCCCCCGCCGAGTTTCCCATCGGCTACATCACCGAAGAAATTCTTTTGAGCGGTATGGTGGACCGCCGCATCCAAGAACCACTGTCCCTGGAATTCCTGCCCCACTTCGCCGATGGCGTCATTCAGTTTTCCCTTATCCCCGGTCTGGAGCCGGAAACGCTCCTGCCGGTTCTGGAATCCGATAGATGCCGAGGCGTGGTCCTGCAATCCTTCGGGGCCGGTAACGTCCCCAACGAAGACAGATACTCCTTCAAGGGATTCATTAAAAAGGCGGTAGAGAAAGGAAAGCCGGTCATCATCGCCAGCCAGTTCCCCGCCAATTCCACCCTGGCCTCCCACTATGCCCCTGGTATGGAAGCGGTCCAGGCCGGGGCCATCACCACTGGCAACATGACCAACGCCGCCGCCACCGCCAAGTTCCGTTGGGTGCTGTATCAGGTGGATGAAAGGGTTCGGAAGGGCGAGCTATCCGAGGCGGATAAGCTGGGCGAGATCAGGCGGATGATGAATAAGGTCTACGTGGGGGAGATGACGCCGCTGGCGTCGTGACCGACTATTGCGCTTGCCGAAGATGGATTTCGCTGTGCGCGCCCATCTTTTTCGGAAAGGTATACGGCATTTCTCCCATGGATTCCCGCTCGTTCAAGCGGGATACCAGAGCCAATATCATGAAAAGACCACGCATTTACACGGATACGTCCGTCATCGGCGGTTGCTTGGATAGGGAATTCAAGACCGGGTCGGTGGCCCTTTTCGAGAGGTTCGAATCCGGCTCCGCGATTATGATGATATCCGCAATCACCTTGTCGGAATTGGAGAGTGCACCGCCCCGTGTGCGGAATATACTAACCCAAGTGCCAGCCGGGAATACTCGATATGTCGAACTAACGGTCGAGGCGGAGCAACTGGCCAATAACTATCTCTCCGAAGGCGTTGTGTCCATGAAAAGCTTAGCCGATGCGGAACACATCGCCATCGCGACGATAAATCACGCCGATGTATTGGTAAGCTGGAACTTCAAACACATCGTCAACCTGGAACGAATACGCGGATATAACGCTGTGAATCTGAAACAGGGATATCCGATGATGGAGATCAGAACGCCGCTGGAGGTATTAAGCCATGAATATTGATATGGATACTGATATGAATATTGACGCTGTCGCCATGATGCGAAGGATCCGTGATGATCTCTCTCGAAAAATAGAGGGAATGACCTGGGAAGAGAAAAACGAATTCTTTAAAAAGAGTATCACCTCGTTCGGATTTATCACGGATAGAAAAAACGGCGGGCAAGCCTGCGCCGATTCCGCTGATTTCGCCTCCCTGCCTGGGAACGCCCACCCGGAGATGCGAAAGGCCTTGCCCTTCGATTCCGGTGATAAAGTGGAAATCATGATTCCGAAACAGGAGCCGGCAACCCCGCCGCGAAAGCAGCGCGCGGTGGGTGAATACGCGGGAAGGATCCGGATGGCGGATGACTTTACCGCGCCACTGCCGGATGGTTTTTGGACCGGGGAGTCGTAGTGATGCGCCTGCTGCTGGATACGCATGTGTTTCTCTGGTTGCGATTTTCACCGGAGAAGGTATCCCGCCGCGCCCTGGCTGCCTATCGGAAGCCTGCCAATGAGGTGTTTCTCAGTCTGGTCAGCGTCTGGGAGATACAGATCAAGCAACAGTTGGGCAAATTGGATTTGGATGTCCCGCTTGCGCAATTGCTTTACGAGCAACGCGAGCACAACGCCGTTCAGTTTCTGCCCATCGAGTTGCCCCACATCCTGACGATGGAAGAACTGCCATTTCACCATAAGGACCCGTTCGACCGCCTGTTAATCGCGCAGGCCATTCGGGAAGAGATGACGCTGGTAAGCTCCGACGGTGTTTTCTCCGAATATTCCGTCCCCGGATTGTGGTGAAGCAATGAGATTCGGGGACATAAGGACGGGACCAGAAGGCAAAAGCGCCGGTGTTGAAGATTCAACGGAGAGTGTTTGAAACGCATCGTTGAGATTCCGAATCTCAACGGAGAAGCTCCGAACCTTGATGACGAGGTTCGGGACCTCGACAACGGCATTCCGAACTCCGTTGATGCACCAAAAAGATGCATCGTTGAGGCTCAGAGTCTTAACGATGAGGCTCGGAACCTCAATGGAGAGGCTACGAGCCTCAACGACGGAGTTCAGAACTTGAACGATGAGGTTCCGAGCCTGAACAGAGAGGTTCTGAACCTCAACGATGGAGTTCGGAACTCCGATAACGAGGTTCCGAACCTCGGCGTTGAACCTCGGAGCCTCGATGGAGAGACTCGGAATCTCGATGATGAGGTTCCGAGCTTCGATGGCGCGGTTCAGAACTCCGATGACGGAGATCTGAACTCGAACGACGAGGTCCTGGACCTCGACAATGCGAGTGGATGCCCTAGCGAGGCTTCGCCTCAGACCAGCGAGACATGAGCTTGCGTTAGTAAAGCACTCTTAAAACTTGATCTGTTTGTAAAGCCGAGCGGGAAATAAACAGATTAACGACAGGTATTCGCGCACCGTAAAAACGAAGCTTTGCTCAGACAAGTGTAACAAATCTTAGGAGAAACCAATGGCGACAAATTCTTATACGGACGGCGTATTGATCATCTATACGGGCGGGACCATCGGTTCGGTCCGCAGCGACCCCAAAGACCCCATGAGTCCTCTGGTGCCCGGTAAAATGGAGGATATTCTGAATTCTCTCCCCGGCTATATGCCGCGGGACAAAAAGATCGCCCTGGGAGACAAGGCAATCCGACTGGATGCCGTGGCCCTGAAGAATCCCATCGATTCGTCCAACATCTCGGCGAAAGACTGGCAAGAGATGGCCGGGCTTATCAAGAAGCACTACGAGGAGTACGAAGGCTTCGTGCTGACCCACGGCACCGACACCATGGCCTATACCGGTTCCGCCCTGGCCTTCATGCTGGAGAATCTGGCAAAACCCGTCATCATCACCGGTTCCCAGCTCCCCATCGGCGAGACCCGTTCCGACGCCGTGCAGAACGTGGTGACGGCCATCGAGTTCGCCGCCGCCCGCTCCCTAGGTCACACCGTAGTGCCCGAAGTTTCCGTACTGTTCCACAATGAACTCTTCCGGGGCTGCCGCCTACGCAAGGTGAGCGCCAGCGGTTACCGGGGTTTCGACTCCCCCAACCTGCCGGCCCTGGGCGAAGCGGGCGAACATATCAAGGTACGTACCGAGTCGATACGCCACCTCTCCGAGAAACCGACCCGGCTCAATGTGGCCATGGGCTTGGATATGGACATCATGTCCCTGGATATCTTTCCCGGCATCAAG
Source organism: uncultured Thiotrichales bacterium (assembly GCA_964593225.1). Classification (GTDB taxonomy): domain Bacteria; phylum Pseudomonadota; class Gammaproteobacteria; order HK1; family HK1; genus JABDQX01. The sequence continues at coordinate 25,290 of CAZQHJ010000001.1, forward strand.
CCGGAGGTGCTGCGCGCCATCTTCGACACCCAGGGGCTCAAGGGTGTGATCCTCAAGACCTTTGGCACCGGCAACGCGCCGACCACCGAGGAATTTCTGAAAGAGATCGAATATGGCGTCAAGGAAAAGGGTCTGCTATTCGTTAATGTCACCCAGTGCCTGCAAGGGGAGGTGGAGCAGGGCAATTACGATGTCAGCGCGGGGCTCCTCACCGCCGGGGTCATCAGTGGTCTCGATATGACCCCGGAGGCGGCCCTCACCAAGATGGCCATGATCCTGGGCAAGGGACTCAAAGGCGGACGCCGGGATGAGGCCGACATGATGCAATTGAACCTGTGCGGCGAACAGCGTGCTAGCGTTTATAACGTCCATTTCCGGCCCCGAGATGCGGAGAACAGCGAAACGATGTGGCCGGTTACCCTGCAAGACGAGGCGGGCCCCTTGGTCTTGGGGCAGGACAATGATGTCTTTCAGGGACACATGCAAGGCAATGCCCCCTACAAGGAAAAACAATTGGATCTGGCCTTCCTGCGTCTCCTGGGTATCAAGAGCAAGGACGGTAAGCGGGGGCGCCTGGATTTCAAGGTCTATCTGGACGAACCGAATGCGACGGAGAAGTCCCCGGAGGAAGGACCAAGCTACCTCGGCACTGTCAGCAAGCGCTTTACCAGCGATACCGACAACGTGATCCTGGATATCACCCGCTCCGCCGAACAGCTCATCGACATGGGGCGCAATCTGGAGTTGACCCTGGTTCCTCTGGGTGGCAGCGATATCGAGATCCAAAATGCCCATATCGCCCTGATTACCCGGGATTGATTTTCGTCGTCCATCCGATGGCTCAATGATCTCCAGAGGAGAAAAACAATGGCAAAACGCGAACCCCGTATTCTGGTGCTGATTGTCGGCGGTAATATCGGCTTGTATGCCGAACCGAATCGGAACAAGGCCATGGAATTGAGACCGGCAACACCCGAAGAGATCAAAAGCCATCTGATGGGAGAAGAGAATGACCGATTAATATTGCGGGAAAAGGACCTGGAGGGGGAAAAGGTGCGCATCGGGGTAGAGGCCCTGGACACGGCAAAAGGGGCCTCCCGCGAATTGAAGGATTCCTCCGGGATCGACCCGGAACAGTGGCAGTTGATTGCCGATCGCATCCACAAGGAACGGGGCCGTTACGACGGTTTCGTGGTCTTGCACGGTCTGGACACCATGGCCTATACCGCCTCGGCGGTGTCCTTCATGTTGCGCTATCTCAGCGTCCCAATCATCTTCACCGGCTCCCAACTCCCCCTCAACTTTGCTCGCACCGACGCCCTCCAGAACATCCTCTGCGCCATTACCCTGGCGGCCCAACGCATCGGCGGCGAGGACCCGGTGGCCGTCATTCCCGAAGTCTGCATCTTCGCCCATGATACCCTGTTCCGGGCCAACCGGACCCGCATGAGCAACCCTTCTTCCTACCAAAGCTTTGCTTCCAGTAACTATCCCCCATTGGCGCAGGTGGGGGAATATCTGGATATCCAGTCTCATCTTATCCATTCACCCTCCAGGCAACTCATGCGCCAGCGCCGGGAAGTGCATATACCGGTCCATATTCTGGATGTCTATCCGGGCATCGACGCCCGGGTATTGGACCATTTGTTCAAGGGCATACCCAGCGATACCCAGAAAGAAATAGGCGAGGATGAACATCCCCGTGCGGGATTGCTGCTCCGCACCTATGGGATGGGCACGGCCCCCATAAGCTCCGGTTTTTTGGAGGGGATCGAGGCCCTGACCCGGCGCGGGGTGGTGGTCATGGCCATATCCCAGGCCCATATGGGACACCTCTCCCTGCCCCGCGACCCGGTGAGCCTGCGCCTGCTGGAATACGGGGTCATCTTCGGGGCCGATATGACCGCCGAGGCCGCCTACGCCAAGATGAAGGTGTTCCTTTCCAGCAAGGATCCCATTACCAAGGTCAAGGAGGCGTTGCTGGCCGATCAGTGCGGGGAACAGAGCCGTAGCCTGTTGGCGATGCGGTTCGATGAGCAGGAACCTACCGGTAATACCGAGGAAGAAAGGTTTACTCGCATCCTGGAAGCAAAGGTTTCCGGCGATTGGCATCTACCGCGCCGGGAACGGATCCGGCAGGTGCAGCTCCGTTTGTTGGGGGTAAAACCGAAAGGCGACCTTCCGAAGAAGGGGCCGCCCGTCACCCTGGAGCTGGATGTGGAAGTCATCGATCAGTTCGATGGGCTCGATAAAGTGGAGTGTATGCTCCTGCGGGATACCCTGCGTTGGAACCGTGAGCGCGGCGCTGCCAAAGAGCGGGACCATGCGCCGCTGACGGAAAACCGGGCGATAGACATTACCCATCAGCGCAGCTACGTCACTGGCGGCGAGACACTGCTTCGCATCAGCGCCGGTGCCGAACTCGATTGGAACCGGATCGAAATCGTTTTCTATATGGATGTCCATGGGGCGGGTTAGACGGAGGGCCGAATGTGCATGACGCAATGATGGAGTACGTTGCCGACCTTTACGGCATACTGAAGGCGCAGCCCAAGGACGAACACCAGCCTGAAAACCATACGGAAAGCATGAGGCGCGGGTTGCGCGGACTGGATGAACAATTACGACAGGGCGGGAATCGGGCAGGAGTCGAAAAGCTGCTTACCCTCCTGCGCCAGGATGCCGGTAAGCTATTGCACGGACGGGACGAGTTTTTTGCTTCTCTTGCCAGGATTCAATCATTGGTGAATGCTAGGAAACCTACTTCCGGCCCGCCGCCAACTCGACCCCACCATGCACCAAAAGCTTCCGAGGGAAAAACCATGCGAGACCAAGTCTTTATCAGCTACAGCCACAAAGACGAACAGTTTCTCAACGAACTGCGAACGCATCTCAAACCGCTTGAGCGTTTCGGCCCGATAACGGTATGGTCGGACAAGGATATTCAACCCGGAGCAAAGTGGTTTGAGAAGATCAATAACGCACTTGCCAAAACCCGAGTTGCCGTTTTGTTGGTCAGTCCTGATTTTCTGGCATCCGATTTCATCCATCAACACGAACTCGGTCCACTCCTCGAGGAAGCCAAAAGTGGGAACGTCAAGATTCTATGGGTTCCAATTCGCGCCAGCGCCTACGAACAAACCCCGCTCAAGGATTATCAAGCCCTGTCCCCACCGGAAAAACCGTTTGCCGAGATGGGAGCCGAGCGCGACAGCGCATGGGTGGATGTTTGCAAAGGGATTAAGGAAGCTGTAGATCCCTAGCAGAGACACCTTTTACCCTTCAAAACAGGCTGTGAGGACAATGGGCTTGAGTCACTGTTGAACGAGGGTAGACGCAAACCTAATCATCAACAGCCCCTAATGTAGGCGCGGGCTACGCTCGCGATTAATTATCTCCGCGATTGGCGGTCTATCCGGCTATTTCTGTTGATAATACCTTGATATTTTCAATTTTCTTATTGTGTCTGCCTGGCCCGGATCGCCATTTTCGAGAGTTGGGGCGCGATGTTCGAAGCTTCGAATACGGTATTTTGGTTTTAAGATAGTAACTACCTACCTATCCCCTCCCGCAGAAACAGCAACAGGAGAAGCAAACAGTTGTCGCAGGCAGGTAAAGACGTTGCGGTGACGTTTACGAAAGGTCGAGATGAGTGCCTGGATACGAGCGTAGACACGAGCATCTTCGGGTTTCGATGGTTGTAGCGTTCGCGTTCCAGGGCATCGATTCCTTCTGGTGTAAAGGCAATTCGAATCATGTATGTTCCTACTCCTGCAACATTTTACACCCTTTACAAAAATTAAATTATCAACCGCGCAAAGTATAACGATTCAACCCACCCCGAAATCTACAAAAACACCTCATCGAGGGTCGTCGCGCTCAACACCTTTTGTCCCCATGCGGCCAGTTCCTCGGGACGGGCGTTTTCCACACGCCGTCGGATCTCCGGCGCCAAGGCGCCGAATTTATAATCCAGCAGGCGCGTCAGGAATGCCGCCTCGCCCTTTCCATGCCCCAATTCCATCCCCTGCGCCATCCCTTTCTCCATCCCCAATTGGTAAAAGGGCATCCGTTCCACATCGATTCGGGTCAGCATCTTCTGCGCCTCCTCTATCTGCTTCTCGAGGTTACGATTGGTAGAAAGCAGATGCAAAATGTACAGGTACTCCCGGAATTGCTTGGGACGATTCCCCAACAAAGCCCTAAGCCGCGCATAAATGTGATTGACCACCGCCTGGGGGTCATGATCGCCAAAATCGCAGAGGATGGCCAACACCAGCGCATCCGGCGTGTCTTTCTCCAGCAGGTGTCGGCAATCCAGCGTGCGCATGTCCAGGAGCCCATAGCGATAATGAAAACCGGGACCGTCCACCCTATCGGGCATGGTCAGGGGTTCGGACCCGATGTAGATAAGATATTGCCTGAGCGGCAAACCCGGATGGGCCAGCAGGATATCCGTCATGTACCGCATCATCCGTATCGGCATGGTGCTGTCGTTATTGTTCTGGATCTCCATATGCAGCAGGAAGCCCTCTCCCGAGATGTCCCGCAGTTTGACCACCAGGTCGGCGCGACGGTCCTCCACCCGCTGATGCTCGGTGGGCAACACCTCCACGGAATCCGGTTCGATGGGCAGCTCCAGCAGGTAGGTAGCCAGATCCACCGCCAGTCGCCGGATGGTCTCTTTGCTGACGATGTCTTTCTCGGCCATGGCCGCAGTCTATCATAGCCGGGCATCCCGATAGCGGACGGTGAATCCGCTTCGGTAGTCCATAGCGCTTTTGCTCGGGCCCCCTCACAACACCGCCAAAACCCCATTACTCGCCGCCCCCTCGCCGGCCTTGTTCAGCGCCGCCACGCGGAACTCGAACCGCGTATCGTGGGGCTGCCCGGACAGGGTGATCCTCGTCTCCATGCTCACCCCCACATCCAGCCAATCCTCCGAGCCATCCGCCCGGCGCTGGACCTTATAGGCCGCCACCTTGCCGCCCTTCTCCGGGGCCTTCCAATCCAGCGCAATCCGGCCCTCGCCCCGGTCGGGAGAGGTCAGATCCAGCACCTGTCCGGGGGGCGTCAGCCGGACAGGGGGGCGGCGACCGCGCCAACCGATGAGGCCGAGACTGGCGTCGTTGTAATCCACCGTATTCTCGGCATACCGCAGATTCGATTTCATCCCGCCCACCAGCACATCCAGGGCCTCGTTCTTCGTCTTCAGCGCCTGTTTCACCGCCGCCCTGGCCGCGATCACCGCTTCCCTCGCCGCCTCGTAGTCCGCCAGGGCCGCCTCCAGGTCCGCAACGCCCATGGGCGGGGCCGGATAGAGTGCCGCGTGGGCCGCCAGTCCCACCGACATCTCACGGCCGAGACTCAGGATCCTGGCCTCCGTCTCCGGGAATTTTTTCGATGACATATTTATCGGCTCCTGTGTGGGTTCGGATAAACCGCGCCGCGCGAAGGACCGCCACCGGGAGGGCCCTTGAAAAGCCGCCGCTGGAGAGCACCGGCCTCTTGCTCCCTCTTACGCGCCCAGCGGCGTGGAAACGATGTGGAACCGCCACCCGCGGGAAGCGCCGGAGGCCCATGGGGGCGCCATCGTCGTTTATCCCTCTCCGATCCGCTCCCATAGGGAAGCCATGGCGGATAAAATATCCTATAGAGCAACCCATCAATCCGACATGGCGGAGGGTAGATTTGATAATGCGGACCGTCAATCCACCATGGCGAAAGTAAAAATATATCAGGCGGATAATATAATCTCCATATCGGATCGATAATCCGCCATTGCGGACCCTATATTCACCCTGTCGGATAGATCATGCGCCATGGCGGAATCATACATTGACAGAGCGGAGGATCGATCCGAGATGGCGGTGGGATATTCCGACAGGGCGGACAAATGATTATCTGTGGCGGGTTATTGGGGGAATAGGGCGGATGGGGGCGTTATCATGGCGGATTCATGGGCGCAGAAGGGCGGTGGATCGGGTGCAATGGCTGAAAATAACCGGCGTCCCGGCGAGGATTCACGGGTCTCCGATTCCCCCGCCGATTCTTCTACAGATAGCCACCAGCCGAAATCCGGCGGCAATCCTGCCCTGGGCCCCACGTCTTCTCCCGGTTCCCATTTCGCTGGCGCTTTGGAGCGGGTATAAATCGTGATGCCCGGAAACGTCAGTTTCCGGTCCGCGGCCTCTCCAGCTCCGCCTGCTTGGCATCACGCTTGGCCTGCCACTGCGCCGCCGCCTGTTCGTCGCCTCGGGCACGGGCGATCTCCATGAGGCCATCGTAAATCTGCAGTAGGCGTGGATGATTGAGGGGCTCACGAATCATCAATGCCTGCCGGAGATTTTCTTCGGCGGCCTTTAGATTCTCCGACATAAAGTACACCAGACCTAAGTTGGAGTAAGATGCCGCCGCGCCAAGTTGATCCTGCATCGTCAGTTTTATTTCCAGGGATTCTCGTACCGAGACCAGCGCCTTTTCCAACCACTGGGTTTGTGCCGCTGGGTCGCTCTCTTGCTCGGCGTGGGTTAGATAGAGGCTACTCAGATTGCCCACAATGGTGGCCAGTTGCCAACGGTCCTGCCGTTGCTCAGCCAGTTCGCGACTTCGTTTATACCAGGATTCCGCCTCGTCTAGGCGACCCTGTAACTGCTCGGCACTGGCGATGAGATCGCTGGTTTGCATCTCGCCCATCTGGTTACCGATGGTCTGAAATTGTAGGAATGCCTCCCGGTAGTATTGCGCGGCCCTGTCATGATGGCCCTGATCGTCATACAGAACCCCAAAATGTTGTAGGAGACTGGCTTCCAGTTCTATATCCCCTGCCTGACGAACGGCAACCAGGGCCTCATGGTAATGTTCCTCGGCCTCTGCATAGCGATTAGCTGCCATAAGGATGGCGCCAATTTGTTCGAAACCAACAGCGACATTGCGGGTCCGATTCAATTCCCGGTTGATCGCCAACGCTCGCTGCGCCGCTGCCAGTGCTTCATCGAAGCGGCCCAACTCCAGGCAGGCATTGGCGAGACTCCCCAGAGCTACCGACAGGTTGGTCTGTTGCGACTTGCCTGATCGATCTAGGCTGGCGATGGCAGCCCGCAAAGGGGCTAGGGCCAGTTCGCTTCGCCCAGCATGGTCGTGGATACGCCCTAGTCGAGCCTGTGTCAAGGCGACCTGGATCGGATCGCCACCACACTGTTGTAGTCTGTCCAACAACCTTTGTACTTGCATCAATCCCTCTTCTTCCCGACCCTGTTCAAACAGGCTCCAAGCGTGGTCGCGGATCGCGGCGCAGTTGGCTTCATCAATCCCCTCGGCATCGTCAGTCTTTTGCAAGCATTCCCTGACCCAGGCTACCAGCGTATCCCGCTCGCGCCAGCGGCCGACCCGTTCCAGATAGTTTCGCAAGGTATCGGCGATTTGCCAGCCTTTATGGTGTTCCCCAGCCTGGAAAGCGAGCCACAGGGCGCGGCGGAGATTCGCCTCCTCCCGCACCGCTAGCGCCATCCCTTCGGTGGGGTAGGGGCCCTGGAGCATATTGTCTATGATGCCCATGACGTCAAGATACACGACCAGAAAGCGCTCCCCCAGGGCCGATGTCTCCCTCGCCTCTGGGGACGAGAGGAAGGCCAGGGTGGGGTGGAGGTTCAGATAGGGGATAGCAAATCCCGGCAACTTCTCCAACCGAATCAGTGCTGTATCCATCAATTCTTCTCGAATCCAAAACCAATTCACTCGTTCTAATTCTATGAAATCCAACAAGAACCGTTCGAACACTCCACCCTGAAACCAAGCCAACATCGGCAATACCGCCCGCGCCGCCGGGCTCAAGCGCTGCACGGAGAAATCCAGAGAGGCCAGCAGCGAGCGGTTGCGCGCCTCCGGGTGATCCTCATCGACAAAGCGCTCCAGCAGCTGGGCGAACTCCGCGCGGATCTGTTTCGGGGTGAGTTCATTGAGATGCGGCGTCACCAGTTCCATGGCCAGCGGTTGCCAGGCCAGCATCTTCAATAGATCATCCATCTCGAACCGCTCGCACCCGGGACGTTCCGGGTCGATGGCCTTTTGCTTCATCACGGCCCGGAGCAGGTACAGGGCATCCAGGGGGTGCAGGCCTTCCAGCGCGATCTTCGCCTTCTCGGGCAAAGGCAACCCGGCGTCCGCCGGACGGCAGGTGATGAGGAGTTTGCCTTTGGGAGTATGTCCATCCGTGGGGGCGGTGAGTTCCCGGTAGAGTTGTTGCAACAGTTCGCGGGCCTCGGCGGAGAAGCCGGTGATGGGGTCGTCGCTGGGAGCGCCGCTCTCCAGGGCGGCTCTTTGGACGGCATCGATTCCGTTGCCGCCCTGGAGAGCGGCGCTCCCAGGTTGCTCGGCAAACCGCGGCAAGGTGCTCTCGAAGTTGTCCCAGACCAACAGGACCGGCTGCTGGTGGAACAGTTCCACCGCCCGCCGCCATTGTTCCTCCCCGGATAGCGCGCTGAATCGATCCCCCATCAGCGCCTGTCCCAACACCTGCACCACTCGCTCGGCGCCGGCGAGTCGCTCAAAGCTGTGGAAGACGGCGTGGCCGATTGCGCCCTTCCTCAACCACCAATGGGCGGCCTCTCGGGCGAGCGCCGTCTTGCCCATGCCCCCCATGGCGTGGAGCAGCACCGCCGGGTGCTGGCGAAAGGCCCGTTCCAGTTCCAGGAGTTCCCAGGCGCGGCCTTGGAATTGGTATTTGGGCGGAGGGGGGAAGGAATTAAGAATTTGGAATTGAGAATTACGAATTAGGGAGTCAGGGGCTTCTCGTTTCTCTGTATTTTGGTGGGAGTGTATGCCCTGTTGGGGTACCCCATCCTATGGCCCGCACCCATCTTTTCCAGGCGGGTTTTTTGTCATTCTCCGCGCCGCGCGGCGGCGCCGCATCATTTCGCGCGGCAAGCTGATTCAGCAACACCGGATCGTCTCCCGCCTGATAGAGCTGCGGGATGAACCAATCCAAGTGATCGAGGGTCTCGGCATCCGGGCCACGGCTGAGCCAACGCTGGGGCCGGTCGCGCAAGGCGGCGCGGGCCTCGTCGACGGCCCGGCCCACGCTGGCGCCCTTTACCAGCTCGGCATAGAAACGGGCCACGAGAATGCGGGCCGCTTCCACATGGACCGTGTGGCTGAAGGCCACCACGCTACCGACGCCGCTTTGCAGCAGGGCCGGGGCCACCGAGGCATAGGCCGGTTGGTCGGACAGATAAGCCCCCCGGCAGGCCTCCAGGATCACCACGGGGACATGGTTTTCGGAGAGGAGCTTGCCCAGGATAAGGCCGCGGACCGGGTCGATTTTGTTTGCATCGTTCTCGAAACAAAGGACGCCCATCTCGGTGACCGGTTGGTTTGGAACATCGATCTCCATCATGCTCCCGTGCCCGTCGAAATGGATGATGTGGTAGGGCCGGCCCTCACGCTTTGCCGCGCGGATGCGGTTTTGGAGCTCTTCGAAGGTGGGCGGCTCGCAGAAATCCACCTGGATCTTGCCGGGCAGGGATTCCACGGCATCCAGGATGGGCGGGATGCTGTTGCGGGGATCGATGAAGCCGGCGTTGTCGGGCCGGGCGACGATGAGCAGGATACGGAGCGGTAATCGGAAGTGGTAGCGGGGAAGGGTTTTTGTTTCCCGCAACTGGCGGCGTATGGTGACCCCGCGCAGGGCGAGTAGTCCATCCTGGTCGCGCATCAGCTCCCAGGGCTGGGCAAGGATGGCGACCTCGGTGCTGGCGATGGTGAGCATAGGGGCCTTTTTGTCCCCGGCGTCGCCATTTCGAGCTGCCTGGGCGCCCTCCATCAGGCTGTCGGCAATCCGCCTGCCCTCGTCTCCGGCGAAGATGGTCTCGAACAGCCGCCGGCCCCATTGGTCCAGGTTCCGCTCCAGCTTTCCCGCCCGCACCCGGTCCCCCGCGCCGGGGAATCGGATATATTCCTCCAGATACCAGCGCAGTTCCTCCAGTTGTTTCTTTGTGGAGCGGCGGGGTGACGTCGAAGGGGTTGTCAGGTCGGGCTTCCGGGGCAAGCCGCCATTCCGCCCGGTAGGTATCCGTATCCTTTGGTCCCTCCTTCGGGCGGCGGCTTATGATGAGCCGATGGTCTTTGGGCATGGAACGGATTTCTAATGGTATGGAAAGTTAAGTTGCGGCGCGCGGGCTACAGGATCTCTACCCCCTTCACATTCCCATCCTCGGCCAGGGCAATACGCACGCGCCCGTGGCACGGTATCCGTCCACCGATGCATCCGGCGGCCTCCACAATGATCTCCTCGAAGGTGACGGCGGCCAACAGCGATTTTTCGTCCTGTTCAATGACATCCATCTTCAAGGTTTCGTTGTCTATCCAACCGTTTTGGCGGCAAAGCCGGGTGAGTTCCCGGCAAGCGCAAAGATATTCGTGAATGCTCACAGTGTTCATGCAATCGACTCCCGTTCGGATTCATGGGCCGATGACTCCTCTGTCCCCAGATAAGCCCGGATCACATTGGCATCCCGCCGAACCGCATCCGGGGGGCCATCGGCGATTTTACGCCCGTACTCCAACACGATGATGCGGTCCGATATATCCATGACCACCCGCATATCGTGTTCGATCAACAATACCCCGATGCGTTCCCCATCGCGCAGGGAGAGCAGCAGGTCGGTGAGCCTCGCGGACTCGCGGGGATTGAGTCCCGCCGCCGGTTCATCCAGACACAGAAGCACGGGCCGGGTGCACATGGCCCTGGCGATCTCCAGACGGCGCTGGTCCCCGTAGGGCAGGTGGCCGGCTTCCCGATCCGCCTGATCGATAAGGCCCACCCGTTCCAGCCAGTGTTTTGCCAACGCCATGGCCTCATGCTCGGCGCGCCGATAACCCGCCAGGCCCAACAAACCCGCCAGGGAAAACACGGACGCCCGCATCATGTGGGCGTGCTGGGCCACGATCAGGTTTTCCAATACCGACATGCCCGAGAACAGCCGAATGTTCTGGAAGGTGCGCACCACCCCGGCCCGGGCGATGCGGAACCCTTCCATGCGCTCCAGCCGAATGGGACCGCCCGGCCCTTGCAGCGTCAATCGGCCGGTATTGGGGCGATAAAAGCCGGTGATACAATTGAACACGGTGGTTTTGCCGGCGCCATTGGGTCCGATGATCGCCGTGATTTCGCCGCCTTTGGCGTCGAAGGAGACGTCGTCGACGGCAAGCAGGCCGCCGAAATGCATGGAGAGATGCGCGACGCGCAACAGGGGTGAAGAGGTCGGGACGGGTGTCTTCGAGTGGGCGGACGTCACGGAGGCGAGCTCTGCTTCCTCGGGCTCGATCGGGCGTTTGATATGGAGGGATCCGGCCACTTATGGAGTTCCGCGCAGGTGTATTCGGGCGCATTCCCGGAATATGACTGGAGAGGGCGCCCTGTATTTTCGTGACATGCTGAAAACGAATGGCATAAGTCGGCGGTTTAGTCCGGCCCGCGTAACGGCCCGACCTATCCGGCTTTGGCTGGTAGGGAGTGTAGCGGGTTACATGACCCGATTTTGCGCCTTTTGCAACGCGGCGGGCCACAATTGGGGAGCCGCTGCGGTAGCCCGGGGAATGTTCGGACGCCCTATCAGGGACTACCGATACTCCCCCCGCCCATTCAGGGCATGGGCAAGCGTCCCGCTGTCCACGAACTCCAGTTCCCCGCCCAGGGGCACCCCGAGGGCGATCCGGCTGACCAGGATTCCCCGTTCCCGGACGAGTTCCGCGATGTAGCGGGCCGTGGTCTCGCCTTCCACCGTGGAGCCGGTGGCCAGGATGACCTCCCGAATGCCGCCCTCGTCCAGACGCCTCTCCAGCCGCTCCATGCCGAGATGCCCCGGACCGACGCCGTCCAGTGGGGAGAGGTGCCCGAATAGCACGAAGAACTTGCCATTATAATCGGTGCCTCGATCGATGGCCGCGACATTGGCGGGCGTCTCGACGATGCACAATAAAGCGGGGTCCCGGTGTTCGCTGGCGCAAAGGGCGCATAGTTCCGACTCGGTGAAGGCGCGGCAGAGCCGGCAGTTGCCGATGTGGTCCATGGCCTTGCGCAAGGTGTCGGCAAGGACCCGCCCACCGTCGCGGTCCCGGGAGAGCAGGTGGTAGACCATCCGTTGCGCCGACTTGGGGCCAACGCCGGGCAGGCAGCGAAGGGCTGTCCCCAGGCGTTCGATGAGGGTGTTATCGGTCATGGTTTCGGATTGGATATTACAAGGAAGTCCCCGCGCGGTCCTAAAAAGGCAGCTTCATCCCGCCGGGGAGACTCAGCCCGTCCGTCAATCCGGAGAGTTTCTCCTTGCTGTTCTGTTCGACCCTATGCACGGCGTCGTTCACGGCGGCGGCGATCAGGTCTTCCAACATCTCCTTCTCTTCCTCGAGCAACACCGGATCGATGCTCACCCGTCGAACATCATGGCGTCCCGTCATCGTCACGCTGACCATGCCGCCACCGGCCTGACCGACGACCTCCATGTTTTCCAGTTCCTCTTGCGCCTTCTGGAGGCTTGCCTGCACCTGTTGGGCCTGCTTCATCAAGTTTCCAAAACCGCCTTTCATCATACGTTTTACCTCGGTAGTATCGAAAATGCCGGGTTGTGGTTATGGGCCGCTGGCCTGCCGACCTATTCGTTAATGGTCACTTTTTCGATCCTCGCGTCGAATGTCGCACACAATGCCTGAACAGTCGGATCTTCGTCAATAGCTCGAACGGCACCCTGGTGTCGTTCATCGCGCCGCCGTTCCCGGATGGCCGCCGGCGTCTCGGCGTCCGGCGCGAGGACCTCGATGGTCAGCCGCGTCTCGTCCCCCCAATAGGCGCGGAGGGCGTTTTCCAGCTTGTCTTTTCTATCGGCCCCCAGGAGTTGCGCGTGGGCGGGGTCGATGCGGAGGTGAACCCTGTCTCCCTCCCGTTCCATCAGCGCGCAATTGACCGCGAGTTCTTTTGTCACACCCGTCAGTTCGAGCCCCGCGACGATTCGGTGCCAGTTTTCCGGGCTCGCCGCCAGGGTGCCGCGCACGGCGGTGTTACCGGCCACGGCCCCCTTACCGGACGCCGGATCACGCGGCGGGGATTCATGGGACCGACCACCCGGAGCGCCGCGCGCGGCGGTCTCATCGAGCATCGCGCCGTCGGGCATCCAATCATCCGGTGGCGGTTCCTCGAACCGACCCTCCAAGGCGCCAGCACCGCCCACGGCGGCTTCGCTGGCTACGGTCCCCCCATCGGACGCCGGATCACCGAACGCCGATTCACGCGGTAAAGGCTCTCCGGGAAAGCGCCCGGTTGCAGCAGTGGTTTGTTCCGGGGAACGCCGCCCCGGCGGATGAGGGGCGGGGGCGTGGGGGGCGATAGGTCCCCTATCGCCGGAATCCCCAACGGAACCGGCGGCCCCCCCCCCTTCCGAGGCTTTCGGGGCTCGGCCCCCTCCGGTCGGACCGGGCGCGGTGGCGGTCACGGGCCGAAACGCCAGCATGCGGAGCACGATCATCTCGAAGCCGGTCCTCGGGTCCGGGGAAAACGGCAAATCCCGTCGTCCCATGAGGGCGATCTGGTAGTAGAGCTGAACATCCTCCGGGCTCATCGCCCCGGCCAGCGTCCTCGCCCTCTCATCATCCGGGTCCGCCTCCCCCACCGCGCCGGGGACCACCTGGATCATCGCGACCCGCTGCAGCACCCTGAGCAATTCACACAGAGCGTCATCGAAATCCGTCACCTCCCCCGCCATCGCGGCCACCCCCGCCATCAGGGCATCCCCCTCCCTCGCCGCCAACGCCGTCAGGAGCCCGTGGATGTGCCCCCGATCCACCGTCCCCAGCATCATCTTCACATCCGAGATCCCGAGGGCACCGCCGCAGTAGGCTATCGTCTGGTCCAGCAGGCTCAGGCCATCCCGCATACTGCCGTCGGCGGCCACGGCGAGCAGGCGGGTCACCCCCGGCTCCGGCACGATCCCTTCTTCCTGGAGGATGCGATCCAGTTGCCCCGCGATCTCCTCCACCGGCAGCCGTTTCAGGTTGAACCGAAGACAACGGGAAACCACGGTCACCGGCAGCTTCCGGGGATCGGTGGTCGCCAGCAGGAACTTCACATGGGGCGGGGGTTCTTCCAGGGTTTTGAGCAACGCATTGAAGCTGTGCCCGGAGAACATATGCACCTCATCCATGAGATACACCTTATAGCGTCCCTGGGTGGGCATGAACTGCACGTTATCCATCAGCTCCCGGGTTTCCTCGACCCGGGCCTTGGAGGCCGCGTCCACCTCGATGAGATCCACGAAGCGCCCCTCGTCCAACTCCCGGCAGGCCGTGCAGACCCCGCAGGGCGTCGAGCTGACGCCCTCCTCGCAGTTCAGGCATTTGGCCAGGATCCGGGCGACGGTGGTCTTGCCCACCCCCCGGGTGCCGGTAAACAGAAAGGCGTGGTGCAGCGTATCCTTATCCAGGCCATTCATCAGCGCCCGCACCACGTGGCGTTGTCCCACCATTCGGCTGAAATCCCGGGGCCGCCATTTCCGGGCCAAGGCTTGGTAGCTCATTCCAATCTTCTCTCTATCCACCGCGCGACTGTCCGGCGATTCCCCCATGACCGCGGCTTCGTACCCTCGGCATCGCCATCGCTCGCTTCATCATATTGAATCTTCATCTGCCTTCTCTGTCTTGAGCGGGTATGCTTTCAACGGCCATATCCGGCATCCCCCGGATAACGGGCTCCGGTATTTTATACGGTTTTGCCCTTCGTCGCGTGTCTTGAAATCCTGATTTCCATGGGAAATGGGATCATAACGCAATTGCGCCGGGATTGATTCGACAATGTGATTTCCCCCCGGGGTGGCTGGGGTCGAGCCCCCGCCCCCGGGCCACCCCCCGTTCCTCGTTCACCCGGAGCAACAGGGCCCCCCCCACCACGAAGAACACCAGCGTCGTCGCGACCCCCACCCGTTGACTCCCCGCCCACCCGGTGGCGACCCCCATCAGCAGGGGCCCCAGAAAGGCGGTGAGCTTGCCCGAAAACGCAAAAAGCCCGAAGAACCCGCTCCGCCGCCCGGGGGGGGCGAAGCGACCCAGCAGGGCGCGGCTCGCCGCCTGATTGGGGCCCGCGAAGACCCCGATGCCGAGGCCCGCCACCCAGAGCCAGGTCCGGTTCGGGGCCAGGGCCGCCAGAAGCGTGAAACCCGCCAGGGCCAGGAGCGTTATAAGGATCGTCCTCTTGCCGCCGAACCTATCGTCCACCGAACCGAAGACCCAGGCCCCCAGGGCCGCCGCCACGTTGATGCCGATGCCGAACCGGATCACCTCGGAAAGCGACATCCCGAACGTGCCGGCGGCGTAGATCCCACCGAAGGCGAACACCGTCACCAGCCCGTCGTTATAGACGAGACGCGCCGCCAGGAACCACAGGGTGTCGCGATGGCGCCCGAGGGCGGTGAAGGTTTGCCGGAGGCCTCGGGGCCGAGCCCCGTCCCCCCCGCCGGCATCACGAAAAACCAGCGCGTCCCCTCGGGACTTCCCCCACCGGACGCTCAGCGCCAGCATGGGCAGGCTAAAGACCAGAAACCAGAGCGCCACCAGGAGATTGGTGGCCCGGTAATGAAACCCCAGCGCCGTCCCGATGCCGAAGAGCGGCGTATCCCGAACCAACACCACCAACGCCAGGGCAAGACAGCCCAGTCCCCCCGCGTAGCCCAGCCCCCAACCCAGCCCCGACACGCCCCCCAGCCTCTCCGGCGGGGCGATATCCGGCAGGAACGCGTTATAGAAGACCCCCCCCACCTCGAAGGCCACATTGGCCACCACGAAGATCGTCAGGGCCAGCCACACCGCCCGGGGGGCACCGGGCGCCACGAAGGCCAGCGCCGCCGTGGCGACGATACAGACCAGGGTCGCCCCGATCAAATACCGGTGCCGGTTCCGGCCCCGGTCCGCGAGCAATCCCAGGAACGGGGCGAGGAGGGCGATGAGCAGCCCGCTCACCGCCACCGCCCGGGACCACAGCACCGTGCCGCTCACCGGGTCCGGGGCGATGGCCCGGGTGAAATAGGCGCTGTAGACGAAGGTGACCACCAGGGTCGTGAAGGCGGAGTTGGCCCAGTCGTATCCCGCCCAGGCGTAAATGGCTTTCCGCCGGCCCCCGTGTTCGCCTTGGGAACCTGTTTCCGGCGGCCCCGGCTTCCCGTTCCACGGCATCACGTGGACGACGCCCGGCACTTCTCGAGGATGGCCTCGGCCTCGGCCAACCCCGGTGAACGCAGCTTCGCGTAGATGTCCACCGCCCGCCGGGCGTGGCCCAGCCCCTCCCCGCCCCGCCCCTGGCGGGCCAATGCCTGGGCCAGCCGATGGCAGCAAGCGGCGATGAGTTCCCAGCGGCCCACGCCCTCGGCGAGCCCCAGGGCCGCCCGGGCCAGTTTCTCGGCCTCCGGCCACGCCTCCCGATCCAGGGCCAGTTGGGCCAGGTTCCCGGTGTAGATGGCGACGCCTTCCGGATGCGGCAGTTCCTTGGCGAGAGCCAGCGCCTCCCGGTAGTAGGGCTCCGCCTCGTCGGGCCGGCCGGACGCGCGCAGGGCGCCGGCGAGGTCGTTGAGACCGCTGGCCACTTCCTTGCTTTTCGGCGCGAGGCCGCGATCGAGATCCAGGGCCTCGCGGTAGGCCTCGATGGCGGCGGGATAGTCCTTGGCCAACTGGTGGCCCAGGCCGCGCAGGCGAATGGCGACGGCTTGTTCCCGTGCATTGGCCCGCGCCCCGGCCCGGGCCGCCTGAAAGTGGCCCTCGGCCCGCCCGGCGCATGCCAATACCTCGCCGGACTCGCCGCGAAGATAGTGGTGCCAGCCGGCTTGATAGGCCCGCCAGCCGGCGTTGCGGAAATCCTTGGCGGCCTCGGCCTTGGCCTCCGCTTCCCGATTGAGCCAGAGCCGCTCATCCCA
Source organism: uncultured Thiotrichales bacterium (assembly GCA_964593225.1). Classification (GTDB taxonomy): domain Bacteria; phylum Pseudomonadota; class Gammaproteobacteria; order HK1; family HK1; genus JABDQX01. Next base: position 42,233 of record CAZQHJ010000001.1, read on the forward strand.
GCGACCGGAGAAATCGAGAAAACGCCCCAACGCGTCGCAGGCGGCCTGCAGGCGGCGGTTGTCGCCGGCGATGAAAAGCGGCAGGGCGGCCTCGATGCGCGGCCAGGCCGCCTCCAGCACCGGGAAGCGGTCGTGCTTTCGGTAACCATTCTCCTGGGCCAGGGCGTAGGCGTCTTTCGCCAGCCGCTCACCACAAGCCACCACTGCCTCCGGGCGGACGCGGCGCAGGAACCGAGCGGCCAGGGGCGGCAGCAGCCAGGTGCCCGCCTCGTCGTCTTCCATGAGCAGCGCCCGGTCCCGGAGGGCATCCAGGGTCGTCTCCACTGCTTTGGTACCTAGTCTTTTATCGCCAAAATGTTGAACAAAACGGCCAAGAAATCCTCGTTGGCTGTGTCGGGTTGGATTGACCAGTGGCATGAGCCACTCAATAGGCGCGGGCTGCGTGAAGTGGACCAGGGCGGAGAGCACCGCCGTTTCATCAAGGGTAAAGGTCTCCACCAGGTCGCCGAAGATGAATTCCAGCGGGTCGTTGCTCTCGTCCAGCGCCTCCCGGCGATGGGCCTCTTGCAAGCGGGCCACGGCATCCATCACCGTGCGGCAGCGCCCGGTGGTTCGGCCCAGTTGCCCGGCGGTCCAGGTGAGCAACAGCGGATTGCCGCCGGTCTCGTTGTATAGGCGTTCGCGCTGGGCTTGCGTGAGCCGGGCGATGGGCGGCCAGTCCTTGCCCAACCCGTCCAATAGCTCATCGGCGGCCCCCCGGGCCAATTTGTCCAGGCGGAGATACCGGGCGGCAAGGGAGCCGTCGGCGCGGCGACGGCTGGTGACCAGGGCCCGGCAGCCAACCGGCAGCCGCTCCAGCAGCTCGAAGAGCCGCCGCCGCTCGTGGGGGTTGAAGCTCTCCAGGTTGTCCAACACCAGCAGGGCGCGGCGCCCGGCCAGGGCGTGGCGCGCCAGGGTCGGGCGCTCTTCCCGCGCGGCCTTTCTAATGTCGTCCCGGCCCAGGGCCCGGCCCAGCTCGTCCAGCAGGGCGTAATAGTCGTCCACGCGATGGTCCCGCGGTGCCCGCTCGCCCTCGGGATGCAGCTCGCGGGACTTGGCGGTGACCCAGAGCTTCAGGGGGAAGTGTTCGGCGGGGGCGCGATGGGCCGCCTCCAGGGCCAGGGCGGTCTTGCCCATGCCGCCGGGGCCGTCGATGACCACGCCCCAACTCCGGTCCTGGGGCGAGAGGTACCCGGCGAGCTTGGCCAGCTCCTCGCCCCGGCCAAAGAAGTTCCGCCGGGGCGGCAGGGTGGAGTGCGGCGGCGTGGCGGCGGGCGGGGCGGGTGGCGTTTCCGGGGCGGAGGGCTTGGGGGCGATGGGGGCGTGGGCGGTGCGGGTCTGGGCGATGACCTCCGGCGCCGTGCCGCCGTCGGCTTGCAGTTTAACGGCGGTATCTTCGGCGGGAACAAAGTGCCATGGTCCGTTTTTGTTGGTGGCGACCCGGGGCCAGAGGCGAAGGGTGGTCTCCTGGGGGCCGAATTGGATGCGGCCCGCCGTGTAGCCATGGACGCGGTGGAGGGTGGGCGGCTGGCCGTACTTCTCCAGGCCGAATACGGAGCTGGCTTGGTACTGTCGTACGGTCTCGCCGCCAATCTTGCTGACGGAACTGGTCTTGGCCTCGTGCTCGTGCCCGAAGAGGTGCAGGGCAAAGCGCCCCGCCGGGGCGACCTCGGATGCGCCGTGTTCTTGCGCCTCGGGGGTCAGCCAATGGGGGCCCTGGTGGGTGAGGAGCAGGCGGATGTCGTGTTGGCCGGTCCAATGGTCCACCCCACCGGGGCAAAGGGCGTGGACCTGGCGGGCGTCCCAGGCCAGCCGCCCCTGGTAGTCGCCGTCGGCCAGTTGCAGGAAGGCGGTGTTGAGCCCCATGATGCCGATGTGGTGAGTGCCCCGTTCCAGGGTGCAAGCGAAGTCGCCGGGCAGGGCGCCGGTGGCGAGGTCGGCGGGGCGGCGGGGGGCGTCCCGCCACCACTCGCTGTAGGCGGCGAAGGCGTCATGGATGACCCGGCGATAGGCGCCCGTCGGGTTGTCCCAGAACTTGGTGGCGACGCGGGCGAAACCGTCCGCCTCCAGCAGCGTATCCAGGGCCGGGTTGTCTTCGTCGGGGTTTGGCCGAAACAGATCATGATTGCCCGGCGCGGCCAGCAGCGCGGCGCCGCCGGAGCCGAGTTCGTCGAGCCGCTCCCACAGGGGATTCAGCACCCCGGCCTGCATCTGCCTGAACTCGGCGGACTTGCCCCCTTGGACCAGATCGCCGGTGAAGAGCACCGCGTCCCAGGGGCCGCAGTGTTTGTGTAGTTCCCCGAGATCCTCCAGGAACGATTGGCGCAGGGTCGGCCACAGGCAATCCTGCCCATCCAGGCCATAGTGGAGATCGGTCAGGTGCAACCAGGAAAAGGCGTCGGTCATGGGGGCCTCCATGGATCTTCCAAGGGGCTGGATTTCTCCCTTGGCTGGAAATGACAGGTTTTCATTCATGGCAAGCCCCATGCAAACATTTGCCCCCCCCTGTGGGATGGTCCGGGGGGGATTGCATCGGTCACCCGCCAGTCCGGGAATATACTTTGCAATGGCCATATTTTGAACTTCCCGGGAAATAAGCTTGGGTAGGATGGGCAAGGGCGCGTAAGCGCCGTGCCCATCATAAGGCGCCGGCATGGCCATGAACCAGGGTGGGCACGGCCCGCGGCCCCCTGACGGACACGGCGCTTACGCGCCCTTGCCCATCCTAACAGGTATAATTACGGTGTCGCGGCCCCCCTGGTAGCACGGTGGGGATGCGGTTACCGGAGAAAGCCCCGGCCGGCCTTGTTCATGGCCACCACCCGGAACTCGAAGCGTATGCCGCCGGATTGTCCGGCGAGGGTCGTCTCCGTCTCCTTACTTCCCCGAGAGGGGAGGGCGATGGGGCCTCGGGGGGCATTTTACCCCATGGAGGGCACTTGACCCATGGCGCGGGGAAAATGGCGCCCTATCGAGGGGGCATTGCCCCTTTATGGGGCGCCATGGCGCTTTATGGAGGGGTCGTCGACCCTTGGCAGGGCGCCATGGCCCCCGAGCGGGGAGAAATGGAACATGGTTAATGGGTCATGGAACCCGGGTAAGGTTCCATGGCGCCTTGTGGCGGGGGCATTGGGCCCCGGGGCTCGCCGCCAGCGCCCATATCCCGGCGGGGTTGGTGTTCCATGGGGGGTTCCGGGGGCGCGTCCGGGTGGAAGGTCCGCCAAAACCGGGTGAGGATCGGAGAGGGGGCGGCAATGGGGGTGGGTATTTTTCGGACTCGCCCCTCAGTATACAGTCCTACTTTGTCACATGACACACTGGGTCACATGACACACTGGCGCCTTGTGATCCGGACAACCACGCCCTGTCATCTCCACCGAAGGGAGAGATCCGTCGGCCCGAATCCGTCAGCCTGAACAAGACCGACTCCGATGCCGTTCGGCCCGATGGCCTTATGCCGGCGCGTCCGGCAGGGCGGCCACGGAGCCCGATACCCTCGCGCCACCCGCCTGGCGGCCTTGCCGAACCGGTCTGCCTGCTGGGACAGGGCCGACAGGCGGGCTTCGATCCGGCCCGGTTCGGTTTTGGGGCATCCGAAAGTGGTTTGCGCATGGCGAAAATATGCGCTAGAGTTTTGACCGGTTGGTGGGCAGGGGTTCTCTCGTGCCCCCTTCGTGTTATCCGCGCCCACCGCGAGAAGCCCATCATGAGCCCCACCCCCTTCGATACCCATGAGTTCGTTGAAACCCTGAAACGGGCGGGCGTCCATGAATGTCGGGCCGTCGCCCACGAGAACGCGCTGGGTAATGCCGCCTTCGCGACACGAGAAGACATCGGGACACTGGCGATCGAAATGAAGGCGGAAATCGATAAACCGAACACCGAAATCCACATCATGTTGATTGGCATGGCGTTGGTTATCGGTTTGCTGGCCATTTTGCAATTCGGCGCGCTTTTTCGGTAAAAGCGCGCCATCCCCGCCCCCAGTCCCCGATTCATGGCATCGACCCGATTCCTCGCGTGGGAATCGAGTGGTCCTTTCCACGACATCTTCCCTCTCCCTTTCATAAGGGGATCTTTCCGTCATTTCTCCACATCCGTGATCTAACATCCGTGATCTAAAGCATTCGTCAGTCATTTCCTCACCTGATTTTTGCTGGTTTTACTGGCTCTAGTGCCTCATTGAAAGGCCGGATGCATGGTCGCAATACTTATGGTCGCAATACTTTATGCTTCGTTTTTCCGAAATCCCGGACAATGCCCTGTTGTGAACCATGAAGACCCCGAAACCCATCCCCGCCCTCCTCGCCCGAGATGCCGCCCTCTTCGTCATCGTGGCGGTGCTGGCCGGGTGCGGGCTCATCTACGAGTATTTGATCGCCCACTACGCGGGCCGGGTGCTGGGGGCCATGGAGGCGGCCATCTACGGCATCATCGGCCTGATGATCGTGGCCATGGGGGTCGGTTCCTTCCTGGCGAGGCGGATCCCCTGTCCCTTTACGGGGTTCGCCTGGCTAGAGGTGGCCATCGCCCTGCTGGGGAGCTCGGCGGTCCTGCTCATGGGCGGAGCCTTTGCCCTGGCGAACCTCTTTCCCAGGGTCTTGGCCGAGACCTTCGGCCTGCCGCCGGATCTGTTGCCGAATGGGGCGCTGGTGCAGGCCATCATCGGGATGGCCCGGGCCACGCCCTATCTCATGGGGGCGGTGCTGGGCGTCCTCCTGGGGATGGAGATCCCCCTGGTGGCCCGGGCCCGGGAGATCCTGTATGCCCGACACCTGGCGCACAATACCGGCTCCATCTACGGGATAGACTATCTGGGCGCGGGGGTGGGCGCGGGCCTGTGGGTCTTTCTGATGCTCTCCATGGACATCTCCCTGGCCGCGGGGCTCACCGCCAGCGCCAATATCGCGGCGGGGTTGGTGTTCTATGGGTGGTTCCGGGGGCAGATCCGTTGGGGGGGGGCGCTGCTGGCCTGTCATTTTTTGGTGGGGGCCCTGGTGGCGGTCCTGGCCACCTTCGGGGCGGATTGGGAGGGGGCCATGGAGGACCTGCTGTATCGGGATACGGTGGTTTATCGCGCCCATACCCGCCACCAGCGCCTGGCGGTGACGGAGCGCATCGCGGACCCGGCAAGGCCCTCGGTGTTGTCGTTCTTCATCAACGGACGGATGCAGTTCACGACGGCGGACGAGCACATCTACCACGCCATGTTGGTCTACCCGGCCCTGGCCGCCTCGGCCCGCCGGGAGAGTGTCCTGGTGGTGGGGGGGGGCGATGGGTTGGCGGTGCGGGATATCCTGCGGTGGAATCCTAAGCGCGTGGTGTTGCTGGATCTGGATGGGGAGCTGGTGGGGTTCTTTACGCGGCCTGGGAGCGGTGATGGGGGCGATGGGCGCGACGGGGGCGCGGGGGAGGAACAGTGGGTGAAGGAACGCTTCCTCGCCCTGAACGAATACGCCTTCTCGGACCCCCGGGTGTCGGTGCGGGTGGGGAACGCCTTCGTGACGGTGGATGAATTGCTGGGGGCGGGGGCGGTGTTCGACGCCATCGTGGTGGATCTGCCGGACCCGAATCACCCGGACCTGAACCGGCTGTATTCCACCCGGTTTTACGCCAAACTAAAGGGGCTCCTGGCCGGGGACGGCGCCATGAGCGTGCAGTCCACCTCCCCCTACCACGCCAAGCGCACCTTTCTGTGTATCGGGAAGACGGTGCGCCGGGCGGGTTTTCTACATGTGGGGCAATATCACGGGAATGTGCCCAGCTTCGGCGAATGGGGATGGACCATCGCCACCAAGCGTGGGGCCCCTCCCAGGGCGCGCCTGGCGGCGCTGGAGACCCTGCCCGTGGAGAGCCCCTGGCTGACGAAGCCCCTGATGTTGGCGGCCTTCGAATTCAGCCGGGGGTTTTTCGACGAGCTGCCAAACATCGAGGTGAATCGGTTGGGCTCCATGGTGGCGTACCGGTACCATCAGCGGGATTGGGAGAAGGAGCAGGGGATCGATACCGGGGATTAGTGCCGCGCACCGCGAATTCCTTCGATTATAGTGCCTATGAAAATCAACGGATGATTGCCGGTTGTTGAACGACGTATTTATGGCGTGGGGTATTAGTGGCTTAATTATCCATGATTGGCGCGCCGATGCCCGCCGCTTGCGCCCCGGCCAGGCGCGCGGACCTCGACCGGGCCTTTTTGAGTTGGCTCTTGTTGGATTCCGGGTTGATATTCCGCGACCGCGACCATGGTTGGTTTCGCCGATTCCATGCCCCGAAGGGGCTACGTAATGTAGCCCAGGGTTGTCGCGAAGCGACTACCCTGGGTATCGGGTGGCGCGAGGTCAACCCCAACGGGGTTGCGTCGTCATTGCCCGGGGCATTCGAACAGACCGAAATTATTTCAGCGCTATTTCAGCGCCTGCTCGATGGCCTCGATGATATCCTGCTCGATGTCGTGAAGGACAACCCGTTTTCCGTTGACGAAGACACTGGGGGTGGCCTTCAGTTCCAGACGCCTGGCCTCCTCTTCGGCCCGGGCCACCTGGGCCGCGGCCGCGTCGGATTCCAGGCAGGCCTCGAAGGACTTTCTGTCCAGCCCGATTTCCCTGGCGAGCTCGACGGGGGAGGCCTTATTCAGCTCGTCTTGATGTTCGTAGGCCAGATCGTGGTACGCCCAAAACTTCCCTTGCTGGTGGGCGCACACCCCGCCCTGGGCAACCTGTCGGGAAACCAGGGAGCCGGTGACCAGGAAATCCATATACACCACCTTCACTTTGCCTTCGAAGCGCCGGGCGACCCGTTCGATGGTCCGGGAGGCGGTTTTACAGTGGGCGCATCGATAGTCGGCGAACTCCACGATGGTGACCTTGGCCTCGGGATTGCCCCTGACCGGGAAGCCTTGGGTCCGGATCTCGATGAAGGGGGGAACGGGGCGCGGCACCAACATTCGGAAACCGTTCTTTTCCCGATAGTCCGCCAATAACGCGGACCTTTTTGCATTGATTTTTTGTTGATGCAGGTGCCCCTCGATCTGGTCGCGGACGGCCTCATAGGGTTGCTTGATATTGTCTTTGAGTATCTCGTAGAAGGCATAAACGCTCTTTTCATCCGGCGCCGTCACCGAAAGGCGCGCGCCCCGGATCTCGTCCCGGCTCTTGCCCGCTCGCTTGGCCTCTTCTTCGAGATAGATATCGAATAGCACCTCATCGACAAGGTGCCGAAGGGCCCGATAGTGGTCATTGTCCAGCTCATACAACGCAAGTTGCGTCCCCGGGGCCAATTCGGAGGCCGAATAATCCAGGCCGTTCAATTGAAACAATGCCCTGTCGGTGGCGGCCTGCGGGGGGCTCGCCATCAATAACAGAATGAGCCCGACCCCCGCCCATAGGCCTTTATCGGTGAAATTCCCAATAAAACGACCCGGCCCCGCCCACGGCTCGGTGGGACGTGGCCGGTTGTCGGACGGGCTGTTGGCGGGGGGGGGCGGGAATCTTTCCGGCGCTTTCGAATTCCGGTTGCGTGGGGTCGGGGTGTCGTATGAGGATTTTTTCATGGGAGTTCTTTCGTCCGTTTGTTATCTCTGTCGATTGGAATCGGTCTATTTAGGATTGGGCGCTGTTTCGCCCCATAAAGCGGCATTCTATAATCTTAAAACTTAAGCAAAACGATGCGGAGCAAAATTATCGATGAAAAAAATCCTATTGGCCAGCAGCAATCCGGGGAAACTCCGGGAGTTACGGACGCTTCTCGCGCCCCTGGAGATTACCCTGGTCCGGCAGTCGGACCTTGGGGTCTCGGATGCGGCGGAAACCGGAGGGACCTTTGTGGAAAACGCCATCCTCAAGGCCCGTCACGCGGCGGCGGCGTCGGGACTGCCCGCCATTGCCGATGATTCGGGTCTCGTGGTGGATCATCTGGGGGGCGCGCCGGGCATCTATTCCGCGCGCTACGCCGGCGAGGGCGCCAGCGACCAGGCAAACCTCCATCGCCTGCTGGACGGGCTTGCCGGGGTGCCGGAATCCGGGCGCGGGGCCCGTTTCAAATGCCTCATGGTGTACATGGGGCACGCCGGGGACCCGACCCCGGTGATCGCCGAAGGCACCTGGGAAGGGCGCATCCTATTGGCGCCCCAGGGCGAGAATGGTTTCGGGTACGACCCGGTCTTCCATGTGCCGACCCACGGTTGTTCCTCGGCGGAGCTCCCGCCCCATGTCAAAAACGCCCTGAGTCACCGGGGGCGGGCGGTGCGCGAGTTGATCGAGCGTCTGTCCCGGCAAGGCCTCTGAAAGGGGTCGGTGCAAGGGCCTGGTTGCGGGCAACGCCCCGGCAGGCAAGCGGCCGGTTTGACCGGTGGATTCGAAAGGCCTGAGGGGTTGCCGGACGCCAGGGGTTATGAGGTAAGATGCCGCTCCTTGTTCAAGCCCTTCGGACCGGAGGGTGTCTTGAGTAGCTACGGTGCAAGACTATCCTCTGACGGAATAACGATGTTTCCGACTCTTACCCCGCGCAACGGAGCGACATAAATGTTGCGAAACAAAATGATATTCCTGCCGGCCGGCGTCTTGTTGCTGGTGGTGGGTCTGACGGCCGGCGGGTTGTTGACCGAGCATGGGCGGGTATTGGACAGCGCGCTCTCCATCGGGGAGAGGCCAATCCTGTTGGCGGTTCCCCCCGGTATGACCCTGCGGGGCGTGGCCCGGGCGCTTTCCGAGCGCGGTGTTATTTCTCATCCGAAACACCTGGTGTGGGAGGCCCGCTGGCGGGGCACCGCAACCCGGATCAAGGCGGGGGAATACGAACTCGAACCGGGTCTGACAACGCGAGGGTTCCTGGACAAGTTGGTTCGGGGAAAGGTGCTACAGCGGACGTTGACCCTCGTGGAGGGCTGGAATTTCGCGAGGCTTATGGCCGCAGTCAGGGCCAGCGAGTACCTGACCCACACCCTGGCGGACGATGCGACGGATGAGGCCATCATGGAACGCCTCGGTTTCCCCGGGCAGCATCCCGAGGGCCGTTTCTACCCCGATACCTATTACTTTCCCCGGGGCACCACCGATATCGACTTTCTCGAGCGGGCCCACGCCACCATGGCGCGAAAACTCGCGGAAAAGTGGGAACAAAGGGCCGGCGGGTTACCCTACCGCACCCCCGGCCAGGCCCTGGTTCTCGCCTCCATCATCGAAAAAGAGACCGGGAAACCCGAAGAGCGAGCCCGAATCGCCGGCGTTTTCGTCCGCCGTTTGGAACAGGGCATGCGCCTTCAAAGCGACCCCACCGTCATCTATGGCATGGGGGCCTCTTTCACCGGGAATATTCGACGCGCCGACCTGACCCGCCCGACGCCCTACAATACCTATACCAGGCGTGGACTTCCTCCAACGCCCATCGCCATGCCGGGCGGGGCGGCGATTCACGCCGCATTGCATCCGGCCCAGGGTGAAGCGCTCTATTTTGTGGCGAAGGGGGATGGGAGTCATGAATTCTCCCCGACCCTGGCCAGGCACAATCTGGCCGTGGCCCGTTATCAGCTGCGCCGGCGGGGAGAAAGCGGGAAGGAGAAATGAGCTTCCCGCGTGTTCCCGGAATGGGAGACGGTAATGTGTATGGGAGTCGGAATGGCCGGGATAAACGTCGCCCCCGCGTCCGCGAGGGGGCATTGCGTCGGGCCACTCGTGGGCCATGCCTCTACCGACAGCCGGTCCCGCAAGCGGCTCAAGGTGGCAAGGCGGAAAGGTCTCACTTCCGCCGAACCACGACACCGGGTCATCCGTGGAAGGATTTTTCGACGGATCGTGTGTGCGTTATGGCTGGTTATGTCATCTCCGGGCCTCCTGGCCGGTGAGGGGCCCCGGGTTGTCGCGAGTATTTTGCCGGTTCACTCGTTGGTTGCCGGGGTGATGCGGGGCGTTGGCAGCCCCGCCCTCATCGTGCGTGGCTATGGTTCGCCCCATACCTATCGAATGCGGCCCTCGGATGCGGTCGAGCTACAGGGCGCGGACCTGGTATTTTGGGTGGGCGTTTCCCTGGAGACCTTTTTGCACAAACCCTTCTCATCACTCCCGAAATCGGTGCGGGTGGTTTCCTTGATGGAAACGGACGGCCTGACCCTGTTGGGAAATCGGGAAGGCGGCCCGTGGGAAGATCACCACCCGGATCATCACCGAAGGGAAACGGATTGCCCGGGGGCAACGGAGCCGCCGCGCCCGGCGCCCAATGCCGCGGATGCCTCGTCCAACCACCGACGGCAACCCACCGACCTTCCCAACAACGATCATCGAGGGCACTCCCGGTGCGCGGCACTCCGCTATAATCCCCACATCTGGCTGGATCCGGAAAACGCCGGACGTTTGGTGGAGGCCATCGCCCGGCATCTCGCCGAGATAGACCCCATTCATGGGGCCCGGTACAGGACCAATGCGAGCGCCCTGTTGCGGCGTATCCGCGGATTGGCGGAAAGGCTCCGGAAACGATTGTCGGGCCTCGGGGCCATGCCGTATCTTGTTTTTCATGACGCCTATCCCTACCTGGAGGCGCGTTACGGGTTACGGGCCGCCGGGTCCGTCACCGCGAGCCCGGACAGGATGCCCAGCGCCCGGCGGGTTGCCGACTTGCGAGGGACCATGGCGCGTCTGAATATCCGCTGTATCTTCCGAGAGCCCCAATTCGGCGCCAAATGGATCGAGGCGGCCCTCGAGGATGCGGGAGCGAGCGGACAGGTGGCCATTCGCGTACTCGATCCCCTGGGGGCCGACATGCCACCCGGTCCCGACCTTTGGTTCCGGATCATGGAGAATCATGCCCAGGCCATGGTCGATTGCTTGTCGGAACGCTTTTGAGAGGCCGTGAAGAACACCGTGGAACCGGACGATCTGAAAAAAGTCGGGCTAAGGACCACACTCCCCCGGATTCGGATATTGCAAATCCTGGAGGAAAATGCCCAACCGCATATGACGGCCGAGAATGTCTACAAGGCGTTGTTGGAGGCCGGCGAGGACATCGGGATCGGCACCGTCTATCGCGTCTTGACGCAATTCGAGTCCGCCGGCCTGATCAACCGACATTACTTCGAGGGCGCCCAATCGGTCTTCGAACTGGATCAGGGGATCCACCACGACCATCTGCTCTGCGTCAAGTGTGGCCGTATCGAGGAATTCATGGACGACACCATCGAGGAACGCCAGCGACTCATCGCGGAGCAGTTCGGATTTACCATGACGGACCACAGTCTGCACATCTATGGGGTGTGCGAGGCCTGCGAGCGCTCCGTGGCGAGCCATCTCCTATCCAGGGCATCCCGCGCCGAAGGCGAATAAGAGGGGAGGGGGTTCATGACTCGTGAATGCCCTGGATCCAGCCCGCCACGGGCGCCAACGCGGCATGTCTCGTCAAATCGACCTGTATGGGGGTGACGGATATTTTATTGTGCCCAATGGCGAAGAAATCCGTTCCGGGACCGGCATCCTCTCCCTCGCCCGCCGGACCTATCCAATGGACAGGGCGTCCATTGGGATCGGTGGCGGTGATCATGTCCATGGGTTTCCCCCGACGCCCCAGGCGCGTGACTTCGAATCCGCGCACATCCGGCCACGGGATATCCGGTACGTTCACATTCAGTATCATATCGTTCGGTAACGCCCTATCCGATAACACATTCTCCGATAACGTATTCTCCGATAACACAGGCTCATCCATCCGCGCCAACAGCGCGCGAACGGCGCGCGCCGCAGTCTCGAAATGCGTCGGATCCTCGCCCACCAGGGAGACCGCCATGGCCGGAACGCCCAGGGAGCGCGCCTCCATGGCCGCGCCTAGGGTGCCGGAATACCACACGTCGTCCCCCAGGTTTCTCCCCGCGTTGATGCCGGAGAGCACCACATCCCATTTTTCCCGAAGCAATCCCGTGATCGCCAAATGGATGCAATCGACCGGGGTCCCATCCACGTGGATAAACCCGTTCTCGGCGCGGGCGACGTGCAGGGGTCGATGGAAGGTCATGGCGTTGCTGACCCCGCTTTGGTTCCGGTCCGGCGCGATGACCGTCACCTCTGCCATGGGAGAGAGCCCTTCCACAAGATGAATCAGGCCGGGGGCCAGATAGCCGTCGTCGTTGCTGAGTAGGATTTTCATGAGTGCGATCGGGCGAATGTGCCTTCGGTCGTTTTCGGAATCGGTTGTTTTCAACATCGTGGGCCCTTCGCAGTATACTGGAAGTCATGACTGAAATTTGTTTTGCCCGCCGCGCTCATGGGGAGACGGGAGATTACGCCTGCTCCACGCGGCGGCTTCCTCCAACCCCTGAATCCGGGAATATAAAATGACCATACGATCCTTCGAAGATAAGACACCCCGACTCGACCCCAGCGTATACGTGGATGAAAAGGCGCTGGTGATCGGGGATGTCACCCTTGCCAAAGACGCGTCCGTCTGGCCCATGACGGTGGTGCGGGGAGATGTGAATAGCATCGGCATCGGTGAGCGCACCAACATCCAGGACCTTTGCATGATCCACGTGACCCACAGGGGTGGGGCCCAGTTCCCGGACGGGTTCCGGGTGCGCATTGCAAACGATGTCACCGTGGGACACCATTGTGTTATCCACGGTTGCACTATCGAGGCGTTTTGCCTGATAGGCATCGGTTCGATACTGCTGGACGGCGTGCAAGTGGGAGCCCGCACCATGATCGGCGCCGGCGCCCTGGTGCCACCCGGCAAGGTGCTGGAGGGGGGGTACCTATGGGTGGGGCAACCCGTCAGGAAGGTCAGGGCGTTGACGGAGGAGGAAAACGAGCGCCTGGACTACCTGGCCGAGCACTACGTGAAAAACAAGAACCGCTACATGAATCACCCCGCCTCGTCATGACCCGGCAAAAGATAGCCGTCCGGCACCTGGGCAGGAAAAGCACGGTTTCCGTCGTCGCCTCCCGGGACCGGATCGACGCCTTTCTCGAGAGGCTCGCCCGGGAGCAATTTTTCATGGAAAGTCAGCGCCAATGGGATGACAAGGGCACATGGCTGCTTGGCAGAAAGATCCGGCTCATGGCCGGTGACTGGCCCATGAAGGTGCTCGTGCAACAAGACGGGCAGGCGGTCACCATCGACTACTTCATGTTCATGCCCTGGGGTTGGATCATTTCCCTAGCGATCCTGCTGTTCTTCTTCCTGCCTTTCATTACCATCACGGGGACCCCCCTCGTGTTCCTCGTCGGCCTCGGCGTCATCGCCATGGCCATCTACAAACAGCGCTTCGACTGTTCCCCCGATGCCTCGTGGCAGGGACCGCCCCGACAACGCTGGAATGAGAAAATGATTCGGTGGGTGACGCAGACCTTCGGCTGATCGCGCCAACGGGCGGTCCTTCCGGACCCTCCCGCTTCTTAAGGGCGTGTCTGATTCTATACTTCGCACGGGCCATTTGTTTAATTTCCGAAACAGTCGAAACGCCGGATTGCATCCAAGATAACTCTTATCATTAAATGTGTTATAGACACGGATACTGTCGGCGCTTGTTCTAGGGAAAGTTCAAAATTCTGACGTTAAAAGTATAAAAGCGCGCGTCATAGCGAGGCGGCATCCGGATTGTCCCTCGCGACCCTCCCTCGATCTTGGGCGCCCTGCCAGCGGCCCCCGAGGCTTGTTTCCCCATCCCATCTCCGCTAACCTTTCCGGCAATCCGGCCCCGTTCCATCGTCGCCTTTCCCCTTTATTCTCCGCCGACGGCCCCGAATACGGTCAGAGGGGTATAGTCTTTTCCATACCGGGTCCGGGACATGAAGCGTCCGGGCCGGAAGGCCCTCCCCTAGGGTTCGATCCCTATCCGACCGGCCCCGGACATCCTCGCCAGGGTCGGTTCCGTAAGCCGCCGGGCCGGTCGGGTGACCGCCAGGGCCCATGGGATGGCCCGCCGGGCCGGGTATTTCCCGGACCGGGCGGGCCGCATACCGAATCGGGCCGACTACGCTCGGGAAGGGACCCATCGCACCACCCACCGGGCCGATTACGCCACGGACCGGGCCCGGCGCGGCCCGGACCCGAGCCGGTTCGTTCCATACCGGACCCGGTTTACGCCATAATCGACCCGTTTTGTTCTATAATGGACCAGTTCCGCTCCGAAACGGCTCGGGCCGCCATAAGAATCGACCGATTTCGGTATGAAATCGACCGGGTCCGGAACGGAACGGCCCGGCGCGCCAGGGATCCGGGCCCGTTATGGCGCAAACCGGGTCGGTTATGCCGTAAACCTGGCCTGTTATGGGACAAAAAGGGTCGATTTTCGGGTATTCCGGGCCCCGCGCGCCCTGTCATGACCCGTGCGGACGGCGCCTCCTCTCCGGAGGGTCGCCCCAAATAGGAACGCCATTCACGAACGACATCAGGGCGTTATGAACCGGCACTGACCCTGACGGACCGGGAACGGGGCAAAGAGAGGACGCACGTGGCGAGGGCGGTGCTTTGAGGAAGGAGGGAAGTTCGAAGGGGGAAGGGGTGCGTGACGACGCGCAAAAAGCGATGGAGGGGCGGGTTCGTAAAGGCCTAACGAAACGGAAACGGCCCGGAGAAGGCGACGAATAAGGAAAACGGCGGGCCTGGGAAACCCCGGACCGCCTGCAATGGCGGGCGGACAATGGATGCGATCTCTTTTCGTCCCGCAGTGGGCGGGCTACCGCCTCGTGACGGCCGGGAATCTTTGGACGCCTTCCTTATATACTTCGCACGGGCCATTTGTTTAATTTCCGAAACAGCCGAAACGCCGGATTGCATCCGAGATAACTCTTATCATTAAATGTGTTATAGACACAGATACTATCGGCGCTTGTTCTAGGGAAAGTTCAAAATCCCGACGTTAAAAATATACCTTCCCGGATCCGGCGAGCCTCCGATTGACCGCGTCCCTGTCATGGGCATCGGGGTCGAAATCCACCCCAACCCATTCCTTGTAGTCCTCGTGTTCTGGGTGAGCCGGGTCGTTCAACGCCTCCAGGAACTCGTAGTATCCCCCCATCCCGCCGATATCCTCCGGTGGACATGCCCCCTTGGCCTTGATACATACCGGTAACGTGGCTTTCGGATCGAAGGGCAGGGTCTTCTCCAGGGTTATCTTGTGCTCCCAACCATCCCCGAAGTCATATTCATAGATCATCGACACCTTCTCTTGACTGAGGAGTTGGTCGAGCCTGTATTGTGAGCCATCGAGCATGCCCTCGAGACCGAAGTCGGGATCCGGGGCTCCGCCATAACGCTCGCCACCTAAAACGAATTGATGTAAGTGGCGGTTTTTCCATCCCATGACGATCTGTATTATCGAGTGGAGCTCCGAGAGCCTCACAGTGCTGACCACCAGGATGCGGCGCCAGATGGGCGGCTTGGAACCCTTGAGGCCGATCTTCAACTGGTAGGTTTCTCTGAGTGGTTTTATCAATGTTTTCTCCTGTGTTTCCCGTGGAAGGAAAGCCCTGCCGGTATCCCACGGCAGTTCGGAAGCGGGTGCCCCCGATGTGGGAAGGTATGGTCCTTAGCAAGGGAGCCCGGCCCTCTCGGTGCATGGGGGCGTGCCTCCCATTTTTATCCCCGTGCTGCGCCCTACCCAACCCGACACAGCCGGAACCAAAAAGGTCCGGAAGAATTTTCGGGTCCTTTTGCTCAAGATTTCGGCGATAAGAGCGGGTCCGGAAATTCCCGATCGTCACGAGGCGGCGGCCCGATTGGATCCGGCGGCGTTGGGAGAGGTCCGAGGTTTGTCATGAGGTGGGCGTCATGTTTCGACAATCGATTGACGTTGCGTAGCCTATGGTAAACATCACACGATATGCCGGCGATATCGTTGGATACATTATCGACATCACACGCGATGCCGACGACATCACGCGATATGCCAGCAACATCCTACGTACATTGCGCGCGATGCGGATAATGTGTCCTTGGAGCCTGGTGATAGATTCCGAATTCGATACCTCATCCGGAGAGTCTCTCTCTGAACTTCGTACCCTCTGTGACAAGAAAAATACTTTACGAACCACGGAGTGCATGGAGAAAAATGCGGAAAACCCATTATTCGGACACGCTCTAAGTGCTGCGCACGCTAAATGCCTTCGATTACAGTCTCCGTGAGAATCAATAGGCTGTTGCCGGTTGTTGAGGGAGGTATTTGCGATTTGGGACACTAAGACGCCCTTACCCTTCACTCACCCCCGGTCGCCAAGCGAGATTCGGCTCACGGGCGGCCTTCACATCATCCAAGCGGCGCACCGGCAGCGTATGGGGCGCATCCTTGAGCCTTTGTATATCCTGCCTCGCTTCTTCCCGGATCTTGATCATGACCTCGACGAACGTATCGAGAACCTCTTTGGATTCCGTCTCGGTGGGCTCGATAAGGAGACATTCCGGCACCAGCAGCGGAAAGTAGATGGTGGGCGCGTGCTGGCCATGGTCCAGCAGCCGCTTGGCAAAGTCGGTGGCGGTGACGCCCAATTCGTCTTTCTGTTTCTTCAGGGTGAGGATGAATTCGTGGGTGGCGCGGCGCTCGGGAAAGGCCGGGTCGAAACCCGCCTGTTGGAGCCTGGCCATGAGGTAATTGGCGTTCAGGGTGGCGAATTGCGCAATCCGCGCCATGCCCTCCCTGCCCAGCAGGCGGGCGTAACTATAGGCGCGCAGTAGAATCCCGGCATTACCCATGTGGGCGGACAGACGACCAATGCTCTGGGGGCAATCGGCTTCCGCCAACCAGCGATAATGGTCCCCGTCCTTGCCGACCATGGGGATAGGCAGGAACGGCAGCAGGCGCTCGCCCACCCCCACCGGGCCCGCCCCCGGTCCACCGCCGCCGTGGGGCGTGGAAAACGTCTTGTGCAGGTTCATGTGGATCACATCGAACCCCATGTCGCCGGGTCTCACCTTGCCGAGAATGGCGTTCAGGTTGGCCCCGTCGTAATACAGAAGGCCCCCCGCCTCGTGGACGATCCCGGCGATCTCCACGATTTTGCGCTCGAACACCCCCAGGGTGGACGGGTTGGTGAGCATGATCCCGGCGGTCCGGGGACCGACCGCCGCCTTCACGGCCTCCGGATCCACATCCCCATTGTCGTCGGTGGGGATCTCCCTGACCTTATAACCGCACATCACCGCGGTGGCCGGATTGGTGCCGTGGGCCGCGTCCGGCACCAGGATCTCGTTGCGTCCCTTATCGCCCCGCGCATCGTGCCAGGCGCGGATGATGGCAACTCCGGCGAATTCACCCTGGGCGCCGGCCATGGGCGTCAAGGAGACGCCTTTCATGCCGGTCACATCTTTCAGGATCTCCTGGAGCTCATACAGACAGGCCAGGAAACCTTGGCCGGTACTCTCGGGAGCGCTTGGATGGCGGGCGAGGAACCCCGGCAGCATCGCGAGGGCGTTGCAGGCCCGGGGGTTGTACTTCATGGTGCAGGAACCGAGGGGGTAGAACTCGGTGTCGATGGAGAAGTTTTTTTGGGACAGGCGAGTGTAATGGCGTACCGTCTGCATTTCCGATACCTCCGGAAGCAGCGGCGGGCGCTTTCGGAGAAAGCGTTCGGGGATGTCGTCTATCCGAGCGCATTCGACCGGTATTTGCGCGGTGTTCACGCGGCCGGATTGAGAGTGTTCGAAAATAAGCATTAGTGATTGTCCCGGGCTGGAATAAATGCGTTGGTGGATTGAGGGCTCTATCAGGGGCGTGGGTTCGACTCTTTAATGCCATCACTTGACTTTTCATCCACGCGATGACGGGGAGGGAAACGCCTCGAACGGTAGCGAAGTACGGGGAGAATGGCAAGGGGGTGTCGAGGGGCCTCGGGCGTGATTTACCCGGAATGGACCCCGCCTATCACACCATATCCCCACGTAACCGGGCAGTTACCGCCCGGCCATTCCGGCGCGTCGATGGGTTGCCGATCCCCACCACCGGCGCCGTTGCCGTTGACGGGTCTGTGCCGGGGATCGTCGACGAAAGCCGACAATCCTCGTTTTTTTTCTGACAGGTTCGAGCCTCCGGGATAAAATTTTCCCGGGCGCTCGTCCAAATGAAGGTTGAAAACGCAAGTCGAATACAGTACGTTTATACGCTTTAAAATACTAGGGTCTGTTGACATTTGATTTCAGGATTTGTTCAACCCGGATTTGTTCAACCCATTGATATACAATGATTTGATATACAATGATTTCTCGAAAATCGACGTTTTCGTATAACAAATTGAAAGATAAGGGATTCTCGCCAAATGTCAACAGAGCCTAGGGTCAGAATTTTCTTTAGTAATTCAGGAGGGCCGGACAATGGCTGAACTTTTTTCCGAACAATGGATGCAGTCTTTCATGGAAGAGTGGAATAAGGAACCGGAGCTTTCCGACGCCTTGGCCGCCATCGGTTTCGACTCCGTCATCGGTTACGGGTTTTCGGGAGAAGAAACCCCGCGGGGCGTGTTGACCGTCAAAGGCGGAAAGGCAACCGAGGCCGGGGCCTATAGCGGACAGGAATTGAACTGGGATCTCCGGGCAACGGGCGATAACTGGAAGAAGTGGGTGGAGACGGGGATTAAAATGACGGGGCTCGGCATGGCCTATACAACGGGTAAGCTGAAATTCGCCAAGGGCGACTATATGGCCATGGTGAAAGACCCGCGCATGGCCGCCCCCTTTGTAAAGAGCTTCTCGGTGATGGGTAACGTGAAATGAGGTGATCGATAATACCGTGTCGATGCCGCCGTCACAGGGATTACCCGCGTGGACCCGGTTGCCACGAATTGTCTTTCCGTCCGCTGATTCTTCTCACAACGATTTTTCTCACAACGCAATGCACATTCCTTCCGCAATCAAAACGTCCCTATATGCCGTTGCCGCTTCCCTGCTGGTGACAGTGACTCGGGTAGAGGCCCAACCGGTGTGTGACGGCTACGGACGCTACGCTGTTCAAGCCACTCAAAAACGTCCCACGGTGACGCTTGGGGGAACCGTCGTTCCTTATCGGGAAGTGGCCTTCAGGGCGGAGGTGCCCGGACGCGTCAACTACATTGCCGGCGAGGAGGGGGATCAGTTTGCCAAGGATACCGTTTTGGTGGCCCTGGACGAGGAGGAACTGCGCGCCCAGCATGCTGCCGCCATGGCCGACCTTCGGAACGCCGAAGCGGACATTCGCAATGCCCAGGTGATGTATAACCGTGAACTCTGGAATCCCCAATCCGCCCCCGTGAACAAGGCCCCGGGCGGCATGGGGGTTCCCTCCATGTTCGATCAGTTCATGACCTCTTATATGCAAAACATGGCCGGGCAGAACCAACCCTGGATGGATCGCTACGCGGATATCCACAGTTTCGGCACCCGTATCGAGCAGGCGCGTAATGCCCTCATGCGTGCCCAATCCCAACTGCGTCAGATCGAGGCGAAGTTGCGCGATGCACGCTCTATCGCGCCGTTTGACGGAACCATCATCCGCAAGCACGCGGAGGAAGGGGACACGGTCCAGCCGGGGCAACCGTTGCTGGAGTTTGCCGATATGGGCACATTGCAGCTCGAGGTGGACATTCCGGCCAGACTCATGTACCAGGGGTTGCGGGTCGATGATCGCATCGACGCCAAGTTGGATGTGGGCTACCGACCGGTTCCGGCGCGCGTGGCGCAGATCTTCCCCATGGCCGATCGCCAGCGCCATACGGTGAAGGTTAAATTCGATCTGCATCCGAAGGCCCCCGCAGCGCCCGGTATGTACGCCGAAGTCATGGTCCCCGATTCGAATGCCCCGGTGCGTGAGGTGTTGGTTATTCCGACGGTTGCCGTCATTCAGCAGGGTGATCGGCCGATGGTTCGAATGGTATCCGGTGGCGCCGAGGCGGGAAAAACGGACGAGGGCGCGGGAGAGCTGCAATTGATACGCCTGGGCGAGTACGTGGGCGCGGACTACATCAGCGTTCTGTCCGGTCTTCGAGCCGGTGACTGTATTCATCTCCCTTCTCACGGGAAGACCGGATATTATTGATGCCTTGTTTCGGTGGGACCTCTTCGAACCCACTATTTTTGGGAATTACATACTTGATGCCACCACAGGGAATATCGATGGGATGGCGCGGCCGCGTACTACGATCTCTGTGATCTCCGCGCCCTCCGTGGTAGGAAGAATCTTTAAAAAATAACCACGGAGATCACAGAGGAACACAGAGAAAGAAATAGGCCTTTGTGGATTTGATTGCGGTTTTGCCGTGTCGTGGCGCGTTAAGTATATAAGTCCCCTATTTTTAGCCGGTTACAAGCCTCGAAAGCGTGTCTGAAGATCCCGCGAGCGACGGTAGTCCGCCCGAACTGTTGGCCCCGCTTTGCGGGGCCATATAATTTTGCGGAGCAAAATTATCTAACATGACCGACCACAGAACACCCCAAACCGATTCACCGACACAAACGGGTCCTGACCGGGAAGAGCTTGGGCTTGCCGGGCGCATGACCCGGGCATTCATCGATTCCCCTCTCTCGCCCCTTTTGTTCCTTGCTATGCTCCTGATGGGCATCCTTGGCCTCATCATGACGCCACGTCAGGAAGACCCCCAAATCTCGGTCCCCATGGTGGATATCCTGGTGGCTTATCCGGGGGCCTCTTCCCAGCAGGTGGCGCGTCTCGCCATGGATCCCCTACAGCGCATCATGAGCGAGATCCCCGGTGTCAAGCACGTGTATGCGGCCAGTTCCCGGGGCCGCGGCATGGTCACCGTGGAATTCGATGTCGGTCAGGAACTCGGGCCCTCCATCGTCAAGGTCCATGACAAGATCCAGTCCAACATGGACAAGATCCCGCCGGGTGTGTCGCCACCGCTGGTGCAGCCCAAGGGTATCGATGATGTCCCGGTGGTCACGCTAACGCTTTGGTCCAGGGAGAGGAATGACGGTGAACTGCGGGCGCTGGCCCTGGAGGTATTGCAGTCCCTAAAGGAGATACCCGATACCGGTACCGGTTTTGTGGTCGGTGGACGCAGGGAGCAGATCCGCGTGGAGGCCTACCCCGAGCGACTGGCCGGATTCGGGATCGGTCTCGATCATCTGGCAAATCGCATTCGGGGGGCGAACGTAGAGACCGACTCCGGTTTCGTGGAAGGCGGTGGCATCCATAGCAGCATTACCTCGGGCGCATTCTTTACCAACGCCTGGGAGATAGAACGTCTGGAGATCGGTAGCCGTGGCGATGTCCCGATCTATGTGCGGGATGTGGCGCGGGTATTCCGGGCGCGGGAAGACGCCAACCAGATCGTCACCTATTACACGGGCCCCGCGGCAAAAACCGACCCCGCCATGACCGACCTTTCTGCGGACGGCGAATCCGCCGTGACCATTGCCATCGCCAAGAAGGAAGGCGCCAATGGCGTTGCCGTCGCGCAAAATATTCTGCTCCACGTAGAGAACCTCAAGGGTCGTTTGATCCCGCCCGATGTCCAGGTGGCAACTACCCGCAACTACGGGCAAACCGCCAACGATAAGGTTTGGGAGCTTATTATCAAGCTCTTCATTGCCACCGGTCTGGTCTTTTTATTGGTTCTGCTCGCCTTCCGCGCCTTCCGTCCGGCCATTGTCGTCCTCGTTGTCATTCCGGTCGTCATCCTTATCACCGTATTTTCAGCCTGGGTTCTGGGGTACACCATCGACAGGGTGAGCTTGTTCGCCCTCATCTTCTCCATCGGTATCCTGGTGGACGACGCCATTGTAGTGGTGGAGAATATCTACCGGCGCTGGCTGGAAGAAGGCAAGACGGATCTCAAAACCGCCATCGATGCGGTTCGGGAAGTCGGCAACCCCACCATCCTCGCCACCTTCACCGTCATTGCGGCCCTTTTGCCCATGGGATTCGTGCGGGGCATGATGGGGCCTTACATGGAACCCATCCCGGCCCTCGGTTCGGTTGCCATGTTGTTTTCCCTAATCGCGGCCTTCGCCTTTACCCCGTGGTGGGCGGCGAGGCTCAAGCCCACCATGGGATATCTGACCCGCGCCCATGAACGCGAACACAAGGGCAGCGAGCGCCTGGAAGGCTTTTACCGTGGCTTGTTGATACCCCTCATCGATAGCCGGGGCAAACGCCTTGCTTTCCGGTTGGGTATGTGGGGTCTGTTTGCCGGCGCCTGCGCCATGTTCTATACCACCCACGTTCGGGTCAAGATGTTGCCCCTGGATAACAAACCCGAATTCAGTGTGACCGTGGACCTCCCGGAAGGGAGCGCGCTGCCCAACACGGCGAATCTGACGCGGCTGTTTGCCGAGACCGTACGCAACAACATCCCGGAAGTCACCGCCGTGCAGACCTATGCCGGTTGCCCGCGTCCCTTCGATTTCAACGGCATGGTGCGCCACTATTACCTGCGTCAGGAACCCTGGCAGGGGGAATTGCAGGTCCAACTCCTCCATAAAAACGACCGGGCGCGCTCCAGCCACGAAATTGCCCTTCAGGCCCGGGAGTTGTTGATGCCCATTGCCGAGGCCCATAACGCCCGCATTGCCGTGGTGGAGATGCCACCGGGGCCACCGGTCCTGCAATCGGTGGTGGCGGAAGTTTATGGTTCCGATAACGAAACGCGTCGGCGCGTGGCCCGGCACATGACGAAGGTCTTCGGTCAGGCGGAAAGCCTGACCGATGTGGATAACTACA
Source organism: uncultured Thiotrichales bacterium (assembly GCA_964593225.1). Classification (GTDB taxonomy): domain Bacteria; phylum Pseudomonadota; class Gammaproteobacteria; order HK1; family HK1; genus JABDQX01. The sequence goes on from CAZQHJ010000001.1 coordinate 64,893, forward strand.
TGCAGGCGCCCTATTTCTATTGGCATTTCGATGTGGATCGGGACAAGGCGGCGCGCCGCCGCATTTCCGTGGATACCATCAATCGCAGCATCGATATGGCCATGGGAAATTACCAGCTGGGCGATATCAAGGATAAGAATGTCCTGGAACCGACCAATATCGTGATTCAGGTCCCGCTCTCCTTGCGTTCCGATCCCACCCGATTGTTGAATCTTCCCATTCCCACGGAAGACGGCAGAACGGTTCCGTTGGCCGAAGTCGGACGCTTCCGCCGTGTTGCCCAGGACCCCATTATCTATCACAAGGATCTGCGTCCCATCGAATACGTGGTTGCCGAAACCACCGGCAGACTGGCCGCACCCATCTACGGTATGCTCCAAGTCCAGGAACAGCTCGAGGACTATGTCACGCCCGATGGCGTGAAAATGGACTACCATTACATGGGGCCACCGCCAAACGATGGCAGATCCGGTTTCGAATGGACCGGGGAGTGGACGGTGACCTACGAGACCTTCCGCGATATGGGGCTCGCCTTCATGGCCGCCCTGGTCCTGATCTACATCCTCGTGGTGTGGGAATTCGGCAATTTCCGTATCCCGGCGCTCATCATGGCGCCCATTCCCTTGACGCTACTGGGCATTATTCCCGCCCATTTCCTGATGAATGCCGAATTTACGGCCACTTCCATGATTGGCTGGATCGCGCTTGCCGGTATTATCGTGCGTAACTCTATTTTGTTGGTGGATTTTTCCGCCCATGAGGTCAGCCGTGGAACGCCTGTCCGGGAGGCGGTTATTCTGGCCTGCAAGACCCGAACCCGGCCCATTCTGATTACCGCCTTCGCGCTGGTATTCGGGGCCGGGGTTATCTTGTTCGATCCCATCTTCCAGGGCATGGCCATCTCCCTGGCGGCGGGGGTTTTGATCTCTACCTTGCTGACTTTGGTGGTCATACCGCTCGGTTGTATCGAGGCGAGCGGGTCGCTGCGCGAGGTTGCCGCTAAGTATGGGGGCAATGAATATGGCGCCAATGAAGATGCGGAAGCCACCATAACGCCGGACCCGGCGGAGCCTCCACTGTCCGACCCACGGACATCGGAGACACAACTTCCCTGGACCATGGTGGCATGGACAAAGATTATCGGTGCGCTAACCATGGTGTTTTATCTCATCAGGGCTATCGTGATGATGGTTACGATGGGTCTGAAATGGGGACTTGGTAAATTGTCCATCCAACCCGGTCGCAAGACGGTCACCTCTGCCGATAAAGCTCCGGTCCCCGGATCACCACCGGCACCTGCTGCTGAATCCGCACCTGCCCAATCGCCCACGGTCGAGCCACTCACCGCTGAATCATCTACCCAGGGGTCTAGTCAGAGGCCTATCCAGGAGCCGGAACAACATCCGGCATCGGAATCCACCTTATCCCAATCCCCGACGCCGTCATATGGGGAATCCGCCTCTTCCGAAGGGGATACCCCTGAGAAATCTTCAGGCGGGATCGAGCCCCAGGTACGCCAGACCGGAGCTCCCCCGATTGCGAAGCCCGAGTCGTCGACAGCTAAAAGTGCCGAGACGGATGCACCGGAAATCGTGGTGGATACGTCCGTTGGTGTTGTTATTGATGAAGTCGCTGCCGCAACGGGTACCGATGCGGATAAAAACCCGCGGAAAACAAAACGTTCTCCTCGTAAGAAACGCCCAATATCCATCCAGCCAAGGCAAGCGGGCAAACAAACCAATGCTGCCCAAGCCATCACCGACACCGCCCAAGAGGGCAAACAGGTGGCGGGGCAACCGGCGGGCGTGGCAGGCAGCCTGCGGGATAAGGCGGCTGAAGAGGCGATACCCCAAGAAATGGCGCCTAAGGAAAAGGCCCGACCACCGGAGCCCGAAACGGCCATCGCGACTGAAAAGGAAACCTCAACGGAAGAGGATGCGTCTTCACGACAGGGCGATAAACAGAATAACGAACAGCAGGAAGTACTCAAGGCCAATGTCAAGACCAGCTCCAAAAAGCGCAGAGGCATTCGTGTCAAACGGAGTATTGACAGTTTTTCCGTTGAGAATTGGAGTAATGGAACGGGGGAGGACGAAAGTGAGAAAAAATAAAGATATTTCCATTATTTTCGGTTTGTTACGGCCCTTGAGGAATCCTATCGAAAAACAAGTTCTTTCCGGAATCGGCAAACCGGGCGGAAAAGCCGTGCGGGGGGAGGGCAAGCGCTTATCCCCAGCCCGACACAACCGGAACCAAAAAGATCCAGGAGAATTTCCAGGTCGTTTTGTTCAAGATTCCGGCGCTAAAAAATTAATAGGTGCGGCAATGGGGTTGGCTGTTGCACTATTGGGTAGCCATAGTGAATACAGCGAAGCGTCCGACTATACAGGTAATCGGCAGGCCCAGTCCTGGGGCAAACCGTCCAGCGACTATGCGACTCGCTGGGCCAGAGACACGAAACCTTGGTCCAGAGGGCCGTCGGGGACAGGGCAATCGGGGGTCGATAGTGATTATAGCCAGTGGGCAAATAAATCCTTCGAACGTGATGGGCCATCGGATCGAACGCGCTACGTGAGCGATTTCCGGCAATCCGATGGTTGGTACCAGGACTCGCCGGTTCGTACTCGGCAGCGCCCGGAAAGGGGGCAGGAAACGCCGGAATCCTGGGAGTCTCCCCGGCGGGAGAGACAGGTTTCTTCCGGCGAACAACAGGATTCGTGGGCGAAGCTGAAAGATTGGCAGGAACCTAATCAATGGGTGGACCCTCGGTCTGCCTCCAGCCGTTGGGATGATGGATGGTCGGGAAGCACAGCCCGGTCCCAGGGTAATCAATCCGACAGGTCTGTCGATAGCTATGGTGGTACTCGTCGGTATGGCGGGTTCCAATCACCAAGACCCGAACCGCCGAGAGATTATTCCAGTGCCGGCACCTCGTCAGGGGAACAGGATCCGTGGGCCAAGGACCCTTGGGCTCGAAATCCTCGAGAAAATTCCCCGCCCGCTTCCGGAAGGTACACACCGGATATCGATCCCTCCCAAGATCGAAAGTATTGGGAGTACAGCCAAAGTATGTACGGAGAGGACAGACCATGGGGAAGGCAAGGAAACGACCAGCCCCAGACGAAACAGCCACCGAATCCCGTTGCTAATGCCCACAGTGGCTTGTCCCCCAATCCCTCGCAACCCGGACATTTCGAATACCCCGGATACCTCCACCAATATCAGACGCCCTCCTATCCCGGCATGTGGGAGTACGGAGCGGCCTATGGTCCGGAATACGGCTATGGGCATTACGGCTGGGGACATGGCGAATCGTGGTATCCGGGATTCGGGAGTATGTCCACGGTTCCGGGATTCGGGAACATGCCCATGGTGGGCGATTTGCTGGGGTTTCCCTTTTGGTAGCAACAGCCCCCGTTGACATTCATGAGAGAGTTTTTGCGGCTCTTGGAGATCACCGATTTGCGGAATATATCTATAAATCACTAGCGAGGCTTCGCCTCAGACCAAGGAAGCATGATTGTGTATTGGTAAAGCGCTCTTAAAATTTGTAAAGCCGAGCGGGAAATAAACAAATTAATATCGATGATATCAACACAGCTTGGCGAGGCCATGGCTCGGACCTAATGATTATCCCTGCTTCCCGCTTCCTATTTCCTTAATTCTCTACGCGAATTCAAGTCGCAAGTGCAACCGCTCCCATGAGGCATGGGGGTGAGCGAAGTAGAAGTCTGCGTTCAAGGTTTTGGCGATGCCTTCGTGACGAGCAAACTCTTTGCCATTATCGGAAGTGATAGTATGTACTTGTTCGGTCAGGGGTTCGAGCAGAGCCAGGACTGCCTCTTCGACTTACATCGGCTCCCTTTGTTTTCAGCTTGGAGATCAGTGATAGACGCGATTTACGTTCAGTAAGAGAAACGATAGCCTGCTTGTGACCTTTGCCAATGATGGTGTCCGGTTCCCAATCTCCGAGGCGTTCACGCCGCTCCACAATTGCGGGACGTTCCTCGATGGAAACCTTGTTCGGAAGCTGTCCACGACGCTCATGGGTGCCAT
>CAZQHJ010000002.1:0-5419 GCA_964593225.1 uncultured Thiotrichales bacterium
CTTTATGATAAATTATTGAACATGGAAATGTTTGTGGAATGAGGTACTAGTGGTCTGTCCATGAGATAAATTAGGATGCCGGATTAAGCCAGCTTTTCTACTTCGGCATGTAAACAAACTCCAGTATCCTAAATTATCAGATTGACGAACCACTAGTAATTTTGCGAAGCAAAATTTATGAGAGTCATCGCCAAAAGAACACTACGGGAGTTTTGGGAATCGAGTTCACAGTACAAAGATTCCAAAGGGAGTTTGGAGGCGTGGCATTCGCAGATTTTGAAAGGAAGCTGGGAAAATCCGCAACGGATGAAGAGAAAATTCCGCTCAGCCAGTATTTTGAAGAACAATAGAGTCGTTTTTAATATCGCAGGGAATAAATATCGCTTGATTACGTCGATTGACTTCAAGCGACAGGCTTGTTTTATAAAGTTCATTGGCACGCACAAGCAATATGACAAGATAGATGCGGAGGTGATATAAAATGGATATTTCCCCAATCAAAACCGAATCGGATTACGAAAAAGCGCTGAGAAATATCGAAGATTTGTGGGGCGCCGAGGAAGGAACGGAACAAGGAGACAGGCTCGATATTCTACTCGTTTTGGCAGACGACTATGAATCGAAGCATTACCCGATTTCACCACCGGATCCCGTGGAAGCGATAAAATTCAGCATGGAGCAAATGGGTTTGAGCAGAAAAGATTTGGCGCCTTACCTCGGCGGTATCGATCGGGTAACCGAGATCCTGGACAGGCATAGGACCCTTTCATTGGAGATGATAAAAAGCCTCCACAAAAATCTACAAATTCCGTTGGAGAGTTTGATTGGCGCCGTGTGATTGTCCGGGATTTTCGAATTATCGACATCCATGCCAGCCCACAACCGTCTGTCCTCATTTGCCTGGTTCATGGTCCACGTGACCTTTCCGCTCGTCCCGTTTCTCCTGGAAGGCATCATCCGAATCATCGTTTTCGGTGATATCGGCTGGACCACATTCAGGAGTTCGACCCTGGCGATGTCTGTGGGGATACTGTGTCTTTTTGTCAATCAGAGCCTGATGGGTTACAAACGGATCATCCGTAGCAAAGATGAAACCGGTAACACGGTTGGGCTCATCCATACGTTTTCCTGGTTGGCTATTTTTTGCTTTGCCTTTTTCGGTATGGTCGTTTTCTCGTCGGCACTAATGGAGGAATTAAACTCCGATAGAATTGCACAGATAAAACACATCCTTGATAAAGTCATTCTAATCGGCGCAATCTTACCGGTGTCTTTATCGCTGGTAGCCCAGAGAACATTCAGGTTGAGGGCAGCGTTATGATAATGCTTTTAAGAAAATTAGACCCTAACTGGATAGCAGCGACAGCAAGTGTAGTTGGAATCGTTGTGGCAGTACTTATGAGTCTGGGCACCCTGGGTTACCATAATCCGATTTATTGGATGGGTGCGCTAATAACATTATTGTTTGCCCTTACATTGGGTTTTGCCTTACATATGGGCGCGAAAAAACTTCCCATCTCCCATATGGTCTCCTTCATCGGCTACCCCCGCTCCGGGAAAACCACTCTGATTACTTCGCTCTTTGCGGAGATCTTTGCCCAAAGGATACTGCGCGGCGTAAACATCATCCCCCGGGGCGAAGAGACCATCCGGCGCGTCAATGAAGACATCGCGCGTCTGGAAACCGGCCAGGAACTCGGCGCCACGACGGATCAGGACATCTTTAACTATCGGGTCGAGATGCTGACAGGGAGGACCTTTCTCTCAAGAAGGTACAAAATCGAGATCGGCGACTTTCCGGGCGAGGACAGCGAGAACCTGTCCAATAAAGACGTGGCCTGGCTGCATGAGACGAAATATTTCCAGTGGGCGCTCAATGCCGATGTCTTCATCTTCGTGATAGATCTGGAATATTTGTCCGACCTGGGAAGCGTTGACGCCATGGAGTATAAATCCACCCTGGAAAAGGCCTTCCGGGCGGCATGGCAAAGCTCAAGGAACATCACTACGATGGGGCGAGGAGACTGCGGGACAATCCCGTCGTGATCGCCTTCACGAAGGCGGACCTATTGTTGGGCTCGGGGGATTCGGATACGGAGAATCCTGCGGATAGCCCCGCGAATGAATCGAAAAACTATAATAGGCCGATCACCATCGATCCCAAAGGAAAGGCGATGGTGGAAAAGGAAGATCGAATCAAGGCCTACTTCCAGGATATCATCGAATATCTGGGGTCGGAGACCAACCGATTCCATGTGATTTTCACCAGCGTCTTCGCAAAGGGGAAAGCCGATGGTGCCCGTTTTGGGATGGACGAGTTGGCGCGAAGCGTACTGCCAAAATAGTTTTTCGATGACTATCCGCGGTAATCACCGAAAAATTATCAGTCCACCATGATGTTCGAATCCTTGATGATGAAGCTCGGAGACTCGACGGCGAGGTTCCGAACTCCGGTGATGAGGCTCCGAGCCTCGGCGATGAGGCTCCGAGCTTCATCCATGAGTGTCGAACACTCATCACCGAGCCCCGAGGACTCATGGTCAGGTGTTCGGCACTCGTCGTTGAGTTCCGGAGACTCATCATCGAATGATTAACACTCTCCGTCGAGTCCCGATCACTCATCGGCGAGCCTTCAACACTCATCATCGAGTCCTGATGACTCTCCATTGAGTGATTGGCACTTTCCGTTGAGTCCCGGGGACTCATCGTTGAATTCTTTACCGGAAAACCCAATGCTACAAATCAAAAACCTACAAGTACACGTGGACGGCAAGGCGATCCTCAAGGGGATCGATCTGGCCGTAAACCCCGGCGAGGTCCACGCCATCATGGGCCCCAACGGATCGGGCAAGAGTACCCTCGCCCATGTCCTGGCCGGCAGGGGCGGCTATGAGGTGACCGGGGGAGAAATGCTCTACGAAGGGCAGGACCTCCTGGGGCTTGCCCCAGAGATGCGGGCCCGGAAGGGGCTTTTCCTGGCCTTCCAATATCCCGTGGAGATCCCGGGCGTCAATAACAGCTACTTTCTGAAGGCGGCCATCAACGCCATCCGCAAGGAGCAGGGGAAGGATGAGCTGGACGCCATGGCGTTCATGAAACTGGCCCGGGAGAAGGCCAAACTCGTGAAGCTCGACCCGGCATTGCTGAAACGCTCGGTGAACGAGGGATTCTCCGGTGGGGAGAAAAAACGCAACGAGATCTTCCAGATGGCCATGCTGGAGCCGAAACTGGCCGTCCTGGACGAGACCGATTCCGGGCTCGATATCGACGCCCTCAGGATCGTCTCCGAAGGCGTCAACTCACTGCGCGGCCCGGCGCGGGCCATGGTGCTCGTGACCCATTACCAGCGCCTGCTGGACTACATTGTACCGGATTTCATCCACGTGCTGGCCCAGGGCCGCATCGTCAAGTCCGGGGACAAGGAACTGGCCCTGCACCTGGAGGAACACGGCTACGGCACGATCACCGAAGACGCCCAAAAGGCGCCAACGTCATGAGCGCCACGCCCATGAATAGCCTTCTCGGTTACGCGACCGAACACGCCATGGATCACTACGGGGCGGCCTTTTCGTTTTGGGAGCCCCATTTACCGGGCGCCCGAATCCCTTGGATGCGGGATCGGCGGCGTTATGCCTTCGACGCCTTTCGCTTGGCTGGATTCCCTTCCCCTTCCAAGTGGGAGAAGTGGCAACATGTCCCCGTGGATACCCTCACCGAGCCTCTGTATCGCTTTCCGGACCGCGAAGCCTCCCGAGTCGAACCCGCCTTTCCCGAACCCGATAGGGAGACCCTGGAAGCGCTCTATCTCTCGGAACCCGATACGCATCGCCTCGTGTTCCTGAACGGGTATTGTGTCCCACAACTCTCCCGTCTCGGGAAGCTGCCGGACGGCGTTATTGCCGGGCCGCTGACCGAGGGCCTGACAATCCCGGCGGAAGCGCCGGCCGCCAAGGCGCTGAAGTATCATCTGGATCGTTATGTTCGGATCCCTTACTCCGGCTTTGCCCTGTTGAATACCGCCTTCTTCGCCGATGGCGCGTTTATTTATCTGCCCCCCGGCAAGACAGTCGAGGCCCCCGTCCACCTGATCTTCCTATCCGTTTTCCGGAACGACGCCATCATGAGCCTTCCCCGTATTCTGGTCGTGGCGGAAGAAAATAGCGCCGTGGATGTGGTGGAGAGTTTTGCCTCCATTGGCGAGACCGGCGATACGCCCCATTTCACCAACGCCGTGACCGAGGTCGCCCTGGGGCCAGGCGCCAGGGTCAACCATTGCAAATTGCAGACCGAATCGGCCCGGGCGGCCTTGCATGTGGCGCTACTGGCGGCCCATCAGGACAGGGACAGCCGCTTCGTCTCCCATTCCGTTTCCGCAGGCGCCCTCATCGCCCGCAATGACGTCGAATCCACCCTGGATAGGGAAGGCTGCGAGTGTACGCTGGATGGCCTTTACGTGGCGGATGGGCGTCAACATGTGGACCACTACACCTTCGTCGACCACATCCACCCCCACGGCACGAGCACTCAGCACTACAAGGGCATCCTGGCCGGCAGGTCCCACGGCGTCTTCAACGGCAAGGTCTACGTCTATCCCGACGCCCAACACACCAACGCAAAGCAACGCAACGAAAACCTGTTGCTGTCCCGGGACGCCCGGATGGACACCAAGCCGCAACTGGATATCTGCGCCGATGACGTGCAGTGCGCCCACGGGGCCACCGTGGGACAAATCGATGAGAATATGGTTTTCTACCTTCGTTCTCGCGGTATTGCGGCCGAGGAGGCCGAGAACCTGCTGACCTATGGCTTTGCCAGCGAGATCGTCCATCGCGCGCCCATCGCGGCGGTCAGGACCAAACTCACGGACAGCGTATTGGCCGGGGCCCTGGACCACAAGTTCGTCGGTTTGAAACGGACAGTCGATGATTGATAGATTCCGTGTGCAATTTTTTCAACCCCACTATCTTTTAGCCTGTTACAAACCTTATGGACGCCATGGACAGTCGAACGGAACGCAAAAAGAAAGAAGAATTCCGCGAAACCCTCAAGGAAAAGGTGATCGAGACCCTGCGCCAGGTCTACGACCCGGAAATCCCAGTCAACATCTATGACCTTGGCCTGATATACCGGGTCGATGTGAGCTCGAAAGGCATGGTGTATATCGACATGACCCTGACCGCGCCGGGCTGCCCGGTGGCGGGCACCTTTCCCGGCCAGGTGGAGGCGGCGGTGCGGAGCGTTCCAGAGGTGCTGGATGCGCGTGTCAGTCTGGTCTGGGACCCCCCGTGGAGCCAGGATTGCATGAGCGATGAGGTGAAGCTGGAATTGGGGTTATTGTAATCCCCGACCCCCTTTCCACCGGACTCGATGAACAAAAGAAGACTCATCAGTTTCGATTGGGCGCTCAAGCGCCTGCTGC
>CAZQHJ010000002.1:5519-50875 GCA_964593225.1 uncultured Thiotrichales bacterium
CCGGGGAACCCGTGGAAAAGATCGTGAAATATACCCGGTTGACGGTGGAGGAAGTAGAGGGCTTGGACGCATGATTTCCATTCGGTCTGTTGATCGGAAAACCTTCAGTCGATGAACAAAAGAAGACTCATCAGTTTCGATTGGGCGCTCAAGCGCCTGCTGCGCAGCAAGGCCAACTATGAGGTCCTGGAGGGATTCCTGTCGGAATTGCTCAAGGAAGACATCCGGATCCTGGAGATACTGGAGGGGGAGAGCAACCGGGACCATGCCCGGGACAAATCCAACCGGGTGGACATGAAGGTGCGAAATGGCAAAGGCGAGATCATCCTGATCGAGGTGCAGTACGAGCGTGAGTTCGATTTTCTGCAACGGATCCTCTTCGCCACGTCCAAGGCCATCGTGGAGCACATGGCCAAATCGGAACTGTATGAAAACGTCATCAAGGTCATCTCGGTCAACATCCTGTACTTCGACCTGGGTCATGGACAGGACTATATCTACCATGGCGGCACCCGTTTCCTGGGAACCCATTACCACGATGAGCTTCTGCTGAACGAGAAACAGCAGCAATTCTTCGGAAAGCGATATCCCCACGAACTGTACCCGGAGTATTACCTCCTCAAGATCGACCGGTTCGATGACATCGCCCGGGACCCCCTGGACGAGTGGATCTATTTCCTGAAGAACGAGGAGATCAAGGAAGAATTTCACGCCAGGGGTTTGAAAAAGGCCAGGGAGGTCCTGGATATCATGAACCTCTCGGAAAAGGAAAGGCTCGCCTACGAGTGGCACATCGAGGAGGTGCGCTACCGGATCAGCATGGATCGGTCCAGATTCTTCGATGGACACATGGAAGGGGAAAAGAAAGGAAGGGAAGAAGGCAGAAAAGAGGGACGGGAAGAGGGACGGGAAGAGGGACGGGAAGAAGGAAAAATAGCAACCGCCCGCATCATGAAACAGGCCGGGGAACCCGTGGAAAAGATCGTGAAATATACCCGGTTGACGGTGGAGGAAGTCGCAGGTTTATAAGCGGGAAATCTGCCTACCACCCCCCTTCTCGCGAACCCGGAGAAGTTCGGTTCGCATTCCGTGAGGATGTGACTGCCCCGGCTCCCGAATAGCCCCTCGCTTCCGTGAGATAAATTAGGATACCGGATTAAGCCAGCTTTTCTACTTCATCAGGTGACGTTTTCCTTTGGGAATGGCGATTCCATGTTCGAGCAACAGTCCTCTTGATTTGGTTTGTTTGGGCCGTAAGCGTGGTTTTGAGATGTTCACGAATACGATGAATACTCCGGATATCCTGCTTGTTCAACGAATGTATTGAAGCCGCGGGAGCGATTCCCCTCGATATTCATTCGGGCCGCAATCCCACGGGCCCTATCCTCGGAACCAATTGCCCAAGCCCCGCGCACATGGATTTCTCTTCCACCAGGAAGACGATCATCGCGGGGCTATCCCACCAATTAAGCACTGGCACCACAAATAACCGGGCCTGTCGCCTTCGGCAACGAGGCCGACGAGCAGTTCATCATCCCGGGCGCGGTGTATTCGGGTGACCCCATTCACCTTCTCCAGCCAATAGATGCTCTCCAGAGGGATCTCGTTCAGGAAATCCGGGGAGTGGGTGGAAACGAAGACCTCTCCGCCGCGGTCCCTTCCCCGATCACTGTATTGCAGGAATTCCTCGGCAAGCTCGGCCATCAGCAGGGGATAGAGCTGATTTTCCGGCTCTTCGACACACAGCAGCGGGTGCGGCGTGGGGTCGTTCAAGAGCAACAGATAGGCGAACATCTCGATGGTGCCATCGGAGACGTATCTGTCGATAAAGGGCTCCTCGAAGGCCCCGTCCCGGAAACGCAGCACGATGCGACCGTTTATCATTTGTTCCGCCGTGATATCTTCGACGCCGGGGACCCGCTCCTTCATGCGTTGGAGCACGCGATCGAAGACCGCCTTGTGCTCCTCGTACAGGAATTGGGCAACCAGGGCCAGGTTGTCCCCGGATACCGAGAGGTGTTCGGCGTAACCGGCCTCTTTCTCCCCCCGCGCCGCGCCCATGTGGAAATCGGAAACATGCCAGCCTTCCAACAGTTGACGGAAGGCGCTGGCGGCCTTGAATCGCCTGAGTTGGCCGATTGAGTTCTTGACGGTAATGGCTTCGATTTTCATGGGTATTTGGCCATGTGGCGAATTTGCGGACCGCGTTCCGGGCAGGTTATGCCATAATGGAAATCCTTCAAACCATTACGGAATATCACCCGACTCATGTCTTCTCTCGGATGGGTGATTACCGCATTATGTTCACGTATCGGAAAAATAAGTAAAGACATAAATCCCAACGCGCAGCATTCGGATTTATATCCGACATCGAGGATGATGCCATTGTGGTTTTGCGCGTCGGGCATCGACGCGAGATATACCGTGGTTGAACCCCTTGGCGGATAGCGGGCGTCTGCGCGGGTGAGCGGGAAATAAACAAAGTAGCGACATCATAAGGAGCGGCCATGCACACCATAGAACTAAAGACCACCATCGGCGCCAATGGAGACATCCCGTTACCGGCGCAATACCGGGCGGTCCATGGCAAGACAGCCCTGTTGGAATCGCGGCCCCCGGAGTCCGAAGGGCGCGAACAAACCCAACCCCGCCCCCAACGCCAACCGGGCAGCGCCAAGGGAATATTGAAGATACTTTGCGAGGATGACGAGCACCTGAAGGATTTCGAGGAATACATGCCATGACCTTGTTGCTCGATACCCATGCTTTATTGTGGTTCTTGTTGGATGATCCCAGGTTATCGCCAACCGCGCGGCGGATGATCTCGAACGAGGTACTGGCCAGCCCGGCCAGTCTGTGGGAGATCGCCATCAAGATCAGTCTCGGCAAATACCGGCTTCCCGAACCTTTCGCGGATTTTATGAAGGAACAGTTGGGCGCAAATCAGTTCGATCTGTTGCCCATGGAAATCTCCCATGTGGATCGCGTCATCACCTTGCCATTCCACCACCGTGACCCGTTTGATCGGTTGATGATTGCCCAGGCCCTGGTGGAGGGGATCCCGGTCGTCGGTGTCGATGCTGTGTTCGAACAATATGGCGTGGAGCGGATGTGGTGAGAAACGAGGCATATATACTTTTAACGTCAGGATTTTGAACTTTCCTTAGAACAAGCGCCGATAGTATCGGTGTCTATAACACATTTATACTTCGCACGGGCCATTTGTTTAATTCCGAAAATAGCCAAAACGCCAGATGGCATTAGAAATCACGCTTACCTTTGAAGATGTTACGGACTTGAACACCATCGGCGCCTGTTGCGCCGGAAATTCAAAATACAGCCGTTAAAAGTATAAAAGTATACATTCAAATGACCATGATAAATTCCATTCAGATAGCACAGATGTCCCGTGACGAAAAGCCACGGGCAATGGAGACCTTGTGGGTCGATTCATCGGAAGACGATACCGAGATAAATTCTCCGGCATGGCACAACGAGGTCCTCGAGGAAACCAAAGCCAGGGTGATTGCCGGCGAGGAAGGCGTCGAGGATTGGGAAGCGGCAAAACAGAGTCTTAGAAGAGGGTCTTAGAAAAAGGTCTTGGAGAAGGGTCTTGGAAATCGGTTCTAAATGAAACTGAAAATCCTTTCGTCGGCTGTGGAAGACCTGAAATCCGGCAGGCGCTTTTACGGAAGGCAAGGCGATAGGGTTGGAGAATATTTTCTCGACTCACTGTTTTCCGATATCGATTCCCTTGTGCTCTATGCGGGTATCCATCCAAAGGTTTTTGGTTATCACCGCCTCCTCTCCAGGCGATTCCCCCATGCCGTCTACTATACCCTCGATGAAGACCTGATCGTGGTTTGGAGAGTCCTCGATCTCCGCCGTGATCCTGACAAAATTCGTGACATTCTCAAGTAGCGGCCTGTCGGGAAACGCGGTTTTCGGACTGCGGCGCAAAATCATCCTAAGGAACAAGCATGCACACCATGGAACTAAAGACCACCATCGGCGCCAATGGAGACATCCCGTTACCGGCGCAATACCGGGCGGTCCATGGCAAGACAGCGCTGTTGGAATCGCGGCCCCCGGACCCCGAAGGGCGCGAACAAACCCGACCCTGCCCCCAACGCCAACCGGGCAGCGCCAAGGGAATATTGAAGATACGTTGCAAGGATGACGAGCACCTGAAGGATTTCGGGGAATACATGCCATGACCTTGTTGCTCGATACCCATCTTTATTGTCGATGCTGTGTTCGAACAATATGGCGTGGAGCGGATGTGGTGAGAAACGAGGCCTATAACAGAGGCGTCGCCGGGATCGGCTGTGAACCCGAATGAGATCGGGCATCGATCACGGCGCTGTTGGTATTGCGGTTCCCGGAGTCCGAAGGGCGCGAACAAACCCGACACGACCGGGCGCGCGGCCCGGAGGCGCTCGTACAGGGCCGGGAAGCACTCTTCCATTCTTCGGAAGAGCTCTTACATGGGCTCAAAGGACTCTTACAGGATCCGAAAGCGCGCTTTCATTATTCGAAAGAACTCTTACATGGGCTCAAAGCACTCTGCCATGATTGGAAAGCACTCGTACAGGATCGGGATGGGCTCGCGCGGGGTATGGAAGCGCTCGCGCGGCATCGGATCGGCCGGGATAGGGTTCCGATCGGCCAGCCGATGACCCGGATCGGCCATCGCCCCGGGCGCGCGCCCGGGGTCGGTGGGCGCCGCCGCCCCCATCGTGGAGGGTGCGTTCCCGTTCCCACGGGGACAGGGCTGTTCCGGAAGACTTTCATACGCTGGGAAGTGGGGACCGGAGGGGATGCCGGCGCCCCCGGCGCGGATTGGGCGTATTTTCCAGTGGGGGGAGGGATATATCCCGTTCTTTCATACAGGATCCGCTCTTGCGAGCGGTGGTTTTTTATGCCGCCCTGGAGAGCGGCGCTCCCAGCGGCGCTTCGATATCGCGTGTCTTCCATAGGCAACCGGAGCGCCGCTCTCCAGGGCGGCATAACGAATCCGCCGCGCGCCAAGCGCGGCTCTTTTAGGCGCGCCGGCCGAAAGGCCGGTATGACAAATTCGCGCACGCGAAGCGCGCGCGCCTTTGGAAAATACGCCGGGTGGCGGAGATGCGGATGCTTGGTGTCGGGCCGGTATTCGGACATCAATCCGAACGTCGCGCCTTCGGATAGGTCTTTATTTGTCTACACGTATGGGAAAAACTTGGGTTTTCCATACGTGAACGGTATGACGTGGAGCGGGTGGGCAGTGAGAAACGAGGCATATAACAGAGCGGAAGAGAAAATCCGGGCGGCCCTGAACTCGGGGGCGAGGGCGCTCGATCTGAGCCAAAGATGGGATGCCAAGGAGGATAAAAAGCTCACCGAACTGCCGCCGTCCCTGGCAGAACTGACGCGGTTGCAGGAGCTGAGCTTCCGGCACAACCAACTAACGACGCTGCCGGCATTCTTGTCCAAATTGATCCGGTTGCGGCATTTGTACCTCGGAGATAACCGACCGACAGTGCTAGCGGAGTGGTTAAATTAACAGAGTTGCAGTAAGAAAATGGCTGGAGTTTACCCATGACCTATCGGTCTGAGACAGAGCCGGACCATTAAAAGCTGATAACTGAAAAAGGAATACAATGACTTACGGCTCGATGCATCGAATAACGGAAATGCGAATCCAGCAAAAGTTGAAAGAGTATACCAAGCCCTTTAACTTGGAACTTTATGCGGCACATGAAGAAGGTCACGACGCTGTTCAGACATATAAGCGCGCCCAATCCGACGAGCAAATTATTCTCAACCAGGCAAAACTCATCCTGGTGGGCGAGGGCGAGGTAGGCAAGACCTGCCTCATGGATGCCCTGGAAGGCGTAGGCTGGCGGGAGCACGACACCACCCACGGCATCCAAATCCGCTCCATCAATGTGGTCGATCCCGAGAGTGGCACAGAAATCACCCTAAACGGCTGGGATTTTGGTGGCCAACACGGTTTATTGTCACACCCATCAGTTGTTCTTCAGCGCTTCCGCCGTCTATCTGGTGGTCTGGAAACCACGGGAAGGCCCGCAAGCCGATTTCGTCAAGGAGTGGATTTCGCTGATTAAACACCGGGAGCCGGCGGCCAAGATCCTGGTGGTGGCCACCCACGGCGACCCCCAACAGTGCCGAGCCGATATCGATCGCCAGGAGATTTGGGACATCTTTGGTACCGGCACGGTGATCGATTTCCTGCGCGTGGAGAACAAGCCCGACCAGGACGGCCAACGGCGCGGCATTAAAGAACTTAAAGCGGCCATCGCCCGAATTGCCGCCAAACTCCCTGGGGTGGGGCGCGAGGTGCCGAAACGCTGGCAGGCGGTCCGCGCGGCGCTGGCAAAAACCAAGGAGTCCTACCTGCCCTTGGAAAAGGTGTTCGCCCTTTGCCGAGAACATAACATGGAGGATGACGAGGCGCGGCTCTTCGTGACACTCTCCCACCAGCTTGGCCATCTCATCCATTACGAGCACGATCCAGCCTTGCAGGATACCGTGGTTCTCAAACCCGACTGGCTGGCCACCGCCATCAGTTTTGTGCTGAATGACCAGGAGACGTGCCATGCCAACGGTCTGGTGCGTTTCTCTCGGCTCAGCCGGTTATGGGGTGATTTGTCGCGCGAGAAGGAATTCCGCTACCCGGAAGAACTCCACCCGATCTTCCTGCGGCTCATGGAGCGCTTTGATCTTTCCTATCGGGTGGCGGGCCTCTCCCCCCAGGACGACACCGATCCCGCCAGCCTTGTCGCCCGACTGGTCCCCGATACCCGCCCGGAGGCGGCCTTGGCAGCGGCCTGGCCGCCCGTCCCGGCGGTGGGTGACGGGCAGCAGATGCAGATCTGCCGCATCGTGGATGACCGGGGCCAGTCCGCCACCGCCGAGGGCCTGTTTTATCGGCTCATCGTACGCCTGCACAGGTTCTCCCTGGGACGCGAGCGATTCCACGATAGCGTCCACTGGCAGCGGAGCTTGGTGCTGGACGACGGCTACAATGGCCGCGCCTTGCTGGAACACATCGGCAACGATGTGCGCATCACCGTCCGCGCCGCCTACCCGGAGCGCTTCCTGACCATGCTGACCGAGGAAGTGAGATATCTGGTGGAGAAAAGCGTTTGGAAAGGCCTGCGCTGCGAGGTGATGGTGCCGTGTATCGCGCCTTGCGGGGAAGACGCGCCCGGCACCGGTCTCTTCCAGGTGGAGAAGCTCATCGACAGCAAACGCAAAAGACGCCCGGAGTATCCCTGCCCGGTCTGCAATGAATGGCAGGATATCGATGCCCTGCTGCGCAATGCCCCGGCGGTGCGCCCGGTGGCAACCACACAGATCGGGTTGGATATCTTGTTGGCAAAGATCGCCGATCTCGAACGGGCTCAGGTAATCACCTATGCCCGGATGCGCGCGGGATTTGCGCAACTGGACGCCAATGACAGGCAATTGCTGAGCCGCGTGGACGATGCCTACGACGGGCTCATGCACGCCCTCACCGACGAGGCCAAGGACGGCCCGCGCCTCTTCAGCCTGGAACCCGTGGACCGCAGGCGCTTCGACCCTAGGGGATGGATCAAGGAGAAGTTCCGGTTCACCCTGTGGTGCGAGCACTCGCGCCTGCCCCTGCCGGTCCTGTATGGAGACGACACAAAAGGCGTCTGCATCATCGAACTGGAGCGCGCTTGGGTTCGAAAGGTCGCGCCGTTTCTAAAGGTGGTGAGCGGCACCCTGCGCCTGGCCCTGCCGGTGGCGGCCTTGGGTCTGGAACTGACGCCGGAGGACGGCGCCTATGAGGCCATCCAAGCACAATTGGATTCCAGCCAGGACATCATGGACGCCTTAAAGGACCCGGGCTTCGATGACCGGAAGGTCGATGGCGGGCTGGGGGGCGACGCCCCGGCCCCGGAACGGTCCGATGCCGCCGCCCCCACCCTTGCACACGGCGCGATCCTGCGGGAGCTCCATGCTATCCTCAAGAAACAGAACCCCGGCTGCCGTTTCGGCGGGCTGGTCAGGGTGCGCAACAAACGCAATGAGTTCCTGTGGGTGCATCCCCGGTTCCAGGGGGAGTATTGAGGCCCTTGAAAACATTAGGAAGAAGACATGCACGAAACACAAGAAAACCAACCACCGGGAACGCTATTCCGGAACGCCAAACTATTCGACGGCGTCCATGGGGCGCTTCAAGTGGGTATGACCGTCCTGGTGGCGGGGAACCGGATAAAACGGATCACGTGCGAGACCCCGCCGGTCCCCGACGGTTTCCATGAGATCGATTGCCGGGGGCATGTCTTGATGCCGGGGCTCATCAATAGCCACTACCATATGGCGGGCGCCTTGCCCATATCCCTGTTTTACAGCGCCTCGCCGAAGGATTATCGCGTGTTCCGATACGCCCGGGCGCTGGAGATGACATTGATGCAGGGCGTGACCACCGTGAGGGATGTGGGGGGGAACGATTGGGGGGTGGTGCGCGCGGCGGAGGAAGGGCTGATCCCGGCCCCGCGCATCTTTGCATCCGGGGCGTTGATATCCCAGACGGGGGGGCACTTCGATTTCCGTCCGGGAAATATGACTCCGGAGCGGTCCGAACACGCCGGCGATCTCATTGTGGTCTCCGACGGCATGGCCCTGCTGGCGGACGGACCGGACGCCGTCCGGCGGGCGGCCCGGGAGTGCCTGCGCCAGGGGGCGACCCAGATCAAGATCGCCTCCAGCGGCGGGGTCGCCTCCCTGTCCGATCCGATCCATTCCATTCAGTTCTCGCCGGAAGAGGTGAGGGCCGCCGTTCAGGCCGCAAGGGATTGGGATACCTATGTGGCGACCCATGTGTACACCGCCGAGGCGGCCATCCGCGCCATCGGGAACGGCGTGATGTCCTTGGAACACGCCAACCTGATGACCGAGGAGGCCGTGAAACTCGGCGTGGAACACGGGGTGTGGTGGTCGCCCCAAACGATGATCTATCTACATCCGTCGGAGGAATTGAATGCGGCCCAGAAGGTCAAGTTGAAGGTCGTGGTGGAGGGCATGGAAAATACATTCGCCCTGTTCCAAAAGCACGACGCCAAGGTCCTCTTCGGCACGGATTGCATTGGCAACATGGCGGTGCAGCATCTGGAATTTACGTATCGGTCCCGGTTCTTTTCATCCCTGGAGATCCTTCGCCAGGCAACCGCCAATGGCGGCCAGGCGCTCCGGATGAGCGGGCGGCTCTATCCCTGCCCCGGGGACCTGGGGGTGATCCGGGAAGGGGCCATGGCGGATATCTTGGTGGTGAAGGACAATCCCCTGGAGGATGTGACGATATTGTCCGATTACGAGGCGCAGCTTTTGCTTATCATGAAGGATGGGGGGATCTACAAGGATATCCTCCCGTGAAACGTATCTGCGTAAACTGCGGATCGAGCCCCGGTCATGATCCGCGCTACCGGGCAATGGCGGCGCGGCTTGGACAGGCATTGGTCGAGCGGGGCTATGAGCTGGTCTATGGCGGTGGGTGCAATGGATTGATGGGGGTCGTAGCCGATGCCGTTCTAAAGGCCGGCGGCGTCGCCATCGGGGTGATCCCGACGATATTCGGTCGACAGGTAACGCACCAGGGGTTGACGGAGCTGCGTGTGGTGGGCTCCATGCACGAGCGCAAGGCGATGATGTGCGATCTGTCGGATGGGTTCATCGCCCTGCCCGGCGGGTACGGGACGCTGGAGGAGATCCTGGAGGTCATCACCTGGGCGCACCTTAAGAGATGCTGGTGCGTATGCTCGACTACAAACCGCCTGCGGTGGAGAGGTGGTGGCGGGCCCCCCGAGCCGAGCCGAGCCGGGCGCTAATGGCCCGTTGGAAGCACCATGAAAGAATCCATCGCGTCCTTGCGCCACCGCTTGGCGATTCGATTAAAGAAAAAGAAGATCCTCGCCGACCCGGCGGCCAGGCGACTGCACGACGCCTGCTCCGCCGTGGACGCCCGGCGAACCCAGGCGAGGCCCATCGCGGAAAGCCGGTTCGTGGCCCTGGATCTGGAGACCACCGGCCTTCATCCCTATCTGGGCGATGAAATCGTCTCGGTGGCCCTGGTGGAGCTGCGGGGCCTGACCTTCAGCGGCCGGCGCTTCGTGACCCTGGTAAACCCCGAACGGGAGATTCCGCCCGCATCCTCGGCCATACACGGGATCGTGGATGGGGATATCCGGGACGCCCCCACCATCGACAGTATCTTGCCGGAACTCATCGCCTTTCTGGGGGATGCCGTCGTCATCGCCCACCACGCCAACTTCGATCTGCGTTTTCTCAACAAAAGGCTCTATCGCCGTGGGGCGAGTGTCCTCAAGAACCCCTGGATCGATACCATGATGCTCTATGGGGCCTGGCGGGGGAGGCCGGATCAATATGCCCTGGACGACGTGGCCCGGCGTTGCGGCGTCGCTGCCCACGGACGCCACAGCGCCCTGGGGGATGCGGAGATTGCCGGGGAGATCGCGCGGTTTCTGGTCCCTCGACTGTTACCGACCCCCGGTGAGACGGTGGGGCGACTGATCGCGTGTCAGTTCCACGGTTACTTTTGAGTGACCGCCGAGGCACGGTCGAAGGGACAGGGGCGGGAAAGAGGTTGCGCGCGGCGATTATGAAGATGCGCCCAGTAGATTGGATAAGGTGTTGCCTATCTAGCCTCTTCAGGCCCTTGTCGGCCTTCCTCGGCTATAGCCAAAGCGACGTAACCGCTGTGAAATGAAATCCTAGCCCGCCTCCCGGTGTGGGATTTTGAAGCCGAGAGGCTCGCTACTGTCGAGGAAAACTTGAACCCGCTCCAGCGTTTGGAGCCCTTGGGTCTTGGGCATTACGGTTATTTCCTGATGATCCCAAATTTCGGATTGCCTTCGAGCTCACTTTACGGTGGAGTTATGCGCTACCTTCGGGCTTATGTGTTTTTGGATAGGGCTAGGCGTACAATATTAAACTGGAAGGGGTTAAACTAGAGTCTGTTGATATTTGATTTCAGGATTTGTTCAACCCATTGATATACAATGATTTCTCGAAAATCGACGTTTTCGTATAACAAATTGAAAGATAAGGAATTCTCGCCAAATGTCAACAGAGCCTAGTAGAGATGAGAATGTCTAGTGTCTCGTTCCAACTTGAACCTGACGCATCCGGCAGGCTCTGAACACGCAAAATTAAGTTGGAACGAGGCACTAGGGCGCAAAGTGGCAGTATGGGATTTCTGATCCAATCCCGGCTGGCACGGTTAAGATTGCGTCCGTTGCAAAAAATTCACAAAACCAAAGAAGGGGAACAACAAAAATGACTAATTCTTCCGATCCTACCGTTATCGTCGGCACCGCGCGCACACCCATGGGAGGCATGAATGGCGGATTGTCCAGCGTCAGTGCGCCCCACCTCGGCATCGACGCCATCCACGCCGCCGTGGAACGCTCCGGCGTCCCGCCCCATGACATCAATGAAGTCATCATGGGAACGGTATTGCCCGCCGGTCAGCAGGGCGCGCCGGCCCGCCAAGCAGCCCTGGGCGCCGGCATCCCGGCATCGGCCGGCTGCACCACCATCAACAAAATGTGCAGCTCGGGCATGAAATCGGCCATGCTGGCCGATTGCATCATTCAAATGGGGGGGCCGAGCATCCATGTCGCCGGCGGGATGGAGAGCATGAGCAATGCGCCCTACCTGGTCCTCAAGGGGCGTTCCGGCTATCGGCTCGGTCACGGTGAGCTCAAGGACCACATGTTCTACGACGCCCTGGAAGATCCCACCCATGAGGGCAAGCTCATGGGTTCCTTTGCCGAGGACAGCGCCGAGACCTACCAGTTCACCCGGGAGATGCAGGACGATTATGCCGTGCGTTCCCTGGAGCGGGCTCAAAAGGCCGTCAAGGAGGGGTTCTTCGAAAAGGAGATCATTCCGGTTCGGGTAAGGAAAGGCCGGAAAGAGGTCCTGGTGGAAATCGATGAGCAACCGCTTGCCCCCACCGCCACGCCGGAGAAGATTCGCGCCCTGGGTCCCGCCTTCCGGAAGGAGGGAACGATCACGGCGGCGAACGCCAGCTCCATCTCCGATGGGGCCTCCGCCCTGGTGCTCATGCGGCGTTCCGAGGCCGACAAACGCGGTATCGCCCCCCTGGCGACCGTCGTAGGTCACTCCACCTTCTCCCAGGTGCCGGAACTCTTTACGACATCCCCCGTATTCGCGATCCGGGATCTCATGGCGAACATCGGCTGGACGACCAAAGACGTGGATCTCTGGGAGATCAACGAGGCATTCGCTGCCGTCGCGATGATCGCCATGCACGATCATCACCTGTCCCACGATAACGTCAACGTACACGGTGGTGCCTGCGCCCTGGGTCATCCGGTCGGTTCATCCGGGTGTCGTATTATCGTTACGCTGATCCACGCGTTGGAGAAATACGGTCTCAAACGCGGTATCGCCGCGCTCTGCGCCGCCGGTGGCGAAGCCACGGCGTTCGCCGTCGAACGGCCATAGACCGCGGCTACAGCGGCAATAAAAAAGGCGGCCCCGGCCGCCTTTTTTATTGCCCGACAATCCGGCCTGTGCCGACGATCAGGAAACCCGTATGTTCATAGGACATTATCCGACATTCGCTTCTTCGTACAGGCGCAGGATTTTCCCGATATCGTACGGATGCTCCAGCAACGTCTCCGGATCCCACTCGCTGCGTTCGGCTTCGAAAAAATTCCCCCCATACACATGGATAGCCCCCGTCAACCTGGGAATCGGGTTGGTGACCGAATGGATGGCGTCGCGCCCCAGCGGGAAGACCTCCCGTTCAACCAGCGCCTTTGCCCCGGCGGCCTCTATTTTACCGCCGGACTCACCGGCAACACGACGCCAGAGGATATTATCCTCCCTGCCGGTATAGATGCCGATGAGCGCCCACATAGTATGATTGTGGGGTATCATCGTCATTTTAGCGCCCCAGACGATATTCAAGATGGTCAAATCCTCCGACTGATAAAGGGTTTGAATGCCGGAGCGCGTCGGAGGACCCAGTCCCTCGATAACGGCGGCGGGTTCGGAGACCGCCCGGGCGATCACCTCGCGCACCGCTCTGTAACCGGTATCTTCCGATAGGGCCGACCGACAGTCGGCAATGAACCCATCGCGATCGAACATGACGATTCTTCTCCGTCTCCGAAATCCTGCTCCGGGACTCTATACAATGGCCTGATACGCCAACACATGAAAGTCTATCCTGGGTTCCTCCATGCCCTGGTATTGGGTCATGAAGACACCGACAAATTCCTCCACGGGGTCGACCCAATAATAGGTGGACGCCACCCCGCCCAGCCCGAATTCACCCACAGAACTGGGAATACCCGCCGTGCCGATGTCCAACATGGTCCGTGAACCGAGCCCGTAACCGTAGCCGTACATGGGGAATTCCCCGATCATCAACGGCAACCATTCCCTAGGGATATGGTTGACATGCATGAGCTCGGTGGTCTTGCGTCCCAGGATGCGCGCGTCATCCAGCGCGCCGCCGCCCAGTAGCATGAGGGCGAAACGCAGGTAGTCCCGGGTGGTGGAGAACAGGCCATGGCCGCCCCGGGCGAAGGTCTCCGGCCGGTCCACGGGATAGCTGCGGTCCACATCGAGCCGTCCCCAGACGCCCGCCTCGCTATCGGCAAACAATTTCGACTGCGTCATGTCGGGCGCGACGATATCGCCGACGCCATACATGGCGGCCAGGCGCGGCAGTTTGTCCTCCGGCACGCAGAAGTCGGTATCCACCATGCCCAAGGGGGCGAAGATGCGCTCTTGCAGGACATCCCGCAGGGGCCGGTCGGTCAGGACCTCGATGAGATGGGCCGCCACATCGGTGGCCACGCTGTAGTGCCACCGGGTTCCGGGCTGATAGGCCAGGGGTATTTCGAGAAGGGTCCGCATCCACGCTTCCAGGGTCCTGTGGGCGTTGTGGTTGAGTCGCGCTTGGCGATAGCGTTCCGAGACCGGTGAATCCTCCAGGAAATCGTAGGTAAAACCCGCCGTGTGCTTCAGGAGATCCCCCACCGTGATGGGGCACAGGAGCTCTTCCTCTCTCAGGGCGCCGGTGGGGTCTCGTTGCAGCACCTTCAATCGATCCAGGGCCGGAATGAACTTACCGGCCGGCGTGATGAGTTGAAAGTAGCCCTCTTCATAGAGCGTCATCAGGGCCGTGCACACGATGGGTTTGGTCATGGAGTAGATGCGGAAGAGAGCGTCATCCGGCATGGCCACCCCCCTTTCCCTGTCCAACTGTCCGACCTGTTCGGCATAGACGACTTTCCCTCGTCTTGCCACCCGCATATCCGCCCCGACAATCACGCCGCGGTCGATCCAGCGCTGCATGCCGGGCGCGATGCGGGCCAGTCGCTGGGAACTCATGCCCACGGCCTCGGGAGAGGTGGTTCGTACTGTCATTTCGTGGCCCTCATTTCGTGATCCCATCTTCGGATTCTATTGCTAACGCTATCATAGTAACGCCGTTCCCCGTGTTCGGCTTGCGCCTGAATCGCCGTAATAAAGCCCGCCCGACTGGCAGGCATCGCAGCTTTCGCCAAAGGCCGACCGGAATCCGACAAAAGTCCATGGGAATCCCTGGAAGTCGGTGAGCGCCCTTCTGGAAATTGCCGACTCTCCACAGACGTTGATCCGCCCTCATAAAAGTCGGCCAGACCGAATAGCGAGCAGGACGACTCCTACCGGGGGTCCATGGGAATCCGGTAAAAGTCCATCGGACCCATCACCAGTCCATCCGATTCCATGGAAAGCAGGGGATATCCTTCCAAAAACCGTCGATTTCCCACGAAAGTCGACCTGATTCTCAGGAAAGTCGATCCGACCGGAGTATCCTGACAACGACTTCCCATAGAAGTCGATGGGGATCCGGCGAGAGCGAGCCCGCTTCAATCGGATAACGACCTGCCCGCATCACGGCAGGACATGCGCCAGTGGGACACAGCCCGACTCTTACCGCGGGACGATTGACCATCGTAGAAAGCGCGCGCTTTTCCGCTAAGCTCCTTCCGCCTTCTCTAGGGTTAACCCGATCTCATCCAGTCCGTGAGGGTCTTATGAAAATCGGCAGGTTATCGTCGGTTGTCGAGGAACGCGCCAACGGCGTCATAACGGCGTCATACCCACATCGATGATCGCCTGGGTAAAACGGCTGGCGCAGATCAATCGGTCTTCCTCATCGACGATCCGGATCTCCCAGACATGGGTGCGTTTCCCGAAATGCAGGATCGTCGCCACGCCATAGACATAGCCCCCGGTGGCGGCGCGGATATGGTTGGCGTTGATCTCCACGCCCACCGGGAATTGCCGCTCCAGGTCCAGATAATACGCCGAGCCGACGCCACCCAGGGTCTCCGCAAGCGTCAGGGAGGCGCCCCCGTGCAAGGCGCCCCGGGGTTGTCGGGTGCGTTCATCCACCGGCATCCTGCCCTTCGCGAACCCATCGCCCACCTCCAGGATCTCTATGCCGAGATGACCCACAAGGGTGCCTCGCAGGCGTTCATTCATGGCCTCCACCGTCATATTCGATATCATGGGTTCGGACATCGCTTCAAGCTCCTCAAGTTATGTGAAGATGATATTTTCAACGGTTCTATTTCGGACTTTTGTCCGGACCGCCGCCTTCCGGCGGCCCTTCAAGAGTAGGCTGGATCCAGGCGCTTCCAAGGGGTTGCCATTGGATTCGTTCGACAGTTCAACCGGACATCCGTGACCCCGCTCCGCCGGATCACATGGCCACCACCGTCCGTCCGATAACTTGCGCCGCCAGATACCCCTGGAAAACGCCCGGCAACTCATCCAGGGAAACGGTGCGGGTCACGATCTCCCCCAGGTGGCGGGGCTTCAGATCCGAGGCCAGCCGCCGCCATACCCGCTCGCGATGGGCCTTGGGGATATCCACCGAATTGATGCCGAGGAGATTGACGCCGCGCAAAATAAACGGCATCACCGAGGTCTCGAGCCCGATGCCCTGGGCGAGGCCGACGGCGGCGATATTCCCCCACGGGCGCGTGGTGCGGGTCAGCCACGACAGGGTCTCGCCACCCAGGTTGTCTATCGCCCCCCCCCAAAGCGCCTTCTCCAGGGGCTGTTTCCCGGGTTCCGGCTCGCCCCGGGGGCGGATATCCGCGGCGCCGATGCCGCGCAGGAACCCTTCCGCATCCTGCTTGCCGGTCAGGGCCGTCACCGAAAAGCCGAGGGCGCTCAGGATATCGATGGCGATGCTGCCCACGCCGCCGGTGGCACCCGTCACCAGGATGGGACCCGCGTCCGGGTGCTGGTCGTTCCTTTGCATGGCATCCACGGCGATCCCGGCGGTAAAGCCCGCCGTGCCCAGGGCCATGGCCTCCCAAAGGGTCAAGCCCGCCGGCAATGGCACGACGCTCTCGGCCCGGACCCGCGCATACTGGGCAAACCCGCCGTCATAGTCCTCGCTGAGACGGCTGCCCGCCGCCAATACCGCATCGCCCACGTTAAAGCGGGGGTCCGATGATGACGTGACGTGACCCGCCACATCGATGCCCCCCACCAGGGGGAAATGCCGGGCGATCCTGCCCGCGCCGGTGGCGGCCAGCGCATCCTTATAGTTGACGCCCGAATAGGCTGTCCGGATGACCACCTCGCCGGGGGTCAGATCGTCCAGGGTGAGGGTTTCCAGTCGACCGTGGATCTTTCCGTCGAGTTTGTGGATACGAAAGGCATGGAATTTTTTCATGGGTCAACCCACTTCAAGATAGTGAACGGATTTGCCTTCGGCGCTTGGATAGGGTGCTTGGCCTTCCATGGGATTGGAGCTGTCCAACCGCCGGATTGGCTGCGAACCCGACTTGGACACGGGCGATGTTCGGCAAATGGGCAACCGCGTCCGGGCGGTTCGCAAGCCGGAGACAAAATGAGGTAGAACAAGTCGAATGTGAGGGCGTCCATAGGAGGGGGCAGGATTCCCGATAAGCCGCGGCCACGGGCTTGGAGCAGGCCTTACAACGTTGTACCGGAACATCCTCGAAGGCATTACCGATAAGCGCGGATCCGGCCAACAAGCGCCTTGTACTTGGCATCCGCCGGATCGGTGCCTTCCAGCAACCACGCCATGAGTCGCTCATTGGGCTCTTCCAGGAATTGCGAGAAGCCTTCCTTGTCCGCATCCGTCAGGGTGTCGTAGCAGGATTCCAGGAAGCGTTCCAACAGGAGATCGAGCTCGCGCATGCCCCGCCGGCAATGCCATTTGAGCCGGGCGTGGCGATTTCGTTCCGCAGGATTTTGCCTGACGGCATCATATGGCCCCGCTTCGCGGGGCTGAGAATGATGGGGAGGGTGCGACATATCCACAGGGGAAAATAGGCGTTTTCACGCAAGACGTGGGAACGCGTCAAAAATTCCGGTGACTTATCTGTTTTCGAATGCCTTTCTTTCGATTCCGAGCTGTCGTATTGCCGCTCGGACTGTGCCCGATTTCAAATCTCGACTGCCCCAATCCGGCAACGATGTGACCCGTTGCGTCGTTGGATTGAACCATTTACGGTGGGAACCCCTTCCCTTGCGGGGCAGCTCGTAACATCCCAAGGCGGCAAGCTTTCGCGTGATTTCACGACAGTTCACCCGGCCGCCACCAGCGTCTCGAGCCGGATGGGGCTACTTGGGGAACTACCTGCATCAGGGAGTTGGAGACCGGACGGTAATGGGCGCCCCAGATCCCGATAGGCTTCGATGACAGCCCCCAGCGCATCCTGAACATTCGTCAGGACCTCTTCCACCGTATCGCCTTCGGTGACCAGTTCCGGTAATAGGGGAGAGGTCACGGTAAATCCGCCTTCCGGTTGTGGCTCCAAAAGCAACGGGACTTTATAAAGCATTTCGATCCGATTCCCATGCTCCCGAGGCTGTGAAAGTATTCCGAGATCGCATCGCCTTGAAAATCCTCATGACGATTTTTCAATATGTTGGAAAATGGTCATGGTGAAAAAGTTCCACACCCTTTGCCCAGTGGGAAGTAGCGCAGCACCGAAACCGTGCAGCCGGAAACGATGGTTATCCGGGGGTTCGGATCTTGTGGGATGTGAGTTGAAAGAAGGCGTTCGGCCTTCTCATATGCAAAAACGATCCTGTCTTCCCACGCATCTGCGCGGGAGGAGAGGATCGCAAGAATATCGGACTTTATAACCGAGGGCGCAAAGTGTTCCGGTTATAAAGCTCGACTAGCGATAAGCTTTTTGATCTCACCAATCGCCTTGCCCGGATTGAGACCCTTCGGGCAGGTATTGGTGCAGTTCATGATGGTATGGCAGCGATACAGACGGAAGGGGTCCTGGAGCTCATCCAGGCGCTCGCCGGTAAACTCATCCCGGCTGTCGGCGATCCAGCGATACGCCTGCAAGAGGGCGGCGGGACCGAGATAGCGATCGCCATTCCACCAATAACTCGGACAACTGGTGGAGCAGGATGCGCACAGTATGCATTCGTACAGGCCATCGAGCCGGGCGCGGTCTTCCTTGGATTGCAGGCGCTCCCGATCGGGAGGCGTGGCGCTGACTGCCTGGAGCCAGGGTTTGACCGCTGTGTACTGGGCGTAGAAACGATTCAGATCGGGTATCAAATCCTTTACCACCGGCATATGGGGCAAGGGATAGATCTTGACATCCCCATTGACCTCGTCGATGGCCTTGGTGCACGCCAGGGTATTGGTCCCATCGATATTCATAGCGCACGACCCGCAGATGCCCTCCCGACAGGAACGCCGTAGGGAAAGCGTCGGGTCGATCTCGTTTTTGATCATGAGCAGGGCGTCGAGCACCATAGGACCGCAGCTATCCAAATCGATCTCGAAGGTATCCTGGCGAGGATTCGCGCCGGAGTCCGGTTCCCAGCGATAGATGACAAAACGCCTTTTGTTCTTGGCGCCATCGGCGGCATCGAAGGTTTCGCCGGTAGAGATCCTGGAGTTTTCCGGAAGTTTTAGTTCGGCCATTTGCTGTTTCCTCCTTAATACACACGCGCCTTGGGCGGGACCACATCCACATCATCTGTCAATGTGTACATATGCACCGGACGGTAATCGATGCGGGGCACGCCCGTCTCGTCGATCCACGCCACGGTATGTTTATGCCAGTTTTCATCGTCGCGGTCCGGGTAGTCTTCCCTGGCATGGGCGCCCCGGCTTTCCAAGCGATTCCGCGCGCCATGCATGGTGATGATCGCCTGACGCATGAGGTTATCGAGCTCCAGGGTCTCCACCAGATCGGAGTTCCACACCAATGAGCGGTCGCTGACCTTGATGTCCTTCATGGATTCCCATACCTCGGCAATGAGCTTGACGCCTTCTTCCAAGGTCTCCGCGGTACGGAATACCGCCGCGTTGCTTTGCATGATCCGTTGCATGTTCTGACGGATTTTTGCCGTGGGCGTACCGCCGTTGGCGTGCCGCAGTCGGTCGAACCGATCCAGGGCCGCCTTTTCGGAATCCCCTTTTATGGCCGAATGCCGCTGGCCTTTTTTGATCAGTTCGGCGCAACGCAATGATGCCGCGCGCCCGAAGACCACGATATCCAGCAAGGAGTTGGAGCCCAGGCGATTGGCCCCGTGTACGGACACGCAGGCGCATTCTCCGATGGCCATCAATCCGGGAACCACGGTGTCGGGATTGCCGTCTTTGATGGTGACGACCTCGCCGTGGTAGTTGGTGGGGATACCGCCCATGTTGTAATGGACGGTGGGGATAACGGGAATGGGTTCCTTGGTGACGT
Source organism: uncultured Thiotrichales bacterium (assembly GCA_964593225.1). Lineage (GTDB taxonomy): Bacteria > Pseudomonadota > Gammaproteobacteria > HK1 > HK1 > JABDQX01. The sequence goes on from CAZQHJ010000002.1 coordinate 25,319, forward strand.
CGACACCGGCGAAGATCCGCGCCGACTCCGAGATGCCCGGCAGACGTTCGGCCAGTACTTCCGGCCCCAGGTGTTCCAGGTGTAAATGGATATGATCTTTCTCGGTACCGACGCCGCGGCCCTCGCGGATCTCCACGGTCATGGAGCGGCTCACCACATCGCGGGAGGCGAGATCCTTGGCGCTCGGCGCATAGCGCTCCATAAAGCGCTCGCCCTTGGAGTTGGTGAGATAACCGCCCTCGCCACGGGAACCTTCCGTAATCAGGCAGCCGGAACCGTAGATGCCCGTGGGATGGAACTGGACGAACTCCAGATCCTGGGCGGGAATCCCGGCGCGCAGCGCCATGCCGGTACCGTCGCCGGTACAGGTATGGGCCGAGGTGGCCGAGAAATAGGCGCGTCCATAGCCGCCCGTGGCAAGCACTGTCTCGTGGGCGCGGAAGCGGTGTAGCGTTCCATCGTCCAGATTCCAGGCGAGCACGCCTTTGCACGCGCCGTCTTCATCCATGAGGAGATCGGTGGCGAAATATTCGATAAAGAATTCCGCCTCGTGGCGCAGGCTCTGCTGGTAAAGGGTATGCAGGATGGCATGGCCGGTCCGGTCGGCCGCCGCGCAGGTGCGCTGGGCAATCCCTTCGCCGTAGTTGGTGGTCATGCCGCCGAATGGGCGCTGATAGATCCGGCCATCGTCAGTCCGGGAAAACGGCACGCCATAGTGTTCGAGTTCGATAACCGCCGGTATCGCCTCGCGACACATGTATTCGATGGCGTCCTGGTCCCCCAGCCAATCGGAGCCTTTCACTGTGTCATACATGTGCCAGCGCCAGTCGTCCGGTCCCATGTTACCGAGGGACGCACTCATGCCCCCCTGGGCCGCCACCGTATGGCTACGGGTTGGAAATACTTTCGTAATGCACGCCGTGGAAAGACCCTGTTCCGCCATGCCGAAGGTAGCGCGAAGGCCCGCGCCGCCGGCGCCGACGACCACGACATCGTAGGCATGATCAATGATTTTATATTCACTCGCCACAAGCTTACCCTCCCACTGCCACTCTGAATACGGCAACCACGGAAATAGCCGCCAGCAGGATCATGACAAATCGCATGACCACGATAGCGCCCATCTGTGTGCGCTCCCTCGACACGTAGTCCTCGATGACCACCTGGAGGCCGAGCGCCGCGTGGTAAAAGATGGCGGCAACCAACACCAGCAATGCGCCCGCGGCAATGGGAGAACGGATAAATTCCACCGCTTCGGCATGACTTGCCGTTGACGTGGCCACCATCGCGCCGACAAACCAAACAAACAGCGGAATGAGCGTCATCGCCGTGATACGTTGCATCCACCAATGATGCGCCCCCTGCCCCGCGGAACCGAGACCGCGCACCTGGGCTAATGGTGTACGTAAACTCATATCGTGCCTCCCCGCATTACATAGGCCGCGGTGAACACCAACACGGTCAATAATACCGATACAACCAGAACAGCCTTACCCGATGCATAGACTGTTCCAATCTCGAATCCCTTTCCTGCATCCCAAAACAGATGACGGATGCCATTGGTAAGGTGATAAGCCAGCGAAAAGACCCATCCCAACAAAACGATCCGGCCTATGGTGGAGCCGAAAAAGGCCTGCGTATTTTCATAAGCCTCCGGTCCCGCGGCAAGGGACCAAAGCCAATAGACAAACGCAAACGTACCGATGGCCAAAAACACCCCCGTTGCCCTGTGGAGTATTGAAAGAGAGGAGGTGATTTGTTTCCGGTAGATTTGAACGTGGGGGGATAGCGGGCGGTTCATAGTTGCCATAGAGTAAACCCTCACTTCATTAAAAGTGGTTACGGCTAACGATTAGAAATCGATACAGCGACCGTTCTTTTCCCAGTCGCCATAACGCGTGGGCTCGAGTCCGGGTGGGCCATCGATCTCCTTTACGGGTTCGGATCCCTTATCCAAGACCTGATCGGGAGACCCTTGCGGCAATTCCTTTTGGTCTGTCCGAGTGCAATCGATTCGATGAGTCTGTCGATGATCCTCGGTAGTCACGGATACCCCTTGAGAGAAGTCGCTAACAGGATTATGCGCTGTATGCAAAAACCATCCGGCACTCCCCAACCCGACACCGCCGGAACCCAAAAGGCCAACGGGACTCTTTTGGTCACTTTGCTCGAAATTCCGGCGATAAAAGACTCACTGCGTTGGGACCCCGATAACCCATGGGCATTCAAAATACCCATTATACGCCCTTAGCGCGAGGCTTCGACCTCATTCGTCCACAATTTCCCAATCCATAGCACCTTGTTATGAAGCACAATCTGATTTTTACATTTACCTCTTGACTATCTTTTATTGTGCAATGCACAATCGATAGAAGTGTGCTGCGCCCCTACTGGAAGTGCAACAAGCGTTTTTGATTAAGATCAAATATATCGGGTTCCGGCGATATCCGAGTTGCGATGTTCGACATGACAGGCCGCTTGAACCTTAGAAGCTGTTTGGAAATTCGTATCGTAGCGAGGTGGCGCCCCGATTGCGGCTCCTGCAAGGCACGATGGGGGAGAAAATAAGGATTGTAGTGGACGGCACGACGCCCAAGCACATAACGAACCTCGCCCCCGTCGCAACGCGGCAGGACGCAATTCGGCCACTGTTATACGGCAGGCCGCAGTAGATTGCGAATTCCCAAACAGCTTCTTATGAGCGTGTCTGAAAATTCCCGGTCGTCACCAGGGTGCAGCGCAAAATCACCCCCTCGGATGATGCGCCGCATGCAGTTCCTGTAGCCTTTGGCGCGCCACGTGGGTGTAGATCTGAGTGGTGGAGACATTGCTGTGACCCAGCAGCATCTGCACCACCCGCAGACCGGCGCCATGATTCAGGAGGTGGGTCGCAAAGGCGTGGCGCAGGGTGTGGGGGGACAGGGACGCGCGGATATCCGCGGTCAGGGCGTAACGCCGAATGGCGTACCAAAACGCCTGGCGGGTCATGGCCCCGCCGCGCCGGGTCGGGAACAGGGCGTCGGTCTTCTTCCCCTTGAGGATCGCCCCGCGGGCATCGCCCAAAAACCGCTCGACCCACTCCTGGGCCTCCTCCCCCAACGGCACCAGCCGTTCCTTGCTGCCCTTACCCATGATCCGCAGCACCCCCTGGCGGAGATTCACCTGAGACAGGCGCAGGGACACCAGCTCCGACACCCGCACGCCGGTGGCGTACAGCACCTCCAGCATCGCCCGGTCCCGCACCCCGAGGGGGTGCGTGGTATCCGGGGCATTCAGGAGCCCCACCACCTCCCTTTCCGTCAGTAACGCCGGCAACGGCCGCCCCAGGCGGGGGGCGTCCACCCGTTCACAGGGATTATCGTCCCGTTCCCCCTCCCGGACCTGGTACTCATAAAACCGGCGCAGGGCCGACAATCGCCGGGCCATAGTAGTGGCGGCTCCCCCCACGAGGTCCGCCAGAAACGCCAAAACATCCGCGCGGCTCGCCCGGGACAGATCGCCCTCCCGCTCGGCCAACCAACGGGAAAACATCATCAAATCGCTACGGTAGGCCGTCAGGGTGGACTCGCTCAGGCCCCGCTCCATCCACAACGTATCCAAAAAGCGTTCGATTCGGGCCTCGTCGGTAAGGGGTGTCCTATCCGTCATTTCACAGACCATTATACCCATCCGGCCTTCACCGGCGAACGGGTGTAAACCAAAGTGCGGTTTATTCGTCAAATTCAGGTCGGGAACATCAATTCAAGGTAGGGTTTCACCCAGGGTTTCGAGAGGGCCGGACTTATCCGGGAGGGCGAGGCACCTGCCGAGCCGAAAATGCCCGCGTGGATGATCGACCGGAGATACGGCTCGGCAAGCGCCTCGCCCTCCCAGCGGATCCGGCGAAAAATCGCATTTTGGTTCACACCCCCGGCGAACGGGCCGCGTCCGGTTCCCCCAACAGCAACAGCATGGCTGTCCACCCACAAACCCCATCCCGAATGCCGCGCAACGCAGCGGGCCGCGATTCAGGGATCGGGGCGGCCCGCGTAGAAACTATCCGGGATCGCGATGGAATATCCGCCCGATTTCCGAAAACCCCAAGAGCGATCCGGGTGACCGTAGACCCGCGCCGGTAACCCGGCGCAAGACACACGCCCAACCCCATTCTCGCCACGCCACCGTCCGTTAGCATCGACTCCACGCGCCTCTCTAGGGGGCCCATTTCCCTCGGAAAATCGGCGATCTACCGTAGGGCAATAGAACAGGCCCCGACCCTTCCCCGCCAACCGCTTGTCCCGCCTATCTGGGCGCAGACTTCCCATACATCCCGCCCCGCCACTCAGGGCCCTGGTCTTAGCGGCACGGAACCAGGCCGAATGTTGATAGGACAGGGCCTTATCTTATCGCTATCCGGCCTTATTCTGACAAGATAAAGCCCTATCTTGCCAGTATAAAGCGCTAATCTCATCAGCACAAAGTTTTATGCCGATAAGATAATGCGCTGTGCCGATAGGACAACGCCCTGTCCGATTAGAACCGAACCTTGTCCTGACAAGACAAGGCCCTATCTCGTGAAGATAAGCCCTTATCCTGACAGGATAAGGCGGGATATCCGGGCAAAAAATCCGCAATTTCGGTGATTCCGGCCCCATGGGGCCCAAAAAATATCACCTAAATTCAGAGCGCTATCAGCAATCATGGCAATCTTCCCCTTAAAGGAGATGGAGTACGGGGTGATGGCAATGAATAGGGCGGGGGAGGGGCCCATCAGTAATACGGTGGTGGTGCTTTTGTAGGAGGCAGGTGAGCTTTGCGCAAACCGCATCGGCAGGATGGCTGAAACCCGGGTGGCTGGGGTCGAACGCCTGCCGAAGGCAGACGTGAGCCCCCAGTTTGCTCGCTTGCTGGGGGCTCGCGCTTTGAGGACGCTCGACCCCAGCCACCCGGCCCGCCATCGATCGGGCCATCACCACCAAGAAGGCGGTGCTACATGACCTCGCCGACAACATCAAACTCAATCTCCGGTACGCGGAGATGATGACGGAATTCGACGACGGGAAACTGAAGGCCATCGGCCGGGGCGGACGCCGGGAAAGAATCCCTCTAATGCCTCGTTCCATCTTATTTTTTGGTTGTCATTTCGAGCGGAGCGAGAAATCTTGTGACCATGTATCTGTTTTTTCGCCAAAGACCTCTCCATTCTGTCGAGATGACAGGAACGGTTTATCCGAAAACTCAGATGGAATAAGGCACTAGTGGTTCGTCAATCTGATAATTTAGGATACTGGAGTTTGTTTACATGCCGAAGTAGAAAAGCTGGCTTAATCCGGCATCCTAATTTATCTCATGGACAGACCACTAGCCCCGCTGGACCGGGCGCAGAATCTGACGGGCGTGCGGGAGGCGGCGGGCCAGGTCCGGCTCCAGTGGGAAAAACCGGTGGAGGGCGGGAAGGTGGCGGCCTATCAGATTATGTGCCGGGAACGGGCCGTGGGCGGCGAGTGGGACAACGAAGGTACGGCCATGGAGACGGAGAAGATGATCCTGGCCGGACAGCCCCAGGGCGTGGAGATGGAGTACGGGGTGATGGCGATGAACAGGGCGGGGGAGGGGCCGATTAGTAATACGGTGGTGGTGCTTTTGTAACCTAATTATTGTTAGCTGGCAAAGAGTAGTTGCTCATGGAGACAGAAAAGTGGCTAAAACAGACATCGCAAAGGTCGAAGCTGGCGGCGATACAATTGCCCACATTCTCGTAGGCGATGGCAAGAAGAAATACGGGCGGTTTGTGCTCGCTGCGTTGGGAAGCATTCCGTGGGTTGGTGGCGCAATTGCGGCGTCTACTGCACTTCACTCCGAATTCGAACAAGGACGGATGAACGAAATGTACGCGCGATGGCTCGACGAACACCATGAAAAAATTAACTTGCTTCAGAACACGATCCAACAGATCGTGGATCGACTTGAGCAATTCGAGGGTGACATGGCCGATGAGGTTGAACGCCGGCTAAATGATGAGCAGTACCTTGCTCTCGCACGCCGTGGATTCCGTGCATGGGACCGCTCTGACACGAATGAAAAACGAGACTACATTCGTCGATGTATAGCTAACGCTGCTGCAACGCGCATTTGCTCCGATGACGTAGTTCGACTCTTTCTCGATTGGATTAACAAATACGACGAAATTCACTTTGCCGTAATCCGCGCCCTGTATCAAAACCGTGGTGCCACGCGAGCGTATATCTGGGATCAAATCCACGGCGAAGACGTTCGCGAAGATTCCGCAGAGGCCGATCTGTATAAACTCTTAATCTTTGATCTGAACACTGGTCGCGTCCTTCGTCAGATTCGCGACAAAAACACTTACGGACAGTTTCTTTCGAAACGGCGACAAGACCGCCAGCCCAGAAAACCCGTTTTGGAGTCAGCATTCGAAAACACAAAACCGTATGAGCTTACTGAACTCGGGAGTCAGTTCGTTCATTACGTCATGAATGAGGTCGTACCGAAAGTGGGCGATGGCAGCTAACAAATCGGTGAACCGGAGTTGGCCTGCTTTTTGGCGGGGTGGCTGGGGTCAAACGAAGCGAGCCCCCAACCACCCAAGCCACTGCCCGCCTTTGCCTTATCCCTACCCGACTGACTGCTGATTTTGACGTTGGCTTGAAGCCAATACCATGAACACGGAATATACTGTGGTTGTCAAACAAGAGGGGAAATGGTGGATTGGATGAATTGAAGAGGTTCCCGGCGTCAACTGCCAGGAGGAAACCTATGAGAGACATTGAGGAACAACCCTGAAGGTCACCTTGAAAGAGGCGCTGGCATTCAATCGCCAGGACGCCCTTGCCTTAGAGCGATTACAGGGAAGACAGAATTTTCATTTGCCGCATGAAGGGGAATCAAACCAACGGAACGCGAAAGAACGATGAACGCCTATAAAACCCATGCCCAAATCGATGCCTCGGGGCGCATGGAGTCCTTTTCAGGCTTATGTGTCCTTGGACAAAGCCGGCTGTTGTCGGGCTAAATTTGCGCGTGTACAATGCCGCAGCTTCATGGCAGGAATTGTTGTAGCGCCGAGGTGGTGAAATAGGTAAACACAAGGGACTTAAAATCCCTCGCCCTTTGTGGCTTGCGGGTTCGATTCCCGCCCTCGGCACCCCAATAACAGTCGCCTTTAATACCGCAGTGGGGTTGAACACAACGAGCCCTAGGCAAATGTTGCGCTTGGACGTTGAATCCGCGCAGTCATTTCAAGAAATCCGCGCTTCGCATTCGGATTCCAAGTTCCCGAAGTTGGGGTTCATCCACTGTTGTCGGTGCGTCCGTGAGGGGACAATGAGCGGTTTGCGTCTTGGGGAAGGCAATGACCTCCCGAATCGAGGGCGCGCCGGTCATGAGCATCGCCATTCGATCCAAACCGAACGCGATGCCACCGTGAGGCGGACAGCCGTAGTTGAGCGCATTCAGGAGGAATCCGAACCGCTGTTTTGCCTCTTCTCCGCCGATCCCCAGAATTCGAAGGACCGCAAGCTGCATTTCGAACCGGTGGATACGTATCGACCCGCCCCCAATCTCCGTACCATTCAATACCATGTCGTAGGCCTGTGAGTGACAATCCCGGGGAGCGGCCTCCAGTAGATCCGTGTTATCCGTGGCAGGCGCCGTAAAGGGATGGTGCTGCGCCGTCCAGCGCTGTTCATCTTCATTCCAGGCGAACATGGGGAAATTGACGACCCAAACGGGGCGCCATCCGTATTCGATAAGCCCAAGATCGTGACCGATATGCACCCGCAACGCGGCCATGGATTCGTTGACGGTTTTCTCTTTCCCGGCCCCGAAGAAGATCAGATCGCCGCTTTGGGCATTCGTGCGGGCTAGGACTTCGGCAAGAATCTCATCGGAGAAAAATTTTACAATCGGTGATTGCAGACCTTCGCGGCCCGCATGCACATCGTTCACTTTGATGTAGGCAAGCCCTTTTGCGCCATAAATCCCAACGAATTCGGTATATTTGTCGATAGCCGATCGGGGAATTTCACCGCCATTGGGCACTCGCAACGCGGCAACCCGTCCGTGTGGATCATTGGCCGGTTCGGCAAATACCTTGAATGTGACGGACGCCACCGTGTCACTGAGCTCCACCAGTTCCAACGGGATGCGAAGATCGGGTCGGTCGGTTCCATATCGCGTCATGGCTTCTTGGTAGCCGAGGCGTGGGAACGGGTTCGGAAGCTGGATTTCGAGTACCTTGGCGAACAGATCCCGCATCATGCCCTCCATCAGGGTCATGATGTCATCCTCTGTCAGGAAGGAGGCCTCTATGTCCAGTTGCGTGAATTCGGGTTGCCGGTCGGCGCGCAGATCCTCGTCCCGAAAACAGCGCACGATTTGATAGTAGCGTTCCAATCCCCCCATCATCAGGAGTTGCTTGAATAACTGAGGGGATTGGGGTAGGGCAAAGAATTGCCCTTTATGGGTTCGGCTTGGCACCAGATAGTCGCGGGCCCCTTCCGGGGTTGCCCGGGTCAGCATGGGCGTTTCCATATCCAGGAAGCCATGCTCGTCCAGGAAGCCGCGCAGGGTTCGCGTGATGCGGGCGCGGATGGATAATCTCTTCTGCATGAACGGCCGGCGCAGGTCCAAATAGCGGAATCTGAGCCGCGTCTCTTCATGAACGTCATCGTCGTCGATCTGAAAGGGCGGGGTATCCGCTTTGTTCAGGATCACGAGTTTTTCCCCAAGGATCTCCACCTCGCCCGTTGGCATATCGGGATTGGCCGTCCCCTCCGGACGAATACGCACCCTTCCCTCCACCTGGATCACGAATTCACTTCGCACTTGTTCAGCGACGTGAAATGCATCCCGGGCAACCGTGGGGTCGAACACCGCCTGCACGATCCCTTCCCGATCCCTAAGGTCGATAAAGACAATACCGCCGTGGTCCCGTCGCCGATGAGCCCATCCACAGGCAACAACATGTTCATCCACAAGCGACTGATCAATTTCTCCGCAAAATCGCGTTCGCATTTAGATTACCTTGTATTTTTCCGGCCTTGTATTTTCCCGGCTTGAAACACCTGGGCACAATCCCTCTCCTCGTGCGCCTCTCCTTCTGCCTGTTCAGTCCATTTGGGAACCGCAACGCCCATGGATATGATGAGTTTCAGTCCCTCATCGACGCTCATATCGAGCTCGCAGACATCTTCGATGGGCACCAGCAATACAAATCCGGATGTGGGATTCGGCGTGGTGGGTACGAATACGGCAACCACCTCATGGCCGGTTTTGGCCTGAACTTCGCCGAGTCCGGTTCCCGTCATAAATGCAAGACACCAAAGCCCCCGGCGCGGATATTCGATCAACACAACCTTCCGGAATGACTTTCCGTCACTGGTAAAGACGGTTTCTACTACCTGCTTGACGCCAAGGTAAATGCTCCGTACCAGAGGGATGCGCGTCAGCAACGATTCCCAGAGTGCCACCAGACGTCGTCCCAACAAGTTCGCGACAACGACACCGGTAATACCAACGACTGCCAGCGAAAGCAGGAGTCCGAGTCCCGGCACGTGGAAACCTAACAGGGTATCCGGTCGCCACGCCAAGGGTAGCAACAGGAGCGTGCGATCCATGGCGTCGACCAATAATTTGAGAACAAGCACTGTCACGCCCAGCGGTAACCAGACGAGCAGACCCGCAATCAAATATTTACGTAGCCTGGGCATTGTTTCGACTTTTTGTTTTCAGAGTGTGTCTGAAGATCCCCGGTCGTAGCCGGACGCTAACCCGATTGGGGCCGGCAAGGCTGCGTGAGGTATGACGAGTATGTAAAATCCGGGGAGTGTAACGAGTTACATGACACCGAACCATCCTAACAAACCTCATACCTTCCACAACGCCCGGAGCCGCAATCGAGGTCCGCCGCAGACTGGGATTTTCGGGACGTACTCTTGAATACTTTCAAGAGCCGTCATGTTTTTGGAGGTTCCGACGATTTCTCGCCGCTTTTGGGTTGACTCTCGGACGCTGATTTACCCTCGGATGTCGAGGCATCACTTTTTGTCTCGCTCTTGGTACTGTCCGATTCCGCCTGTTTCTCCGCGGGCTTTGGTTTATCCTTGTTCTTGAAGTCCGTCTCATACCACCCGGTCCCTTTCAGGCGAAAGGATGCCGCCGAAACCAGTTTGCGCAGGGACGGTTTCCCGCACGCCGGACAATCTTCCAGTGGAGCATCACTGATTTTCTGAAGAATCTCAATGCGGTGGGCGCATCGAGAGCATTCGTATTCGTAAATCGGCATAATTTCCCTACCGTAAAATGATGATACATGCATATGTAACATAAGGGCGAATCGCCGATTTTTCAAGTGAGCCCCATGCAAAAGTCCGTCCACTCTCCAGCCCCGCCGGGATCCGGGTAACCAATGGACGCCCAAAATGCGCTTTCACGTCAGTCAACGGGAAATTATCGGGGTCCATTGTAATGCCCATCCCGGCTCATCACGGTTTGCCGCAAAGGGATGGCAAACCCACAATCCGGCAACGGCGGCCAGTTCTCCCGCCACGAAAATCAGGGGATTGCGATCCCGCGCCCAAGGAACGACGCCCCGTTCCTGAAACAACTTTTTCAGAGAACGGGCGTGCCCCCGCGCCATGAGTCGACAACATTCCCCGCCCCGGCGAAAACGGACCTCCACCCTGTCGCCAGGGCAGGCGGCTGCGCGCAAACCGGTCCCAAGGACCCGCCTTGCCTTCAATCCACCGTGGGACAAAAACAACGGCTCATCCAGCGACCAGTGAATGACTTGCGCGGGATCGTGGGCAAGCGGGGGGGGGCTCGCGTAGAGATTATCCCGGTATCGCCTCACCTGGGCGCCTTTCCAACCTACCAGCGGTTCACGATCCGGGGCCGCGCCAACCACCTCCACCAGGATCTGCCTGATATGGATGGCATTGGGTATCGGCAGACCCAAACGCCGAAACCATGCGGTCAGGACGTTGCGTTGCCGGTATTCCGGTAGACGGCGTAACCTGTCACAAGATAATGTCCCGCCATGCAGGGCGCTGCGCGCGGCAATATCCGGCGCCTCACGCCCTCTTTCACAGACAGGGGTGACGAGGGGTTCCATGTGATCGTCGCCATGGGGATCTTCCAGATCCGAAGTAGCCAGTTCCTCCAACTGCCGCGCGATGTCTGCCTGGTGCGCGGCGACCCGACCCAGCGTGCGGGTAATCCCCGGCCAACGATCCCGTAGCCTGGGGAGAATTTCATGACGCAGATAATTGCGATCGAACCGATAATCGCCGTTACTGCCATCTTCGATCCAGGAAAGCCCCCGGGATCGCGCGTATTCCCCCAGGACGCGCCGAGGGACGCCAAGCAGCGGCCTTCCCAGCCAACCCGCGCCGAAACGGGCAACACCGGGCATTCCAGCAAGGCCGCGCGGCCCGGCGCCCCGGACCATTTGTAAAAACAGGGTCTCGGCCTGATCATCCAGATGGTGCGCCGTCAACAAAATCTCATCCGCCCCCACAATCTCCTTTATGACGCCATAGCGGGCGCGTCGCGCCGCCGCCTCCGGGCTCTCTCCCGGGGCTGCCCTTGCATCGGCCATCAGGACCCGGCACGCAATCCCAAGGTTATCGCAGACAGCCGAGGCGTGACGGGCCCACCGGTCCGCCTCGGGCTGCAAGCGGTGGTTGACGTGAATGGCCGAGATTCCAGCGCCTTCCAGGTCCCCGCCCAGCCTGGCCATGGCGTCCAGTAGGCCGTGGGAGTCCATTCCGCCACTGTACGCGACCCAATAGCGGCGCGTTTCGGGCATTTCACGCAATCGGCTCAGAATCGTCGTGTGGAGCATGATTTCGGTACGCCATAATCGATCATGAGCCCCTATTGATACCTGGGACGCCTCGAAATGGGCCCTGATTCAGGTATGATATACGAATCGTCAAATTATAAATACTTTAAATTCCGTCGCCCTGGGAGGGGAGGGTGGGACGGACCTTTGCAGATAGCGCCATGGATAAAATCCGAAGATCGATACCTGCTCGCAACAGACGCGCCGATGAAAATTTACAGGATATCGACTTGAAGTGGAAACGATGCCCATAAGATCCGCCCATACGACATCCGGTATCGAAGTTTTCGATTTTTTCTGCGGATGCGGCGGACTCTCCCTCGGATTGGCGCAAGCCGGGATGAAACCGATTTTTGCCCTGGATAAGGACATGGATTCCGTTTCGACGTTCGATGCCAACTTTTCCGCAAAGCATGATGTCAGGACCGTTGCCAGGGCGATCGAGAAATTCCCCCCTGATGATCTCCGTAATGATGTCGAATCCGCCCGGTGCAATGGTTCCCGCCTCCTGTTCGCCGCCTGCGCCCCATGCCAGCCGTTTACCAAACAAAATATCCGGCAGGCGGGAGAAGAAGAGACTTCCCCGAGGGAAACCGATTCCCGTTTCCCCTTGTTGGAGCATATCCGAGCATTCATATCCGGCTACAAGCCCGATTATGTTTTCGTGGAAAATGTTCCCGGTCTGTTGAAAGAACGCCCGGACGGTCCGCTGGGGAAACTGGAAAAGTGCCTCGAGGAAAACGGTTACCCCACGCCTGCCAGCGAAATCATCGCAGCCCAGGATTACGGCGTTCCCCAACGGCGACGGCGCTTCGTGATGCTCGCCTCCCGCCTGGGAGAAATCGATCTGCCGAAACCGACCCATGGCCCGAACCGGGAGCACCCGTACAAAACCGTCCGGGACGCCATCGGCGACAAAGAGCAATATCCTCCCCTGAAGGCAGGAGAAACCCACCCGGAAATCCCGAACCATCAAGCGGCCAGGTTGTCGGAACGTAATTTACGGAGATTGTGGTACACGCCTGATGAAGGGACCCGGCGATCCTGGCCCGAATATCTGCAACTGCCCTGTTACAAAAAGGAATATACCGGCCACACCGACGTATACGGGCGCATGCGCTGGGACGCCCCGGCCACCGGGCTCACTACCCGCTGCATCAGCCTCTCCAACGGACGGTTCGGTCACCCGGAACAGCATCGGGCCATCAGCGTCCGTGAAGCCGCCGCCTTGCAGACCTTTCCCGATGATTTCGTGTTTACCGGTTCCCTGAACGCCCAGGCCCGGCAGATCGGCAACGCCGTGCCACCGCTGCTTGCAAAAGTATTCGGGGAACATATTCTGGAACATTATCGAACCCATCGTGAACGCACCCGAAACGAGGAGCAAAAGACCTGATGGCCGGATTCAAGACCAGCGCCCGCGCGGTGGATATGCTGGGACGGCAACAGATCGCCGGCATCCCCACCGCCATCAATGAACTGTTCAAGAACGCCCATGACGCCTATGCCGACCGGGTGGAGGTGGATTACTACCGCTCCGACAGATTGTTCGTGCTGCGGGACGACGGCATCGGCATGACCGAACAGGAATTCCTGGACCGCTGGCTGACTTTGGGCACGGCAAGCAAGCTGGGCGCGGGCGGCGGATTGGCGCTGCCCTATCGTCCGCACGGGAAACCCGAGCGCCCCTTGAGCGGCGAGAAGGGCATCGGGCGACTCTCCATCGCCGTCTTGGGTCCCCAGGTCCTGGCGCTGACCCGCGCCGAGCGGGCGAACGGCCTGCATGCCCTGGTAGCGGCCTATCTCCATTGGGGCGTCTTCGAGCTGCCGGGCCTGCACCTGGAGGATATCGAGATCCCCGTATCTACCTTCCCGGTAGGGCAATTCCCCGGCAAGGACGATATCCGGGAAATGACGGAGGCGTTCGCAGCCAATCTGCATGGTAGGAAGGGTGAGCGTGCGCGGGAGATCCTGGCCGACATCCGCGCCATCCAACTCGACCCCACCGAGATAGCGGGGTACCTGCCCCATGGCCCGGATCTTCGCGAGGATGGCACCGGGACCTGGTTCCTGATTTCCCCCGCCAGCGAACTCCTGGAGCGGGACATCGACGGCGTGGACCACGACAAGGATCGCGCCACCCCCATGGAAAAGGCGCTGCTGGGCTTTGGGGAGACCATGACCCCCGGCCATCCGCCACCGGTGCTCGGGACTGCCTTTCGCGTCCACGCCCGCTCCGATCTCCACTTCGATGATCTGATCACTGAGGATGCCTTTTTTACCCCCAAGGAGATGGAGAACGCCGATCATCGCATCTCGGGCGAATTCGATGAATACGGCCAGTTCCGGGGCACGATCTCCGTGTACGGCGAGGCGCATTCCGATCACATCATCAACTGGCGCGACGGGGACGGAAAACCCACCCGCTGCGGCCCGTTCCGAATCGACATGGGCACCATTCAGGGCGAGGCCAGAAACTCAACGCTTCCCCTGGAGGAACATGCGCGCATGGTGACGAAACTCAACCGCATGGGCGGACTCTATATCTATCGGGACGGGATTCGGATACTGCCCTACGGCGATACCGATTTCGATTGGTTGGATATCGAAATCAGGCGAACCAAGGGCGCGGGGTTCTACTTTTTCTCCTATCGCCGGATCTTCGGGGTGGTCTCCATCAGCCGGGCCGACAACGGGGCGCTCCAGGAAAAGGCCGGTCGCGAGGGATTTGCGCAGAATCTCGCCTACCGGCAACTGCGTTCCATCCTCAAGAACTTCTTCATCCAGGTGGCCGCCGATTTCTTCCGGGAAGATTCTCCCCATGAGAAATTCGCCGAGAAACGGGCGGAACTGGAGCGACTGGAAGAGGCGCGCCGGCGGCGGAAGAAACAGGTCACCACCAAGCGCGGCAACCTCAAGACCGAACTGGAAGGATTCTTCCGGGATTATGATAACAGCCTACCGAACCGGGAAGGTTCCGCCCTCGTGGACCGCATCGGGGAACGTCTGGAGTCCGTTTCCACCCTGGAAGACCCGGAAGCAGCGGCAGCGGAACTGCTGGATCTCGAGACCAACGCTCGCAGTGAATTGAAGGAATTGCGCGAGAAGTACTCCCTGGCGCGTCCCCGAGGTGTTGGGCTCTCCGCCAAACTGGAGCGGGACTGGGGCAACTACCAGCGGGACCGGGACACCTTGGAGGGAAAGGTGTTCCAACCAGTGGCGGAACTCATCGAGGGCCAGGTGAGCGCGCGCGCCCGGGAGGCCGCCGCCCACCTGGATCGGCGTCGGCGCATCCAACGGGTCATGGAGGAACTGGAAAAGGACGCCAGAAAGGTCACGCGGGCCGAAAAACGAGCCACCGATGAAGAGATGAGTCGATTGACTGGCGAGGTTCGCCAGGCAGCGCAAGGGAGCCTCGTCAAAATGGAAGAAGTCTTGCGCCGGATCTGGGACCGGTTTGCCCGCGCGGAGTTGGATGGGCTCTCCGAGGAAGAAGCTGTTGCCTTCCGGCTTGCCCTGGAGAAAGAGATCGAAACCGCCAAGGAAGGGGAGGCCGATTATCTCCAATACATCCGCGCCCAACTGGATCGCGTCAACCTGGACCCGGAAAGCTTCGGCAGCCTGGACGAGCTGGAGGCCATCGAACAGAAAGCCGCCGCCCTGGAGGAGCGGGCCGATGCGGACCTGGAACTGACCCAGCTCGGCATGGCCATGGGGATGATCCAGCACGAATTCAACATGAACGTGAAGACGCTCAAGGACAGCGTGCGGGATCTGAAGGCCTGGGCCGATCTCAACGACGGTCTCAAGGGACTCTATCGGAACTTCCGGGACAGCTTCGAGCATCTGGACGGTTACCTGACCCTGCTCGACCCATTGAGAGGGCGTCTTCGCCGCAGCCGGATGGAACTCCGAGGGGGCGAAATCGAAAACTTCCTGCTGCAACTCTTCGGCGACCGCTGCCGCCGCCACGAGTCCACCATCGAGGCCACCCGCGCCTTTCGAAAAAAGACCGTGACCACCTTTCCCTCCTCGATCCTGCCGGTGTTCGTGAATCTTACCGACAACGCCCTGTTCTGGCTCGGTGACCGCCAGCCGCCCCGTACCATCCGCCTGGATGCCGATGATCGGGGCTATCTCTTCTCCGACAATGGCCGGGGCATCCCGGAACGGGACCGGGATGCCGTATTTGAGCAGGGCTTTACCCGCAAGCCGGGCGGGCGCGGGCTGGGGCTCTTCATCTCCCGCCAAGCCTTGCGGGGCATCGGCTTTACGCTGGAGTTATTGGACACGCCCGCCGGGGACGGCGCGCAATTTCGCATCGCTCAAGAAGCGCAGGATGAGGACGACGGCGAATAACTCCGATGTCCGATCAGGGCGCGGGGGCCGGATAACACGGTTCGGAAATCGAAGAACCCACAACACCACGGATGGCCCCGCATCATGCCAGGGCCATCCGCTGGACCTCTTCTCCGATACGCGCGGCCGACTCGTCGGAAGCGACATCGAGATCGTAGTCCATTTGAAGCCCAAGCCAGAAGTTGGCGGAGTTGCCGAAGTAGCGCGCGAGCCGAAGGGCCGTGTCGGCAGTGATGGCGCGTTTGCCACGCACGATCTCGTTGATCCTGCGCGGTGGCACGTTCAGTTCCCTGCCCAGCCGGTTCTGGCTGAGCGCGAATGGCTTCATGAACTCCTCCAGCAGGATTTCGCCGGGATGGATGGGTGGTATTTCTTTCATCTCTTACCCCTTGTGGTAGTTCACGATCTCGACAGCGTGGGCGTTGCCATCGCGCCACGTAAAACAGATTCGCCAGGTATCGTTGATCCGAATACTGTGCTGCCCCTTTCTGTCTCCCGACAGCGCTTCGAGCCGGTTCCCGGGCGGAATACGGAGATCCTCGATAGAGGAACTCCGATGAAGCATGCGAAGTTTTCGAAAGGCGGTCCTCTGCATTCCTGCCGGCAGCTTGTGGGAATAGTCCCGATGGAAGATCCTCTTCGTTTCCTTGCACCTGAAGCTCTTTATCATGGCTCAATGCTATAACGCGTGCCGTTATATTTCAAGACCGGTCGCTGGCCAGCTTCGGTTCTTCGCGTCGATGGGTGGCAAAATCGTCGTTTTGCTGTTGTCGATTCTGATTCCGGTCCATGAGAGAATTTTTTCATCGGTTCACCGAGCCCACGGGACTCGGCGGAGCGTGTCGATCACTCATTAATGGGCCTTCAGGACTCAACGAAGCGTGTTGAAGACTCAATGGAGAGTGTTGATCACTCTCCGTTGAGACTCGGAACCTCAACGGAGAGGTTCCGAGTCTCAACGACGCAGTTCGGAACTCCGACAACGCAGTTCCGATCTCCGATAACCGAGTTCGGAACTCCGTTAACCGAGTTCAGAGTCTCGCCAATGCAGCTCAGAACTCCATTAACTCAGTTCAGAACCTCGTTAACGCAGCTCGGATCTCCGATAACGCAGTTCGTCGCCTCGATGACTCGGTTTCGAAGCGCGATGACGAAGTTCGGAAGTTCAACATCGAGGCATGGAGCCTCGAAAGCCGGAAAACGCCATCATGAGCGGGTATATACTTCTAACGGGTTACTTGCCCGACTTTTGAAAGCAGTGGAAATTCCAGGTTTTATTAAAAATAACGCTTACCATGTAATGGGTTACATCCCATGGTGCGACCAGCGTTTGTTTCGACACAAGTTCAAAATTCTGCCGTTGAAAGTATACATTCACCGACTACTTCGAGAATCAGGTATTGAGAAAACGGCCATACCTGAAAAAGGAATGGTGCATCCGTGTCTGCGAGAACCCGACAAAGGTAGAATCGCAAGAGCACAATCGGTTTCGCTTTTGGGCAGAGATCGCCGAACTCGATGGCCGTTTTCTTCGCGTGGTGACGCTGGAAAACAAAAGAACGATACCTAGCGAGGCTGCGCCTCAGACCTTTGATGCATGATCCTGCATGAGTAAAGCGCCGTGAAGATTTGATTCATTTGCAAAGCCGAGCGGGAAATAAACAAAATAATGCCTTTCCGGACAGGAGATTTGGAACATGCAACTGAACTATCACGAAGACACCGATTCCCTTTATATCGATCTGTCGTCCACACCGAGCGTGGACAGCCGGGAGGTCTCGGACGGCATCGTCCTGGATTACGATGCCGAAGGAAACCTCACCGGGATCGATATCGATAATGCCAGCCGAAAGATCGATCTCCACAGGATAGTCCTCAACAAAATGCCCTCGGAAGTCGAGGCGTTGGCGGCGTAGTCACGCCCCGCACGCACACCGAAAGAACCAACGTTCTACCAGCGGGATTTACCACGGAGCAACGGAAAACCGATGACCGAACAACTGTTTCAGGACGTAATGTCGGAGACCGCCGCCCGGTTTCTGCAAAGCGTGGTGGTCCTGGATGATCAAGTGATTTGCCGGCCACCAGCGGGAACAGTCAATACTTCCCAAGCATTACCCGAATTGCAGAAACCGGGCAAGGGGAGCGCGGCCAAAGTGGACGATCAGATTCCCAAACCGAAAAAAGAATCCGACGCCAATGGAAACGGCAGACACACCTTCGAATTGTTCGAAGTGGTGCATGGTTTTGCCGCCAGAGGCGTGGTGTGTGGGACCTTGAACCCGTTGGCGGAAAATGATGACAAGGTTGTAAAGGATGGAATCCTGAAGGCGGGAAGGCGCGCGGACATCGTGATCCTGGATTGGCAGATCAAGGGCCGGGATAAACAGGACGACGGCGGGGAAATGGCCATGGAACTCATCGACAAATTGGTGTCGGCCGACAACGAAACGGACATGGCAAGACGAAGACTGGTGGTCATCTATACCGGAGAGACCCTTGGGCCGGTCGTAGACAGGTTCGACAACAAATTCAAACCGGAGGGTTTCTCCGATCCTCTCCCTGCGGCTTCCAACGGAGACCCGTGCAGACAAAGGGGTGGTTTCCGGGTCATCTTTTTGCTCAAGCACTCCGTTGGCTTTTCCGAACTACCCCAAAAGGCCATCGAGGAATTCGCCCGGATGAATACGGGCCTTCTGGGTGGCGCGGCGTTGCACGGCCTCGCGGCCATCCGGGAGAACACCCACCGCATTCTGTCCCGTTTTCCGGCGGAACTGGACGGGGCCTACCTCGCCCACCGAGCCATGACGGCGCCGCCCCAGGCAGCGGAGAGCCACATCGGGCCGCTGCTGGCCTCGGAGCTGGAGGATGTGTTGGCCGGGGCGAGGTTGGAGGAGAGCTTGAATTTGGATGCAATAAAGCAGCGGTTGAAGGAGAGCGGCGCGGGGAATGCCGAATCCATTGAAAAGACGCTATCCGAGGGGACAGACAAAGCGCCGCCGGAAGATATCAGCAAAAACCAGTTGAAGAAGAATCCGCACAAACTGACGGAATGGATATCCGGCGTTTCCCCGGATGAAGCAAAAAACACCGACGAACGATTCGCTGCGCTTACCACTCTCCGTTTCCCGGCAACCGGCGAGCACCGAATGGCGCTGGGCACCGTGGTCCGGGAGGATGACGACAAATATTGGCTTTGTGTCACACCCGCCTGTGACTGTGTACGGCTGAAAAAGGAACAACACAAGCTGTTCTTTCTGCGGTGTCGGTCCGCCAAAGACAGCGACAAGATCCATTTTCTGATACCGCCGGAAACAGATGGCGCCGAACACATTCCCATCACGGTCGGCTTCAAGATCGAGGACGGGCATCATTGGGAATTCAAACCCGATCCGGTCAAACAAATGGTGTTGGCGGAACAAAGCGGGGGAGGGCGGTCTTCCTACTTTCTGACAACCGAAAATGAAAAATTACACTGGGTCGCCGAACTCAAACCCGCCCATGCGCGGCGAATTACCCACCATTTTGCATCAGAATGGTCGCGGGTTGGCGTAACCGAGGCCGAATGGCTGCGTCGGTGTTCGGACCTTTGAGATCGGAGGTTCCCGCGCGGGCGCCAATCGCCACCACCGCCACATCAGGAAAATCATCATTGCACATCGCCATTCCAGGGGAGATAAAACATGCAATTCACCGTAGAAACCGAACGGGAAATCGATGGTCGCTGGATTGCGGAAGTAACCGAACTACCGGGCGCGATGAAATATGGAAAAACCAGGGAGGAAGCCATTGCCCGCGCCGAAGCGCTGGCGCTTCGGGCGATAGCAGAGCGTATCGAGACCGCCGAACAACCGGTCGAGCCTATCCACATTTTTTTTGCCGCGGCATGAGTCGCTGGCCGAGTACAAAGGCAAGGCGTGTTTTATCCGCGCTTGTTCGAAACGGCTGGGAAGTGAAGCGGGTGTCCGGATCTCACAAGACCCTCGCCAAGCCGGGGCATCCCGACTTTGTGTTCGCTTTTCATGACACCGAGGAAATCGGTCCGGGAATGCTGGCTCGCATATCGAAACACACCGATTTGAAACCCGAACATTTGTAAGAAGCTGTTTGGAAATTCGCATCGTAGCGAGGTGGCGCCCCGATTGCGGCTCCCGCAAGGCGCGATGGGGGAGAAAATAAGGATTGTAGTGGACTACATGACGCCCAAGTACATAACGAACCTCGCCCCCGTCGCAACGCGGCAGGACGCAATTCGGCCACTGTTATACGGTAGGCCGCAGTAGATTCCGAATTCCCAAACAGCTTCTAAGAGCCAACCGGAGTGCGGCAATTGGGAATTCGAACCGGACGCGGGGAAACAAATGGTGTTGGCGAGGCAAAGCGAAGACGGCAAGTTTTTTCACTTTCCGGCAACCCAAGGCATCGAACTACGCTGGATCACCGAACTCAAACCCACCCATGCCCTGCGAATCACCCACCGCTTCGCCTCGAAATGGTCGCGAATCGGCGTCACCGAGGCCGAATGGCTGCGCCGACGTTCGGACCTTTGAAACCGGGGCTATATACCGGAAGGGGTTGCCGTCATGACCTTCTCCACAACAGCCCCTGTATCCTGTTTAATCTCGTGCGCCCATATCCGCAGGACCCGCCATCCCATTTCCGCCAGTTTTGCATCCATTCGCCGGTCCCGCGCCACGTTGTCCCCGAGCTTTTTCTCCCAGAACGCCCGGTTCGTGGCGGGAATCCCGCCATGAATCGGGCAGCCATGCCAAAAGCACCCGTCCACGAACACCGCCAAACGTTTTCCCGGAAAGACCAGATCGGGTTTCCCCGGCAGACCGGCGTGTAATCGATAACGCGCGCCTCGCGCCCATAGGGCCTTTCTGAGAAGAAGCTCCGGTTTGGTATCGCGACCCCGCACCCGGGACATGCACAGGCGACGTTGTTCGGGGGTCAGGCGATCGATCATACGCAGCCATGGAACGGGCGATTAGCGGGAAACGGCGTCCATGAACCTCGCCATCCTGTCCGCATCCTTGATTCCCTTGGCCGACTCCACCCCGCCACTGACATCCACGGCGAAGGGCCGCGCGATCCGCACCGCCTCCCGGACGTTATCGGGATTGAGTCCCCCGGCCAGAACCAGGGGCATGGCGCGCTCCAATGGGATGCGCGACCAATCGAAGGTTTGACCGGTGCCCCCCGGTACGTCCTTCCGATAGGTGTCCGGAAGCAGGCCGGCGGCGCTCGAGAACCGTTCCATCCAATGGGAAAGCACGACGTCTTCCCGCATCCGAACGGCCTTGATGTAGGGCCGCCCGTACCGTTCACAGTCGGCGGGGGTCTCGTCTCCATGGAATTGCAACAGACCCACGGGGAGCGCATGGATGACGTCTTCCACGAGACGGGGCTCGGGATCAACGAACAGGGCGACCAGGGTGACGAAGGGCGGCAGCGCCGCCGCGATGGCGCGCGCCCGGTCGAGGGTAATCGCCCGGGGGCTGGGCGGATAAAACACCATCCCGATGGCGTCCGCGCCGAGCCGGGCGGCGGCCAGGGCGTCTTCGGGACGGGTCATGCCGCAGATCTTTATCCTGGTTCGCATCGGTTTGTTTTTATGATTGCCCCGTGTGCGACTTTGACGAATAGGTAAGCTGATGTGGGTAAATGATTTTTTGTCGGGTGCATTCGGATCATGGCTCCGGCGCATCGTGCGAGACGCGAGCCACGGGGATCCCGCGCCGGACGGTCGGCGCGACGGCCGCAATGACGAGATCGGTATAACTGATGATCCCGATAATCTCGTCCCGTTCGATCACCGGCGTGCGGGAGATGCCGAACCGGTCGAAAAGCCGGGCGCAGTAGCGGATGTCCATGTTCGGGTCCACCGAGACCACGGGTTTTTGCATGACCTCGTAGACGTTGACGCGCTCGGGCGCCCGTTCGATGGCCACCACCTTGCGGGCGATATCCGACAGCAACAGGATGCCGTATTCGTCGTCGTCATGGCGTTTTTCGACGATGAGGCACTTGGTCTCCACGTATTGCATCTTTTCCAGTGCCTCCTTGATGGTGGTCATGCCGCTGACTGTGTCGAATTTGCGTTTCATGACATGCCTAACGCGCAGGACCTTGCGTTCCTTCATATCTTTTCCTCCACAACCTGGGTGAGCCTTCGGACCTGATGGGAAACCCCGACGGCGTCCTCCACGTCGATCTGAAAGGCGATGCCGCCGCCCCTTTCGTTGAATTCGCCCACTTCCTCTATGGTTTCCAAAATAGCGCGGCTCAGATGTTCCTCCACCAAAAACAGCAGGACATTGCGCTGGGGTTCCAGCGTCAGTCCGAAAAACGTCTTGTTGGTCTCCATCCCTTCTCCCCGCGCCTGATTCAACACCGTAGCGCCCGTGGCCCCGGCCTGTTTGGCCGCCTCCATGATCGCATTGGTCCGGTCATCGTCCACCAGCGCAATGAGTAACTTAAAGTGCATTTTCATCCTCCTTACGAACACTGCGCGTTCGCCTTTGCAGATACTGCGTCACCTGTGCGAACCCAAGAACGCTCATAATCGGAAACAGGCACGCAAAGGCAATCAACCCAAACCCATCCAGGGGACTGCGCCCCGGGATCGTCGAAGCCAGGCCGAGGCCCAGCGCGGTCACCAACGGGACCGTGACCGTGGAGGTAGTGACCCCGCCGGAGTCATACGCCAGGGCGATGATCGCCCGCGGCGCAAACGCCGTTTGAATAATCACCAACACATAGCACGCAATAATGTAGTAATAAAGCGGCCCACCGCTCACGATGCGGAAGGTCCCGAGCGCGATGCCCACAGCGGCCCCAATAGCGACCGTGATGCGCAATCCCCAGGTGCTGATGGCCCCGCCGGAGACGTCCCTCGCCTTCATGGCCACAGCGATCAGCGCGGGTTCGGCGATGGCGGTGGTAAAACCGATGGCGGTCCCGAAGATATAGACCCAGTAGTAATCCCGCCAGCCCAAGGCGCCATCCCATCCCGTGACGCCTGCGCTGATAAAGGCCGGATCGGTCAGTTGCCGGGCCATCATCTTTCCCAAGGGAAATAGGGCGAGCTCCAACCCCTCGATAAAAAAGACCAGCCCCAGCAACACCAAGGCAAACCCCGACAGCACGCGTTTCAGGTTGGGGATGGCACGGCGCAGGACCAGGAACTGAAAGCCGAAGACGATCGCCAGGATAGGCAATACGTCCCAGACGGTGATAAGCAGTGTGTCGAACAGTTTATGGAGAAGATTCATTCATTCGACCCGCGCATTTTGCCTCACCCCATCAACATCCCGTAGCCCATCACGAATATCATCGGCGTCAGCGAGGCAAACGCAATCAGGCCAAAACCATCGGTAAAGGGGTTCCTGCCCTGGATGCTCGAGGCGAGGCCCACCCCCAGGGCCGTCACCATAGGCACCGTAATGGTGGAGGTGGTCACCCCCCCCGAATCGTAGGCGATACCGATGATTTCCTCCGGGGCGAAAAACGTCATCGCCACCACCCCCGCGTACCCGCCCAATATCAGGTACTGGACCGGCCAACCGCGGATGATGCGATATACCCCCAGCACGATGGCGAAACCCACCGACAAGGCCACCGTCATGCGCAGCCCCAGGGCATATTCCGAGCGGGCCGCCTCGTCCTTGGCGATCAGATTGGCCGCCACCGCCACCTCGGCCGCCTCTCCCGCCACCGCGATCAAGGCCGGTTCCGCGACAGTCGTCCCGAACCCCAGCGCGAAGGCGAAAAGCAATAGCCACAGCAGGCTGCCTTTTTTGGCGAACGAATAGGCGAGCGCTTCGCCCAGGGGAAACAATCCGATCTCCAGACCGCGGACAAACAAGGTAAGACCGATCAGCACAAGCACAATACCCACCCCAATGTCTACAAGATTGGGAATGGGCTTGCCGAGGATAACGATCTGGAAAAAACCGATGACCAGAACGACCGGCGCCAAATCACGAATACTGCCGCCTATGGCGAGAACAAACCGATACAAGTTATCGTATCTCCCATGAATATCACTGCGGCGTCATTATGACGTCAGACGAGATCAGACGCCATGCCATCGTATAAAAAGCAAACGCCTCGAAGGCCGGCACCCGGCAAACGCATGGGCATCGGAATGATCGCCGCCGCCTGGGTCATCCTGCTTGGATTGTTGACGGCCGTTTTCAGCCATTGGTTGTACCAACAGGAAAACCCCAACCCGCGGCCTTCCGGGACCCTCACGGCGAACGGGACGCGGGAAGTCGTGCTGCTGCGCAACCGGCAAGGCCATTACGTGGCGACCGGCGCCATCGATGGCCAGCCTGTCCGATTCCTACTGGACACCGGGGCCACCACCGTATCGGTACCCGCCGATCTTGCCGAGTCCCTGGATCTGCCCACCGGCCCGCCTTCCATGACCCAAACCGCCAACGGTATTGTTACCACCTATCACACGCGCCTTAACGAGGTCCGGCTCGGGAATATCGTGCTGCGCGATGTCCGGGCCAATATCAATCCCCACATGCCTTCCGGGGCGGTATTGTTGGGGATGAGCTTTTTGAAGCAGATTGAATTTACCCAGCAGGGAGACAGGTTAACGCTGCGCCAGTAACCTGAATTCCAGATAACTCCGTGACAAGGCAACCGACATGCAGGCGATACCCCCATCACCCTCCCCGGCCCTTCCCATTTCCCCTACTCGGCATTTCCCATCAATCCCTGTTCGAGAAAGCTGTAGTACCCATCCTCTGAGAAGCTGTTTGGAAATTCGCATGGTAGCGAGGCGGCGCCCCGATTGTGGCTCCCGCAAGGCGCGATGGAGGGGAAAATAAGGATTGTAGTGGACTACACGACGCAATTTTCGCCCCCGTCGCAACGCGGCAGGACGCAATTCGGGCCCCGCCGCGGTAGATTGCGAATTTCCAAACAGCTTCTGAAATGAATGGGGTGGGGTTTATGGATTTCCTGGCGGATGGTTGTCGTGGTTTCGAGGATGGCTTTGTCATCGCCCATGATGGGAGTCCTCGTGTCAGTAGGGGAAATCCCGCCGCCATCGTTGTGACGCGATAGGGCGGCGGGCTGTACGGGGTCACAATACCGGACACAAGGAAAACCGGCCAACCCGAAGGTTGCCCGCACGGCCCGCCATAAAGCGAGCACGAAAAGGCGCCGGGCGGCGCTTTTCGCCTTGCGTTGTACGGGGTTGTGACTCCCGGCCTCGGGATTCCCAAGGCACCAAGGAAGATACCCCCGCGCCGGGAAGGCGTCAAGATTTCCAGGGCAACCGAATGAAAGTATTTTTATATTGATAAATCTGGCAAATGGAGGTGTTTCCG
>CAZQHJ010000003.1:0-49536 GCA_964593225.1 uncultured Thiotrichales bacterium
GGAATTAAGAATTAAGAATTAAGAATTTGGAATTGGGAATTTGGAATTTGGAATTAAGGATTGGGAATTAAGGATTGGGAATTAAGGATTGGGAATTAAGGATTGGGAATTAAGGATTGGGAATTGGGAATTGGGAGGGACGGATTGGGAAGGACGAATCCGTCATGCCTGGTGCTTCCACCGGATTGGGTTTTGCCGGATCCGGGCTTGGACCGACCAAACATGGAACCCGAGCTCGCCGACTCCGGGCCTCGGTTTGCCGATTCCGAATCGGGTTTTGCCGGAACCGAATTCGGGTCTGTCGGATCCGAGCTTGGCGTGACCGACTCCGGGCTCCGGGTTCGCGGGGCCGGATGGGGCCCCGGTCCGGCGGACTCCCCGGGCGGCGGTTGGGCATCGGGTCCCGTGGGAGGCCGATGGGGATTCGACGGCCTTTATGATATGCCGGGCGCCTGGAATTTCAAACGTCGAATTCCGGTGTTTCGGCCAGGGAACCCCGGGGATGGTCCGGGCCGGCAAGGGGGGCCTTTGCCCATCCCACGCGAGGGGCTATTCGAAGCAATACGAGGGCCTCCGCCGGGCGCGGGTACCCCGCGCCCACCGCCTCCCGGGGCGCGAGGCCGGCCCTCGCGGGTCGTGAGTCCGGCCCTCGCGAAATGTGGCCTGGGGGAATGACGGTATAGGGGAACCCCGGGGATGGTCCGGGCAAGGGATGCCCAAGAGACACGTATCCGGTTCGGGGGCGCCCTATGCCGCCATCTTGGCGGCGATTTCACGGGTGTCCTTGGATAATCCGGGTTGGGCCAGGACTCTCTCGATTTCGGCGCGCATGGTCTGTTGTCTGTGGGGGTCGAAGCCGCGCCAGCGGCTCAGGGCGCTCAGCAGGCGGGCGGCGATCTGGGGGTTGATGGGGTCGAGTTCCAATACGCGGTCGGCCAGGAAGCGGTAGCCCTCGCCGTTTGCCTGGTGGAACCGAACCGGGTTGCGATGACAGAAGGCCCCGATGAGGGCGCGGACCCGGTTGGGGTTTTGGAGGGAGAAGGCCTCGTGGTCCATGAGCCCCCGGACCCTCTCCAGGGTGTCCGGGCGCCGGGCGGTGGCCTGGACGGTGAACCATTTGTCCAGGACCAGGGGGTCGTGACGCCACCGGGCCTGGAAGTCGTCCAGGATTCCCTGTCGCTCCTGGGGGTCCATGTCCTCCCTGTCCACCAGGGGAACCAGGGCGGCCAGCGTATCGGTCATGTTGTCGGCGTGATGGTACTGCTCGAGGCACAGGGCGTGGATTTCGGGATCCGAGCGTTCCATGAGGTAACCCAGGCAGAGGTTTTTGAGGCGCCGCCGGCCGGCGAGTTCCGGGTCGTAGCGATAGGGGTCATGGGTTTCGTGGGCGTGGTAGGCCTCCAGCAGCCCGTCCTTCAGGGCCCCGGCCAGTTGCCCTCGAAGGGACCGCCGGACGTGGTGGATGGCGTCGGGGTCGATGGTGTCCATGTGCAGCCCCAGGGCGATCTCCGTGGGGAGGGTGAGGATCTCGGCGATGAGGGCCGCCTCCAGGCGGGTGTCTCGGAGGGTCTTTCGGAATGCGTGGGTGAGGTCCTCGGGAAGCCGTAGGGGCGCGTTGGGGTCCGCCCGCCAGAGGGGGATGAGGTCCAGCATGGCGCGGGTGGCCAGGGTCTGTCCGGCGTCCCAACGGGCGAAGGGGTCGGTGTCGTGGGCAAGCAGGAAGGCCAGGGCCGCGCGCGGCTGGGGGCTGCCCGTGATGTCCAGGGTGACGGGGGCGGAGAATCCCCGGAGGAGCGAGGGGATGGGCGGGGTGGGGATTTGGACGAATTGGAAGGTTTGATGGGCTTGGCCCAGGGAGAGCACCCGGGTCCGGCGCCCGGCCTGGGGGGCGTGGGCCCCCTCCCCCGCCAGGGTCAGCGGCAACTCCCGCCCTTCCCTGTCCAAGAGCCCGAGACGAATGGGGATGTGGAAGGGCTGCTTTTCGGGCTGTCCGGGGGTGGGCGGGCAGGACTGGGACAGGGTGAGGGTGTAGGTCTTTTTGTCCGGGTCGTATTGGCCTCGGGCGGTGACCCGGGGGGTGCCGGACTGGCTGTACCAGCGGCGGAACATCGCCAGGTCCGTCTTTCCGGCCTGGGCCATGGCGCGGACGAAGTCCTCGATGGTGGCGGCCTGGCCGTCGTGGCGTTTCAGGTACAGTTCGATGCCCCGCCGGAAGGCTTCTTCCCCCAGCAGGGTCTGCATCATCCGGATGACCTCGGCCCCCTTGTTGTAGATGGTGACGGTGTAGAAGTTGCTGATCTCCCGGTAGCTGTCGGGGCGGACGGGATGGGCCATGGGGCCGGCGTCCTCGGCGAACTGGGACTCGCGCAGGAGGCGCGCGTCCCGGATGCGCTTGATGGCCCGGGCCACTTGGTGGGCGGAGAATTCCTGGTCCCGGAAGACGGTGAGCCCTTCCTTGAGGCTGAGCTGGAACCAGTCCCGGCAGGTGACCCGGTTGCCGGTCCAGTTGTGGAAATATTCGTGGGCGATGACTTCCTCGATGGCGGCGTAGTCTTCGTCGGTGGCCGTTTCCGGCCGGGCGAGGACGTATTTGGAATTGAAGATATTGAGGCCCTTGTTTTCCATGGCCCCCATGTTGAAGTCGTCCACGGCGACGATCATGTAGTCGTCGAGATCGTATTCGAGCCCGAATACCCGCTCGTCCCAGGCCATGGCCTTTTTGAGGGCGGCCATGGCGTGCTCGCATTTATCGATGTTGTGGTGCTGGACGTAGAGGGCGAGACGGACCGCCCGCCCGGCGCGGGTGGTGAACCGGTCGCGCAGACAAGCGAGATCCCCGGCCACCAGGGCGAAGAGGTAGGACGGTTTGGGGAAGGGGTCTTCCCACCGGACCCAGTGGCGGTGGGGGTTTTCGGGGTCCTCTCCCTGCGCCACCAGGTTGCCGTTGGAGAGGAGGACGGGGTAGCGGGTCTTGTGGGCCACGAGGGTGGTGGTATATCTGGCCAGTACGTCCGGGCGATCGAGGAACCAGGTGATCTTTCGGAAGCCCTCGGCCTCGCACTGGGTGCAGAAGTTGCCGCCGGATTTGTAGAGCCCTTCCAGGGTGGTGTTGTCCTGGGGGCGGAGGCGCTTGGTGGTGGCGAGGGTGAACGGTGCCGCGCATTGCCCCGGGTCGTGGAGCAAGGCGCTGATGGGCAGGGTAAGGTGCTCGGCGTCGAGGGTGTACGCCCCCGCCGCCAGGGGCCGGTCGTCGAGAAAGACGGAATCCGGGTATGGCTCGCATCCATCCAGGACGAGGGGGGGGTAGTCCTCCGTCGGCCTCTGTCCGCGGTCGGGATGGCGGCGGATGGCGAGGCGCGCGGTGACGGTGGTCTCTTCCTCGCCCAGGTCGATGTGGAGGGCCACATGGTCGATGAGGTAATCGGGGGGGGCGTAGTCTTTTCGGAAGGTGGTGTCGGGTGTCGGAGCGGAGGGTATGGGTGAAGACATCTATATTTTCCGAGGTTGGCCGGGCAGCGGCGGTGGTTGGGTCCAGTGTCGGCGATATCGGTTGGCGTGCCTGGGTCGCGTGGGGCCGGGTCTTCAGGTTTCCCGGACCGTGGGGTGGAAAAGCTCCCGCCGGGAGATATCCTCCTGCCAACGGCAACGGCGGTTCAATTCGCGGATATTCTCGGTGCGAGTACGAATGACAGTGTTCCAGGCCTCGAAGGCCTCGTCCGGCGAGGTAAAGGATTCCATGGACTGAATGAGCGGTTGCACAAGGTAATGTCCGATCCGGGGGTGATAATTGATGTGGGCCTTCTCGGCCGTTTCCCTGACCACCATCCCGATAGCCGGACCGATCACCGTATAGGGTTTGTCCGCCCGGGCCGGGCCGCGCCAGGCTTCCGGGATGGGAATGGGCGGGGCCTGGGAGGGGGCGAATATCCTGGCCAGCATCCAGGGGGTCAGTAGCAGAAACACGCGCCAGCATTCCACCCGCCGGAGCGCGCGCACGAGGATGGGCAGGTCATGATTGACCACCATGATCTCTTGAGAGAACCATTCCCGGTAGATGTCCGTGAATGTCTCTTTGATTGCCTCGACAAACGCGGTGTCTTCCAGCGTCGCCAGGGGGAGTTCCCATGTGTGTGTATGATTATCCATGGGGAAATCATACCATAGACCGATGCTGCCGATTCCTACGTAAGCTGGCGCATTACGGGCCCCGATTCCCATCACGGATTCCGGGCGCTCTACCGGAGACGGAAAAACAGGTAGATAGGCTCCAAGGAAAAGGATACGCATGGAACCGCATCCCAACTCCCCTCTCGTTAACATCCTATGATAGGATTCACATTTATATATAATCGGAAGACTTAAGAGGCTGTAAAAAAACGAGCCTACTGCGATGGCTTTCGATTCCACTCTAACGTCTCGATTTGCCAATGACGCCATTTTTGAACGCGATGACCTCGAACCCGCCATCCACGGGAAAAGAAGCCTTCGAAAAAAGTTGCACACCGAATCAATCCATTCAAAAGCGAGATTAAAGAACCATGGCTAACGAAAAACACAAGCAATTGCTGATCCTCGGTTCCGGTCCGGCCGGTTATACCGCCGCCGTGTACGCGGCGCGGGCCAACCTAAAACCAACCCTCGTGACCGGTCTCCAGGTCGGGGGGCAAATGACCACCACAACGGACGTGGAGAACTGGCCCGGCGACGCCAATGGGGTTCAAGGCCCCGATCTGATGGAGCGCATGCGCGCCCATGCCGAAAGATTCAACGCCGAAATTATCTTCGACCACATCAACAAGGCCGAGCTCAACGCGCGTCCTTTCCGCCTGACGGGCGACTCCGACGTTTATACCTGTGATGCACTGATTATCGCCACCGGCGCATCCGCTCAGTATTTGGGCCTGCCCTCGGAGGAGGCCTTCAAGGGACGCGGGGTGTCGGGCTGCGCCACGTGTGACGGGTTCTTCTATAAAGGCGAAAAGGTCGCCGTGATTGGCGGGGGAAACACCGCCGTCGAAGAGGCCCTGTTCCTCGCCAACATCGCCTCCCACGTTACCTTGGTCCACCGCCGCGACAAATTGCGAGCGGAAAAGGCCCTGTCCGATCAAATCGAGGAGAAGGCCAAAACCGGGAATGTTACCATTGCCTGGGATAGCGTCATGGATGAGGTGCTGGGCGATGCGAGCGGCGTCACGGGACTCAGAATCAAGAACGTAAAGGATAATTCTACGCAGGATCTCGATCTCAAAGGGGTATTCGTCGCCGTCGGCCACAAACCCAATACCGATATCTTCGAGGGACAATTGGAGATGAAAGGCGGGTACATCGCGGTCAGCGGGGGACGCGACGGAAATGCCACGGCCACCAGCGTCGAAGGGGTGTTCGCGGCGGGCGATGTGGCCGATCATGTCTATCGCCAGGCCATCACGTCGGCGGGCAGCGGCTGCATGGCGGCGCTCGATGCGGAGAAGTTCCTGGATAGCGACTTCATGATAGGGGCGTAGTAGTTTTCCATTGGCGCCTCGTTCCATCCGAATCTACGGACCGATGCAGGGTGGATAAGGCCGTCAGGCCGCATCCACCCCAACCCGACACAGCCGGCCCACGGGAATTTTTTGGTCACTTTGTTCACGTATCGGAAAAACAAAGATCCTGGGGAGCCGGTGCATGTCTTGAGCCTAACCCCTGTCAGTCTCGACGCATGGAAAAAACTTTGGTTTTTCCATGCGTCTAACGAACAAAGACACAGCCGAACGCTGCGCGTTCGGCTTATGTCCAAAATTCCAGCGATAAGAGACTATCCCGTTCAAACGGCGGAGTGATAGAGGGCAAACATCGCTATGCATTACCTCGAACCGCAGAAGCGGCCTCAAAAGAGGTCCTCCATGGCCCAAGAATACCGAATCCCCGGCTCCGGCCCCTTCACCGCCGATCAAATCGGGGATGGCGACCGTTACGAACTCTCCAATGGTCACGCCATTTACTGCGCGCCGGCGGGCGATCGGCATTCCCGCCACAATCTGGGTGGCGGGGCGCTTTTGGACAGTGACCCGGATGTCCAATGGGCGGGGGTGGATACGGGGTTCACGCTCCGGCCCAACACATTGCGCGCACCGGACATCGCCATCGCGCCCCCACCCGCCGAGGAAGGAAAGTGGATCCCCGGCGCGCCCCCCTTGGCGGTGGAATACGCCGATCACGGGCAGAACGAATCGGATCTCGAGATCAAGATCCGGGAACTGTTGACGGCGGGCGCCCGTTACGTGTGGGTAGTGCGCCTGGCGGGCCTACAGCGGGTGGAGGTGCATACGAAAGACAAGCCCATGCGTCTCCTGTCCGCTGCCGACACCCTGGAAGCGCCGGGGATCCTGCGCAACCCCGTGCCGGTGCGCGCCCTGTTCGACCGGGAAACGGCCCATCGGGTGACGTTGAGGAATCTCCTGCAACGGGCGGGTTACGAAGACCTGGACGCGGTCCTGCGGGAGGGTGTTCGGAAGGGTAAAACGGAAGGCCGGATGGAAGGGGCGCTGGCGGCGCAGGTCAAGGCGCTTCTCAGCATCCTGGCGGCGCGCGGCATCGACGTGGATGCCGAGGCCCGCGGGCGCATGGAGGATTGTCGGGATTCCGCCCGGCTCGAAACCTGGCTGACCAAGGCGGCGGTCGCGGAGAGCTTGGCGGATGTTTTTGGCCGATAGACGACGGCGATGGAGAATCACAAGGAAGTGACCCCTACCCCCGTACGCCACGCCCTTTCCCCTCCTCCCTATCCTTAAATTCTCTCTATATCCCCAACCCGACAAAGCCGGAACCCAAAAGGTTCATGAGAATTTCTTCGTCATTTTGTTCAAAATTCCGTCATTAAGAAACTATTCCCATGATCGCCTGGTTGCGGGGCATCCTCCGCGAAAAACATCCCCCCACCCTCCTCCTGGACCTCCACGGCGTCGGGTACGAGATCGAAGCCCCCATCACCACCTTCTCCGCCCTGCCGGGGCCCGGCGAGGAAACGGTCCTCCACACCCATCAGATCATCCGGGAAGACGCCCACCGACTGTACGGCTTCGCCGAGCGCTCGGACCGGGACATCTTCCGCCTCCTGCTGCGCGTCAATGGCGTCGGGGCCAGGATGGCGCTGGCCATCCTCTCCGGCATGGATGCGGCGGCGTTCTCCCGGTGCGTCCACGAAAACGACGCCACCCGCCTGGAGCGCCTGCCCGGCATCGGCAAGAAGACCGCCGGGCGGCTCATCATGGAGATGCGCGACCGGTTGGACGCCGTCTCCGCGGCGGGCGCCGCGTCGCCGGTCGGGGGCGGGGAATATGGTCCATCGGGCGAACCATCGCCCTCGCCAAGGGCCGAGGCCATCAGCGCCCTGGTGGCGTTGGGGCTCAAACCCCCGGACGCCAGCCGGCGCATCGAGGCCATCGATTGCACGGGGCTCGCCTGCGAGGAGATCGTGCGTCGGGCGTTGAAGGCGATGGGGAATCAAAGGTAATCCGGGATCAACCCTGCGACACCATAGACCCCCTCCCCAACCCCAGGCCAATCAGCGCGGCAATCTCGCCCGGTCGGTGCGTCGCCGCCAATCTCCGGTTCTCCGCATCGCCGAGGCCGTTATCCGGCGGTTTTCCCCCTTTTTGCTCCAGGACACGGCGGAGCCTCTCCAAGCCATCGGTGAGACGAGGGTCCGGGGCCGCTTCATCGGAAAGCCGAGGAAACGATGACGACCGATATCACACCTAACCGTTTCATTCCGCGATGGCTCCCGGATCTTTTTCTACCTCGGCGATTAGATCCCAGGCAATCAGGTCCTGGCGGTAATCGGTTTGCTACCTTCATTTCCTACAAGCACGTGTCCAGCACGGGCTTTGCAATGCGGCTGGAACGCGCGCTGAAGGGCTATGCCAAACCCCTGCTGGCCCGCCCGAGAAGGATCTTCCGGGATGAAAAACACATCGCCCCCGGCATCGATCTGCCGCGTCTCATCGAAGAGGCGCTGGAGGATTCCGAGTTCCTCCTGCTGCTGGCCTCCCCGGAGTCCGCCCGGTCCCCGTGGGTGCAAGACGAGCTGGATCTGTGGTGCCGTGTTCTGAAGCGCCAGGAGCGGTTGGTCGTCATCCTGCTGGACGGCGACATCGAAGTGGATTCCGAATCCAAGCAAATCGACTGGTCCGGCACCGATGCCCTGCCAACCTTCATGGCGGAGCATCTCGCTACCGTGCCGCTTTATCTGGATCTGCGCAAGCTGGCGAGATTGGAGGACATCGGGCTGAACGATCCCGACTTCAAGCGCGCCATCAACGGCATCGTCGCCCGATTTCGCGGCATCGATCCCAATGAGATGCTGGGCGAGGAGAACCGCCAGTATCGCCGAAACCTGCGGCTCCGAAACGGCGCGATAGCGGCGCTGGTCATGCTGACCATGCTCTCCGGGGGCTTTTGGTTTTTGGCCGATTCGGCAAGAAGAGAGGCCGAGGGTCAAAGACAGGTCGCGGAGGAACAAAAGCAGGTTGCCGATTCAGCAAAAAATGAGGCATTGGAAAAAACGAGAGAAGCGGAACGTTCATTAGCTAATAACTATTGGGCAAGCGGAATCAGCGCCGAGGAAAAGAATAATCCGGTTGCGGCCGCGCATTTTTTCGCCAGGGCGACGCAAAAATATTCCGATAAAACGGCTATCAAAACGGGCCGGTTGAAGCTGCGAACAGTCCAGACGCATAGCGCCATCACTCTGGATGCTCTTTTGGATATTGGCGACGCCCAAATCATCGAAGTTTCCGCAGATGGGTCCCGGATTCTGACCTGGAGCAAGCAGACATGGACCCCGATACCGAATCAGCCGGGTTGGGAGCAATGCGAATTCGAGCATGAGTGCTCGGGCTGGGGAAAACCGCGTGAATTTGTCGCTGTGCGTGTGGAGAAAGAACAAAAACCAAGTGAACAACAGGAATTGTTCCAAACCACCGTATGGGGTGATGATTCTTACATCTGTACCGAAACCTCGACATCCCCCACCTTTCGCGACACATCGATCCCCACATCATTCGGGTAGCGCCGCAGGGAGAGGTCAACCTCGCCATCGCCATTTCCATCACCAACAGGCAGGTTGTCGACCCGGAGGCCTTTTAGATAATCCGGGAGTTGCGGATGGTTGAAGCGGAGTTGCGGTCGTTCGGTGGAGAAGTCGATCCCCAGGGCGGCCTGCAATAGATGGAACACGGCGCCGCTCGCCCAGGCCTGGGGGGAGCAGGCCACGGGGTACAGGACGGGTCCCTGGCCACCTGATGTGTCAAATCCGCAAAATAGTTCGGGTAATCGATGGAGATCCATCATGATGCTGGCATTGAATAGCCCGGTGAGAATCCGAAGCGCCTCGGTCTTGTAGCCGTAACAGGCAAGTCCCATGGCGATGATGGCGTTGTCGTGGGGCCAGATGGCACCGTTGTGATAGGACATGGGGTTATAACGGGCTTCATGTCGGGCAATGGTACGAATCCCCCAGCCGGAGAAGGTATCCGGGTGGAATAGGGTTTGAACCAATCGCGGGGCATGTTCGGTGGCCGCAATGCCGCTGAATAGGGTGTGCCCGGCATTGGAGGAACGCACGCGGCAGAGACGCTTATCCTTATCGAGGGCAATGGCGTAGGTGCCGATGTCCTCGCACCAGAATGCCTTGTCGAAACGTGCCTCAAGTTCGCCGGCCTGCCGTTCCCATTCCTCGGCCTTTTCCTCCTCGCCGAATAGCCTTGCCAAACCCGCGGCGCGGCGTTTGGCGTCATAGACGTAGCCCTGAACCTCGCAGAGGGCAATGGGCGCCTCGGCAAGCTGGCCGTCCTGGTGAAAGATGGAATCGTCGGAATCTTTCCAGCCCTGTTGGCGCAGCCCATGGGAGCTTCTGCATAAGTATTCCACGAATCCATCGCCATCCAGGTCGCCATACCGGTCGATCCAGTCCATGGCCCGCCCGATATTGGGCCAGATCCTCTCCAGGAATGGGCGGTCGCCGGTTCGGTCGTAATAGGCCCCGGCCAGGACGATGAATAGCGGCGTGGCATCAACGCTGCCGTAATACTGGCCAAACGGGACTTCGTCCAGGGCCGCCATCTCTCCCCGCCGGATTTCATGGGCTATCTTTCCGGGTTCGGCATCCCGTTCCGGGTCGTCGCTGGTGGCTTGCGTGGCGGCCAGGAAGCCCAGTACGCCTTTGGCGAGCCAGGGCGCGAGCCACAGGTATTGCAGGGCGGTGATGATGCCGTCCCGGCCAAAGGGCGTGCTGAACCAGGGGACGCCGGCGTAGGGGTACGGGCCGTAAGGCGTCTCGGAGATGAGCATATCGAGATCTGCCGCCGAGCATGGGCTTACTCCCGCCGTGGGGGATTTTTTAGCGCCCGTTGATATTCCTCATCCGGACCAAACGAAAGAATCCGATCTGCATCTCCTGACCCGCCCTGCCAAGCAATATGACGCCATTGCCAAGCCCGCCATGGATACCTGCTGTTCGTGCCCAGAGGGGAAGCAAAAACTACGGGTACACCTTTACGACGCACGCCTGACGTGCTACCTGGGCGCTTCCCATGTGCTTGTGCTTGACCCTGCCGAGGGTCTATCCGTATAAAGGCAAGAATCGCGCTCGGCGCATCGAGCACCCCCACTTGATCGGCGGCGTTTTGGTCCGGCGTCTTAGAGCGTACTCGCGCACAAGGTCTCCCAACAGGGTTCCCGAGGGGAAAACCATGCAAGCAACAATCACAGAAAGAGAAGCCAAAAGCCGATTTACGGAAATCCTCAATGCGGCCCAGGAATCTCCCGTCGCGATAACCAAGGATGGAAAAGAGACGGTTTTCATGTTGTCATCGGATGAATATGAAAAATACCGGGAATATTCCCGATGGGAATTTCCGGGAACAATGCAAGAGGGGTCAGCAGTAAAGGGACCGATGAAGGAGGAATCGGGAGTAGGAGATGCGTGGGATGAACTTGTGGCTCGCATAGATGACATCGCAATCGATACAGGTATTTCCGACCTGGCGCACAACCACGACCATTATTTATTCGGCCTGCCGAAAAAGTGAAGTTCATTGGATGAAAACTGTTTTCTGCGATACTTCAGCGCTCATCTGGCTTGGGAGTAAAAACGATGGCTCTTTGGGATCTTGCGGGGTAATAATCCGTTTGTGCATCAGAATGTTATACGGATATGAAATTTTCAAAAATGTACGTCAAAATATTTGTAATTTGGCTGCATTCAAGCATTTCTACGGCTCATCGTCTGGTTATCCTGCCAAACTATAGGCGAAGAGGAATTTTGGTCTACTTTTTGAATATGATGCCTACATATAACTGACTGATATAAAATGATATCATTTCCCGCGAGATCCCAAAGAGCCAAAACGATGCTCTCCACCCTGAACCCGTGGCCGTATATCGAAAACTACAGGAAGAAGATGCTCGGTTTGTCACCACCGGAGCCGTTCTTCTGGAGCTTGGGAATGCGTTCAGTCGCCGTACCGATAAGAACATTGCGCTCCAACTGATAAACGCGATCTACCAGTCGGCGCGTTGGCAGGTGGGTTTTCAGGATTATGCCTTGATGAGAAGAGGGCTCGCTTTGTTCTCCGAAAGACAAGACAAAAATTGGAGCCTCACCGATTGCATCAGTATCGTTGTGGCTGGAGATCACGAGATTTCTGAAGTATTTACTTCCGATCATCACTTTGCGCAGGCTGGATT
Source organism: uncultured Thiotrichales bacterium (assembly GCA_964593225.1). GTDB lineage: Bacteria > Pseudomonadota > Gammaproteobacteria > HK1 > HK1 > JABDQX01. Next base: position 11,731 of record CAZQHJ010000003.1, read on the forward strand.
CCAAATCCTGTTGGAATAATAGCGCCCCCGTGCATAAAACATTACGCTTCCATCAAGGCGCAGTGTTGGTCTGACCCCCGGATTCCCTGGCCATCCGTGGCAAGACAGCCGACATGCAGGCGATACCCCCATCAACCCTCCCCGGCCCTTCCTACTTACCCTACCTTGATATCTTCCATCAATTCCTGCGCGAGAAAGCTGTAGTACCCATCCTCCGAGATGATCAGGTGGTCCAACACCGCGATGTTCAATAGCTTCCCGCCCTCCATCAAAGCGCGCGCGGTTCTCTTGTCCGATTCCGAAGGGTCAAGTTTTCCATCCGCGTAATTGTGTACTAGCAGGATGCGGTCGGACTTGCCCAGCACCGCCATTCGATACACCTTGATGGGATTAACGCTCGTGGCGGTTGTGTTCCCAGAATTTACCAGCTCGACATACAGGATCCGGTTATCGGGTCGCAGACCGACAACCCAAAAATGCTCTTTGCACCTGCTGTCCTCACCTTCTTGGCATAAAACACCCCGCATAACGGAGAACAGATCAGCGGGTTGGGGGAGGGGTTGGGGTTTATGGATTTCCTGGCGGGTGGTTGTTGTTGTCGTGGTTTCGAGTACGGCTGTGTAATCGCCCATGGTGGGTATCCTTTGTCAGTATGGAGAAACTCCACCGCCATCGTTGCTACACGATAAGGCGGCAGGCTGTACGGGGTAGCAATACCGGGACAAAGGAGCCGGCCAGCCCGAAGGCTGCCCGCACGGCCCGCCATAAAGCAGGCGCGGAAAAAGCGCCATGCAGCGCTTTTACGCCTTTGTCTATTTGGGTTGCTACACCCAAGCCTTGGCTGTGCCAAGGCGCAAGGGAAGATACCCCCGCGTCGGGAGGGCGTCAAGATTGAATCGGGGGGCAATCAGCAGTTGTGATATTGGCGTTGTTTCTCTTGCTATGGCCCTATGGGTTGTGCGGGGGGATTTTCGGCGGGAAGACACGGCTGAAAGTCGATTGATTCGAGTTGGGAGCCATAATGTCCTGCTTCCCCATGGGTCGATGACGGACGGTTCGGGTAATGCCGGACCACGAACAATACATGATATCGTCCCGTCATGAACTCCATTGTGTGGTATAAGTTTAGGCTTGCAGGGGGTTGATGATTGCGAGGAAAATGGGAGCAATCCTACTGACATAGGGATCCTAAAGTGTCTAACCCTACTATATTCATCAGCTATCGCCAGCAGAATAAAATATAACCGTGCAAATTCTACTTAACGGACTGATATCCGGCCTTGCCATCGCCCTTCTGGCTGTGGCCTTCCAGATCGTTTATCTGCCCACAAGGGTTTTCTTCGTGGGGCTGGCGGGGGTTTATGCCCTGGTTCCCTATGTTTATCTGACAACCCAGGGAAGCTTTGGTCTCTGGCCCCTGAGTATAGCCATCTCCGTCATCGTCATGGTCGGTTTGACGGTATCCATCGAATGGGCCAACCACGCGCCCTTGACCCGCAAAAGGGCATCCGAGGGCGCGCATCTCATCTCCTCTTTGGGCATCTATATTGTCGTCGTTCAGATCGTGGCCATGATCTGGGGGAACGATACGCAAACCCTGCGAGTCGGTCTCGACACTATCTTCTCTGTCGGCGACAGCATTCTTACCCAATCCCAGTTGATCCTATTCATCGTGGCCTGCTTCTTGTTCGTGGGTTTCCTAATCATGTTGCGCGTAACGGATGTGGGGTTACGTCTACGCGCCTTGGCGGATAACCCTATCCAGTTCGCATTGTATGGCTATAACATAGACAGGCATCGCCTGTTGGCCTTTGCCCTGGCCGGGATATTTGTTACCTCAGCCTCCCTGCTTACTGCGGACGACATCGGTTTTGATCCATACACTGGATTACACGCCGTATTGCTTGCAGTGGTGGCGGTGATTATCGGCGGGCGAAGCTCTTTTATCGGTCCCATCGTCGGCGGGTTGCTGCTGGGTATCATTCGGGCTCAGGTGGTCTGGCATCTGTCGGCCAGATGGCAGGAGGCGGTGACCTTTATGATACTGGCACTATTCCTGCTGCTACGGCCCCAGGGGCTTTTCGGGCGCAAAACACGCATTGACGCCAATTGATCCAAGATGCGGAAGTGAATATGAATTACCTCATCCACCTGTTCATCTACTTCGATATCTACCTGATCGTGGCTCTCAGTCTCAATCTGGTGGTGGGTTATTGCGGGATGCTGACCCTCGCCCATGCCGGTTACTACGCGGTGGGTGGCTACGTGTATGCCTTGCTCGCCTTGGTGTGGGGGTGGAGCTTTTTCCCCGCCGTACTTGTCGCCATTCTCATCGCCGCCGTCTTGAGTCTCGCGGTTTCCCTGCCCGCCTGGCGCCTGAAAGGGGATTTCTTCATCCTGGCGAGCCTCGCCGTGCAGGTGCTGTTCTTCAGCCTCCTGTACAACTGGTCCGATGCCAACGCCCCCCTCGGGTCGCTGGCCAACCTCACCAACGGCCCGTTTGGCATTCCCGGTATCCCCAAGGCCGAGATCCTCGGTTTCAGGCTCGCCGATTCCCATCACTTCTTTTTGCTGGCCACCGCCATGGCGGCATTGTGCGCCTTCGTTGTTTGGCGTCTGACCGACTCCCCGTGGGGGCGTCTATTGGTTTCCATGCGCGAGGACGAACTCGCTGCCCGCAGCCTGGGCAAGAATACGCGTCTGCTCAAGGTGCAGGTTATGGCCATCGCCTCCGCTCTGGTGGCCATTGCCGGTGCTCTATACGCCGCCTACGTAGGCTATCTCGATCCCAGCGCCGCCTCCCTGGAAGAAAGTATCCTCATGCTCAGCATGGTGTTGGTGGGTGGTGTCGGCAACTTTCGCGGTCCCATCATCGGAGCACTGGTTCTGATTGCGCTGCCGGAATTCCTGCGTTTTCTCGATTTCCCCGATGCCCAGGCCGCCAATATTCGGCTGGCCATCTATGGCCTCATGCTCGTACTCATGATGCACTTCCGGCCCCAGGGGATCGCGGGCGGGTATCGGTTGGATTGAGGGGCGGTAATGAGAAGGCCATACCCATGGGACGCGGAAAAATGACCGGTTCGATCACGAGCGCACATATCGCACGATACGTTCATCGAAAAGAGGAATTCATAGATGACAACAGCAACCGTAGACAAAATACTGGATAGCGCTCTCAGGCAATCGGAGACGGATCGGGCGCATATCGCGAAAGTTCTCATTACCAGTTTGGACCCGTATGTAGATAGAGAAAACGAGGTAGCCTGGCAACAGGAAATAGAAAAACGTCTCCACGAAATCGACACGGATGCCGTTACGTGCCTTCCTTGGGAAGAAGTCAGGGAACGACTCTACCGGAATGCTCATGTTCAACGTTGACGTACATCCGGACGTATACGCGGAATTGGAGCATTCACGCATGTGGTATGAAGAACGCGCGGACAATCTTGGAACCGAATTCATCACCGAAGTGAACAAGGCAATCGAGATGATTGGCGAAGCTCCCATGATGTGGCCATTCCATGACAAACAGCATGACATCCAACGCTACCTTGTCCACCGGTTTCCATACGCCGTAATCTACCGGGTCAAGGATGAAATCGTACGAATCATTGCCGTAATGCACTTACGGCGTCATCCGGACTATTGGCGAGGGAGGGTTGGACATTGGAATAGCGGTGATGGGAATCAGCCCCATTAAAAACAACCAATGAACAGCACGACACTTTTACAGGCCGAGGGACTGAAAAAGGCCTTCGACGGTCAGGTGGTGTTCGATGCCCTGGATCTCGAACTTTCCCAAGGCGAAGTTGCTCTGCTGCGCGGAGAAAACGGCTCCGGCAAAACCACCTTATTGAACATCCTCACCGGCAATCTTGAGCCCGATGCCGGAACCCTCCATTACCTTGCCAGTAAAATTCCGCGCACCTACCGTTTCCCGCGCGGTTGGTGGCAAGACATTAATCCCCTCGATCATTTCACTCCCGAATTCGTTGCCCGCGAGGGTGTTTCACGCACCTGGCAGGACGTCCGGCTATTCAATGCCCAGTCCCTACGCGACAACATCGCCGTCGCCGAGCAGGGGCACCCCGGTGAAAATCCGCTCATTGCTCTCTTTGCCCCGCGCCTTTCCTCACGCCGGGAAAAGCGTATTCACCAGGAAGCAGACGCCATGCTGGCCCGCTTAGGGTTGGCCGGTCGGGAGCAATCCTCTGCCGACATGATTTCCCTCGGCCAATCCAAGCGCGTCGCCATCGCCCGAAGCGTTTCCGCTGGGGCGCGTATCCTGTTTCTCGATGAACCCTTGGCGGGTCTGGATCGGCAGGGTATCCAAGATGTGCTCCAGTTATTGGAATCCTTGGTCAAAAAAGAACAGATTACCCTGGTCATTATCGAACACCTCTTCAACCAGCGGCACCTGGAAGGCCTGATTACCACGGACTGGCTGTTGGAGAATGGGCAAATTCAAGGTTCAGCCGTAAGGAATCCGAGAACGGAGCATTACCCAAGGGCCACCGCCGGGAGCGCCGCACTCCAGGGCGGCTCTTTGCGCGATAGCGCATCCGATGCCCGATTGCCATCGCAACAATACGCTACATCCAAAACACAGCGCCCGCCCTGGTTCCAACTGTTAACCGGAAACGACAATGGCGTGGATGTGGTCGACGAACCACTCCCCAGGGGCGCGCTGCTCACAAGGATTCGGCGACCCGGCGCCTACAAGGGACCATCATCCCCGATCCTGGAGATTCGGGAATTGGTGATCGAGCGGGGCAGACGGCTTGTCATCGGCCTTGACGCCGAAGGAGAAGCTACCGGTCTCGATCTCACCCTCTACCAAGGGGAAACCGCCATCCTCCAGGCCCCCAACGGCTGGGGGAAAAGCACATTGATTGCGGCCCTGGCCGGGTTCATACCGGTTCAAAAAGGGGTTATCCGGCTGCAAGGCAACCTCCTTGATGGCCTTCCATCGTGGGATCGGGTCCGGGCGGGACTGCGCGTCCTGCCCTCGGACCGCTTCATCTTTCCGGATCTCAGCGGCTCAGAAGCATTGAAACTATCCGGTTCCGCAGCTTCTCCCACCAACACATTTACTGTTGAGCCCCCCTCTCTCCTGGACCGAAAATATGCATCCTTGAGCGGCGGCGAACGCCGCCAGATCGCCCTGGCCGGATTTCACGGCGGGATATTGGGGCTTTGCGATGAACCCTTCGACGCCCTGGATGGGGAGACGACCCGGCGGGCGGTGGAATATTTGCTGGCGGCCATGGGGACGCTGTTTATCGCGCTGCCGTATCGGGAGGGTACACAATAATTTTGCCGCACGAAAACAGGCAACCTTACCCGGCGAGGAAAACAAAGCAGTTCATGGATACGATGAGGGGAATTAGGAATTCTAAGATAAGTGTTGAAGATTCAGCGGCTCTGCATCAGAATTCCCTGAGAGTTGCACGCTAAGAGGATAATCTTTTACCGTTTCTAAATTGAGTTGGGTAACAACCCAAGAGAAAAAATCACATGAGAAACATCAAACCGGCCATTATTGCGGCTATTATTGCAATTGCTACGCCTCTGGCAGGCCTTGCGGGCTGGTTCAGCTCGGAACCGGATGGCGCTATCAGGATTGGCATCAATGCTCCCCTGACCGGTCCTATCGCCGCTTGGAGTGGGCAGTTCCCGAACGGATTCAAGATGGGCATCGAAGATGCCTCCCGCGCCCAGGGGATCGATCCGGCGCTGTTCTCGGTGGACGTCCAGGACAATGCCGGCAAACCATCGGATGCCGTGTCCATCTTCAATAAACAGGCAATCAATGGATTCGACGCCTATATATCCGTCGCCACCGGCCCCGCCAACGCCAATGCCCCCGCCCTCGACGCCATGGAGAAACCGCACTTCATCGCCTCCTTCGACCCTCTCATTACCAAGGCTGCTCCCAACCGACTGCGCGTCATGGCCAACAGCAAGATCGAAGCGCCGCTATTCATCGATTACGCCCGCCGCAGACAGGCCAAGAGCGTTTTCGTCATACAGATCAATATGGCCTACGCAGAAGAGCAGTGGTCCACCATCGTGATTCCTGCCCTGGAGAAAGATGGTATCAAGGTTACCCGAGAGCATTTCGAACTGACCCAGCGCGACTTCAAAACCATCACCCAAAAGGCAAAAGTGGCGAACGCCGATCTTATCTACATCGTCGGTTATTCCTTCCATGTTCAACCCGCCCTGCAGGCCCTGCGCAATGCCGGTCTGATCAAGGATGGGCGCGTGATTTCCGTGATGGACTTCGTGGATCTCGTCTATACGGGGACGCTCACCGAAGAACTCCGCGATGTTGTCTTCGTCGCCCCAATCTTCGATATTCCGGGCAAGATCGAAAAGGCACGGGATTGGCGCAAGCGCTATAAAGAAAAATTCAACATGTCGCCCACCTATGTGCCCGCCTATGCCTATGACAACGCCACCATGATTGTCAACGCCTACGCCAAATCCGGCAAGGTTACGACCGAAACACTGACCGGCGTCACGCCATTCGATGGCATCAACGGGCAGATCGAACTTGACCAGGATCGGGATATCGTCGCCACCGTGACCCTTGCGGAAATCGATAAAGAAGGGGAAATTCGGGAACTGACGGACGCAGATTTCGCGCCATTGCAGCGAGATAATTGAATGTGGAGGACCGGATTCATGTCCAAGAATACATTTTCCGGCATCTCCGAGGTTCTGGGCTACGAATCGAAACTCGCGGATGCATTGGTGAAATATCCCGAGCTAAGGGAGAGAAAGGATGAATCCGCCTTGCAGGAAATGCAGGAATTGCGGAAGCTGTGGGGCGAATGGATGAGTCAATGTCCCCACGCGGCGCACTTGTGCTATGCCGACATCACCTTTTTCCCGGAGGGATCTCTTACCGAGAAAGAGGCATTATCCATTGTCATTGCACCCGAATCGAATTCCGGGAGCGGGGAGAAAAATGGCGAAGCTTATAAAACGGCTTTGCGTAAGTACATTGCGTCCGGTAATACCATAGCCCCGCACGAGGTGTTCCGTTTAGGCCTGCCACACGCTGGAGATAATTTCCCGCAGACTTCTGGTGAATTAGCGAATTTCTGGAAAAAAAATCCATCCCGGATTGAAAGCGGTTTGTTGGTGAAAAAACTTCCTATCCATGTGGAACCAACCGAGGAACCGAGGAACGTTTCTTTCTCCGTCGGAGAAACGACTACCTACGAAGATGATTCTTTCCTTCAGCTAAAAGAGATTTCCACCCGTCCCATCTCCGAACACTTTGCCAAATGGTGCAAAGTTTTCCGCCAGGAGGCCGAGGAGGGACGGTTACGGAGCGCGGCGGGCGGCAGTCCCTATTGGACCATCATATGCCCCATCGGTAGCCGAAATACCAATGATCCCAGTGACTATACCCTGATCTCCTGCCTGTTCCTCGGCTTCGACGCTGCGGTGGGTAACGAACCGGATGAAACCAAGCCTCCCAAGTGGCATGAATCACTGCGTTACATCATGCTGCATCTTTACGAGGCCAATGCCACTGCACGGGCAGGCCGTAGTGGTAAGAGAAAAACCGAGGGCATGTTCGCCCATCAGACTTCCGTAGTCATCGACTCCATCATGGATGGGATAGATCGCCTCCCCAAGGGCATCCGTGAAGGCATGGGCGGCGTCCTCATGGCAAAACTGTACCTGCTCAGGGAGACAATTCACGCCTATCGTACCAAGTCCTCTCGCCCCGATCCCGGTCCGTTCCCATATCCTCCGCTGGAAAAGGAAAACCCTCTTGTTGTTTATCGGGACATAGGGATACAACTCGGGCTGGCGCGCTGTGAAGAGGCGCCTAGGGAGGAACAGGAGGTAAAGGAGATGGGCAAAATGGCTCGAAGGCCGAATTTCCAGCCCGGTCAACCTGGCTTCGAGCCATTCCGCCGGTTATTCGAAGAGATTCCGGATGTGCCGCCCGATGTTTGTCAGGAACTTCGGCATAGCTTTTTTGCGGTGCTGATCTTGCTCGTGTTTAAGCAGGCGGTATATCACACGGTACGGGCCAGAAAGATCAGTGGTAATCAGAATGCCAGAATTTCAGTTCGTGTCGAGGACTATGAAGATGGTGTACTGTTTTCTTGCGAGGTTATAAATCCCCCGGTCACCGATCACGACGAAAAGTTCGACGCGAAAGATAAAGAGGAACTTCGCGATCTCGCTGAACGTCTGTCTCGGCTCCCCGAGCATCCGAACAGGTATTTGGTGGATGGTCCGTGTTTCAGTGAAGAACATTGGAAAACGAAAACCTGCATTTATGAGAAGCGCGATTCAGGAGTGAGACTGTGAAGATGAAATTCAGCGATATCCCCTATGCTTTCAGAATTGAATTCAAGGAGAAAGATGCGGGTTGGGCATTGTGCGTCATTGATGACAAATCCGGTTTCGTAAAGGATATGGTGATGGGTTGCCCAACGGAAGAAGACATAGAAGGCAACCCTGTCAAAATAAACGATGGATTGGGCCAGAATTGCGTGGATCCAGATGCCGTTTACGAATACTGGAATCAAACATTTATATCTATCCAAGAGGCTTACAAACGGTCTTTGTTGTTGATCCCCTCAATTGCTCGGGATATCCCCGGAATTGGGGCTGTTACTTTCTGCGAATTTCCCGATACCTTGGGGGATATGAAGCAATTCATCGAGTTTGCGGCAACAGGTAGCGCCTACCGAAAACAGGTGGCTTGCCTGATTGATGTGGGGGATGCCAACCAAACAAACCCAGAAAATCAGATGCGGCTTCCAGAGATGTGGAAGATGCTTGATGAGTTGAATCACCTCAGCCATGCCAGGGCAATATTCACCCGCGGTGGTTGGGATCTGCCCGCATACTATTTCCGCTTCACAAAGGTTCTTAAAGATACCTATAAAGGTGATCATGAAGGCCTGACAAGACGAATGAAAGAATGGCATTCCTCGGTCATGGGTAAACCCTCCAACGATGCCTACCAACAGGCAACAAAAGGTGATGCCCCGGATTGTTGCCATAACCCCTCGAATCTGCCTAAGGCAAAACCGGAAGCGTGTGACAAGGTCCTTGCGGATCTAGTACGCTACGATTCATTCGGCGCCTGGAGGTGGGTCCGGGAGGCGTTTCAGGCAGACCAAAGATCCCTTGATGCACAGCGCCACTGGCTGTGCGCCAAGGCGCTTCAGACCACGCCGCTTTCTTCTAACACCGCCCCATTGACCGCCATCATCGGTATCTGCGAGGGCGCCCGCTATCTGGAATCCGAGAAGGTGGTTTTTACGGTGGAATCGCCCCTTGCCGGGATTCCGGAAGGAAAACAGAAAGGTCTGAAAAAACCCATCGACAACCTGGACGATCTGGGCCGGATTCAACTATCGGATGATTGTTCCTACGAAAGCTTCATCGCGGCCCTGCGGGATTGGCTGCTCCAGCCGGAACAATTCAAGACCGAGGCAAATAACCCGATCTGCCGGATTCGAATTGGAAAAACGGATCGGGAGGCCGTTATCGAAATGAAGTACAAAGAACCACTCCCCGAAGTGATTTTCGATGCCTCCCCATCGGAGCGGGAAGGCCGGGTGCGGCGAGCCTGGAAGGAACTGGCCGCCTGTGCCGCATCGGTGGAACGGGCTGACACCGGCGTGTCTCTGAAATTTGATCGAAAAATTTGAGGGAATGGCCATGAACGCCTACCTATTCCAGTCCTCCGGGGATCCGGGTCGCCTGGATACTCTCCGGCAGTTGCTCAGGGAAAAGGGAGTTCCCTGCATGTCCCTGACCAAGGATACGCCCTTGGAGGAACCCGGTACCCTGGTGTTTTGCCACAGTTCCGATTGTGACAACGAATTCGACGAGAAAGTGGCACAGGCTGCAAGGGATGGCGCGCTGGTGGTGTATTACTCGGGTGGATTCGTACGCGAGGAAGAAATGCAGGAACCCACGGAAAAGGGCGCGATTTTGTACCTCGCCTGGAACACCGTCCCGGAACTCCTGCGCCGCCTGCCGAGCGGCTTCAAGCGCGAGGACATCGCGGCCACATGGCGCGAAATGCGGCGGTGCGATCTTGTCAATGCTCTTGCAATTCTTTGCAAGGCCGCTACCGTCGAGATGGATCGGCGTTCGGCCAAGGACGCGCAGGAAAAATGGAAGTCGGATCGCGAAAAATGGCGGAAGGTTTTCCCCGGATATGAACGCGACGACTTCCTGGAATCCTGCGACAGATTGTTGTTCGGAAAAAGCGCCAAGGATATCCCGGAAGTCAGAAAGATCATCGACTGGATGACAGCGGAAGAAAACGATGCGCCGGAACCCTCGTTCGAGAAAGCACTCGAACAGATGCAAGATAAATTCCGTTTGATGGTATGAGATTTGCTGCCGATGAAGGATCACAATCATGCCGACAGTCAAAGGAATTCCCGGTCCCTACCGGTTCTATTTCTACAGCTTCGATTGCAATGAACCCAGGCACGTGCATATCCAGAGAGAACGACATGTCTGTAAGTTTTGGTTGGAACCACCGTCATTGGGTAGAAATGGCGGATTTCCCGCGACGGAATTGAGATTCATACAGAAAATTCTCAAGAACAATCGATTGAAGATCCTGGAGGCCTGGAATGAACACTGTAATGACCAACCCCGAACCACGCCTCAAGGCGTTTCGCGTCACCGAGGATGAAATCATCGCCTCCTTGATAGATGGCCGAACCATCTCTGTGCCCTTGGTGTGGTCGTGGCGACTATCGGAAGCCACGCCGGAACAAAGGAATTACTTCGAAATATTGGGAGATGGTCTGGGCGTCCACTGGCCGGCGTTGGACGAAGATATCAGCGTGGCGGGGATGCTGGCCGGTATGCCGGCATTACGTCCGACGGAGATTGTCCGAAGAGACGCCGGATAAGGTTTCGCAAAGCAAAGTTGCACGACGTTATCAATGATGACCTTCCCCATTTCCACAAAACACGATCTCATCCACCTCCTCCACGCCAACCAAAACACCATTCGCTCCTTTGGCGTGCGGAGAATCGGGTTGTTCGGTTCCTTTTTGCGGGACGAGGCGCGGGCCGACAGCGACGTGGATTTATTGGTGGAATTCCAACCGGGGGAGACTACTTTCGATCACTTCATGGGTTTGAGTTTTTTCTGCGAGGACTTGTTCGGGCGGCGGGTGGAAATCGTTACCCCCAATAGCCTGAGCCCCTATCTTGGTCCTCGTATTCTCCAGGAAGTGGAATATGTCGTTGCCTGAAACAGACTACATCAGACATATGCTGGACGAGGCGCGTTACCTTCGGGAACGGAGCGCCACCCTGAAACAGGATGAATTTGATGCCGATCCCACCTTGCAAAGGGCATTTGTACGAAGTCTGGAGATTATCGGCGAGGCCGCCAAGCATATCTCTGATCCATTTCGCAATCGGTATCCGACCGTGCCATGGAGGGTAATGGCCGGGCTACGTGATCGTGTCATCCATGACTACTTGGGCGTGGATTACGAGCTGGTTTGGGATGTTGTTCGAAACAAAATGCCCGAGTTGCAAACCGAGCTGGAACGTATTCTCGCCATTGAGGATATGTCGAATACTACACCATGAATCGTTATCTCATCCTTGCCCAATCGGAAGTGAACGCCAACGCTATGGGTATGTGGCTGGAGCTGTTGGGAGAAAAACCTCTCGCCAACGACGACCCGCTTCGCATCGTGTGGTCGGAATCAATTGATCGCACAACGGCTATCGATACCTATGACGCCCTATGCGAACGCATTGAAGAGGCCGCCCGCACCGGTACGGATACTATTCCCCTGAACCGGGTCACGGTGCTGGCCGATTCGATAAATCTTACCGATTTGGATGCGGTTTCGGAGGGCGGTGGTTGGGATTCTCTGATTGCAATGTTGATCCTGGGATTCCCGGAGATACGCTGGGTATTCGGGGTGATGACGGGTGTTGAAAAAGACCACAGACCGGAAAAGCAGAACCTGATCAATCAGATCAAACTGGCGCATTCGTTACTTTCCCTGCTAAGCGGCTCACGCCGAGACCCGCTGTTCGATCCCACCGGGTTGCGAGACTGGATTCGCAAAAGGACAAACTACGAACTGGAACATACGATCAAGGATGACCTGCGTCTCCCGGAACGGGATGAACTGGCCGCATCTATCGAGGATGAAAAGGCCTACGCCTGGTTCCATGGTTATGCTGCCTATCGATTCGGATATCGGGCCGATGTGATTACGACCTGGACGCTGATGAAGGAGCGGTTTGGAAAGGAGGGGGAAAAACACGGCTACCGGCTCCTCCTGGAAGATATGAGCCTCAACTTCCCCGACCGGGAAGCGCATACCCATTTGCTACGTCTTGGGAGCCATACGGACCCGAATGACAAGGACAAGAAGCAAGGCCGCGCCCATCATTGCCCCCAGTTGGATTCCGCCGACGACAAGGCCGAGACCTCCAAATGCCGAATCCTGATCACCACCGGACAGACTGGTTATCGGGATGCTGCTGATGCCCTGAAAGAAAACGAGGCCTATTTGCAAAAGAAGAAACAGGGACGGGGAAAAATCGTATCGAAACCCACCAGCGGCCTGTTCGATCTGTGGAAAAAGCGCGGTTTGCTTTACCGAGTTCCGAGAAACGAACCGTGTAAGCGCCCCGGAAATGCCTTGGGTTTCTTTTGGCCACCGGCGCCACCGCCATCGAAAGGTCCGCGACAGGAAGATGGGCAACCGCAACAGGAAGGTGGCCACGGCGCGCCGGGCAGACTTCTGTTAATCGCCGACAGGCTCATCGAACGGGCCGGTGTACTGATCGGCAAGGTGACATCCGTGGGTGAAGCGGTTCAAGGCGCGGTGCTGGCAACGGATGCCCTGGAACTGACCGGTGGCCGAACTCCGGCTACGGCAATCGAGGCCTTGTCCCTGAAACACCGATTCGAGGTGTTGGCCGAATGCCAGTTCTCCGGTGTCGGGCACCACATCGAAATGGAACCACGCATGGATGAGATCGCCTTGGAAACGGAATCCATCAGTCAGTGGTTCGATAAATCCCAACGGAAAAAGGCCGCGCTCAATGGAGAGATGCACATTTTGAATGAGTTGGTTCGTCTGCTGCGCGAACATAATCAGTTCGATGAGGAGCGGATTTGCGTAGGCAAGGTTCGCCAGTTATACACAACTTTATGGATACGCGAACGACCTTGTCGGCGTTGTGTATCATGGTCATTTATCTGGTATGTGGAAAAGCTTTTGGCGTCTTTCCCCTACTTCCTGGGGGCAGTAGCGAGCTGGTTATTGATTTTTACCGTGCTTTTTACCTGTGCGCTACCGCCGGATGTCGCCAGCGGTATCAGTATTCTGGAAAGGATCGTGCTCGGCCTGGAGAGCGCCATCACGTCGTTTTTCTCCATCGGTTCGCCCATATACCATGCCGCCGACGCCGATACACTACCCACATTACCCACGTGGCCGATGGTGTGGGTAAGCTCTCTTGCCATCGTGAGCGGTTTTCTGCATTTGGGTATCTTGATTACCCATTTGTATACGTTGGTATCGCGGCGTTAGTCCCGATCACGCTTTGGTGTGGCATAGTTTTCGTGGGCCGGAACCGGTTCCGCTACTCGAACAGCAGCACCCATCATATTCGTGAATTTGTATAGAGACGCGATAAATCGAGTCTCTACTCCTTCATCGTATGGGGTGATGATTCTTACATCTGCACGGAAACGTCGATATCCCCAACCTTTCGAGAGACATCGATCCCCACATCATGGGGGTAGCGCCGCAGGGAGAGGTCAACCTCGCCATCGCCATTTCCATCACAAACAGGCAGGTTGTCGATCCGGAGGCCTTTTAGATAATCCGGGAGTTGCGGATGGCTGAAACGGACCTGCGGTCGTTCGGTGGAGAAGTCGATCCCCAGGGCGGCCTGCAATAGATGGAACACGGCGCCGCTCGCCCAGGCCTGGGGGGAGCAGGCCACGGGGTACAGGACGGGTCCCTGGCCACCTGATGTGTCAAATCCGCAAAATAGTTCGGGTAATCGATGGAGATCCATCATGATGCTGGCATTGAATAGCCCGGTGAGAATCCGAAGCGCCTCGGTCTTGTAGCCGTAACAGGCAAGTCCCATGGCGATGATGGCGTTGTCGTGGGGCCAGATGGCACCGTTGTGATAGGACATGGGGTTATAACGGGCTTCATGTCGGGCAATGGTACGAATCCCCCAGCCGGAGAAGGTATCCGGGTGGAATAGGGTTTGAACCAATCGCGGGGCATGTTCGGTGGCCGCAATGCCGCTGAATAGGGTGTGCCCGGCATTGGAGGAACGCACGCGGCAGAGACGCTTATCCTTATCGAGGGCAATGGCGTAGGTGCCGATGTCCTCGCACCAGAATGCCTTGTCGAAACGTGCCTCAAGTTCGCCGGCCTGCCGTTCCCATTCCTCGGCCTTTTCCTCCTCGCCGAATAGCCTTGCCAAACCCGCGGCGCGGCGTTTGGCGTCATAGACGTAGCCCTGAACCTCGCAGAGGGCAATGGGCGCCTCGGCAAGCTGGCCGTCCTGGTGAAAGATGGAATCGTCGGAATCTTTCCAGCCCTGTTGGCGCAGCCCATGGGAGCTTCTGCATAAGTATTCCACGAATCCATCGCCATCCAGGTCGCCATACCGGTCGATCCAGTCCATGGCCCGCCCGATATTGGGCCAGATCCTCTCCAGGAATGGGCGGTCGCCGGTTCGGTCGTAATAGGCCCCGGCCAGGACGATGAATAGCGGCGTGGCATCAACGCTGCCGTAATACTGGCCAAACGGGACTTCGTCCAGGGCCGCCATCTCTCCCCGCCGGATTTCATGGGCTATCTTTCCGGGTTCGGCATCCCGTTCCGGGTCGTCGCTGGTGGCTTGCGTGGCGGCCAGGAAGCCCAGTACGCCTTTGGCGAGCCAGGGCGCGAGCCACAGGTATTGCAGGGCGGTGATGATGCCGTCCCGGCCAAAGGGCGTGCTGAACCAGGGGACGCCGGCGTAGGGGTACGGGCCGTAAGGCGTCTCGGAGATGAGCATGTTGAGATCCGCCGTTGATCGGTTGATCCAGTCGTTGAATTGTTCGTTGGTGGTGGTGAGGATGATTTTGCGTTTTTCCGCGAGCGGAATCTTGATACGGCTTGCTGCCTCGGCCCGTCCATAGTCCATGATGACCGCCGGCGTTTTGGCGGATTCACAGGCGACGGTAATGTAAAGGTTCGTGGGGGTTCGTGGTGGGAGCCGCAATGCGTATCGGCAACGGTTTT
Source organism: uncultured Thiotrichales bacterium (assembly GCA_964593225.1). Classification (GTDB taxonomy): domain Bacteria; phylum Pseudomonadota; class Gammaproteobacteria; order HK1; family HK1; genus JABDQX01. Next base: position 27,045 of record CAZQHJ010000003.1, read on the forward strand.
CCGAGATGGAATCGGGCTTTGGATTGAAGACGATCCGGGTTTGGCGCCGGACGCTATCGAGTCCTTCGTAACCGAGAATGACGCCGTTTTCCGTAACGGCGGCGGGCAGAAGGCGCCCCCGGCGTGGGCGAACGGCGCCCCGCACCTCGAAGATATCGGCGTAGTCGGCGCCGAAACGGAATTCAAAGCGAAGGGGGAGCACGCCGTGCCCATAGTGGTTGAGAAGCAGGCGCTCGTAGTGTACACCCTCCCCCAGAACCTTGGAACGAGCCAGGTGGAGGGTGCCATTGGGCAGTAACAGCCGCTTGTTGTCTTTGGTGCCTGGATCCTTGGAGTCTGGATCCTGGGGATCGGGATCCCACAGATCGGGGTTGGTCAGATCGACGACCAGTTCGCTGTTGTCGGATTTGACGGTGGAGTACAGCAACGCGGGGCGCAGGCCATCGTCATTGAGGGTGAGTTCGAAGTAGGAGAGAAAGCGCGTTCCCTCGTGGTACAAACCCTGGTCGCCGGCCCCTATGTCCTGAATGTCGCCAAAGCGGTCGAAAAAGACGAAGGTCTCTCCCCGCTTGAGGGTGCGCGTGCGATCATCGGCGCGTGAAGATGTTGCCAATACGTACCACGCGTTGTCATATCGGATAACGTCTTTCATTGTAAATGTCCATTGGGGGGGCTTGTTGACCGGGTTAAGAAACCTCTGAAAAAGCCTTCCATGGCATTTTTCAGAGACGGCGCATCCCTGCGCCGCGCAGAAAGCTCTGTTGTTCAGAGCTTCCTTAATGTGGATTCGCGCGGCTAGGTTACCGGCGGTTCATCTATGGCGATCCGGTTTCGGCAATAAGGGTTTCGTAGACCGCCACGTATCCATCGGCCATCTTGGTATCGGAGAAACGTTCTTCGAAACTTTTGCGCACCTTGTACCGGTCGAGCTTGCCCACCTTTCTCACGGCGCGAACGGCTTCGGCCATATCGTTGACGATGTAGCCCGAAACGCCGTCCTGCATGACTTCCGGCACCGAGCCTTGCCGATAGGCGATGACGGGGGTGCCGCAGGCCATGGATTCGATCATGACCAGCCCGAAAGGCTCCGGCCAGGTGATGGGAAACAGGGTTGCATAGGCGCCACCGAGGAATGCCTCTTTCTCGGCCTGGTTCATCTCTTCCCTGAAATCAACGAACGGCAGTCCAATCAGAGGTCTGATCCGTTCCTCGAAGTATGCCTTATCCGCCAGATCGACCTTGCCCGATACGCGGATGTCCATGCCCATTGTGCGGGCGATCCGGATGGCCTCCTCGACGCCTTTTTCCGGCGAGATACGGCCAAGGAAGACTAGGTACGAACCCTCGGCAGGATGGAAACTGAAAAGGGTCTCTGGGATGCCGTTGTATACCGTCGCCTGCCAATTGGCGGCGGGCAGAGGTTCGCGGTGGTTATCGGAGATGGAAACCACGGGAACGTCGGAAAACTCATCGTACAACTCGGCCAGTCCCGGCATGTCGAGTCTACCGTGCAAGGTGGTTACATGGGGCGTTCGCAGAAGCCGTGAGAGGGGAAAGCCGAGATAGTCCGTATGGAAGTGAATGACATCGAAAGTGGAGGCCAGCCTTGCGACTTTCCCCAACATCCGCGCATGGGACATTTGGGGGTCGGAACCACCTCCCCCGAGACGCAGGGCGCACACACCCGTGGCATCGAGACGCGCCGTGGTTTTGGAATCTCCACTGGCAAACAGCGTGACATCGTGACCGCGTCTTACCAGTTCTTCCGTGAGATAGGATACCACCCGTTCGGTGCCACCATATCCCAGTGGTGGTACGCTCTCTATGAGCGGCGCCACTTGGGCAATTTTCATGAAGCTTTCTCCTTAACGGAAAATAAACCAACAATTTTGAAGGGAATATCGGGAACTACAACCTAAATCCTGCAATCAGGATGAATTCACATAATAGAAAAGATATACTGATCAGATAGTTAAATTGACTTTTTGCCAAACTGAGGAGTCACCTTTTCCATGAAAAAGAATACACGAAGCAAGGTTCGCGTACTAGCAAAAAATGTCCGTATTCAGAGCACGGGAAAAGGTCTAACGAGCCAGGCGGGATTGGTTCCGGTAGTGAAGTTCCACTCGTACCCAAGCTCCAGCTTGGGTACGCGGTCCTGGAAACTCCAGGCTTCCTGTCGCAAATCGCACTTTTTCATCCCGCGCCTTGCGTTCGTGGAAGTCAGGAAACCCGGCTGGAGATGATTGCCGCGTCTCCGCTTCATTTTTGTCTCGTTCCCACGCGCCGGCGTGGGAACGCATACTCTACCCCTCAAAGCACCGCCAAAACCCCATTACTCGGCATCCCATCCCCTGCCCTGTTGATGGCGACCACGCGAAACTCCAAGTGTTTGCCGCTCGGTTGTCCCGATACGGTGATATTGAGTTCCACGGCCACGCCCACATCGAGCCAATTCTCGGAATCCCCTTCCTTGCGTTGAATCTTATAGGACGCCACCTTTCCGCCGTCTATGGGTTTCTTCCAATGGAGGGCGATCCAACCCTCGCCGCGATCCGGAGAGTCAAGCTCCCGTACTTGTCCGGGCGCGGTAAGGTGAGTGGGTTTATGACGACCGCTCCAGCCGATGAGATTGAGCTTGCCGTCGTCATAATCCACGGTGTTCTCGGCATAGCGCAAAATGCTTTTCATGCCGCCGACCAATGCCTTCAGGACTTGATCCTTTTTCTCCACGGCCAGCTTGGCCTGGGCCTGGGCAGCAACCATCTCGTCCCTGGCCGCTTCATAGGCGGCGATGGCGTCATCGAGATCGGTAACGCTCATGGGTGGGGCGGGATAAATATCCGTATTGGCCGCCAGGCCCGCCGATATTTCCTGTCCAAGGTCGAGGATCTTCGCTTCTACTTTGGGGAATTTCGAGGCCATGGTTGGACTCCTGTGTATGTTAGCGCTTCGCGCCAAGACTGATAGGGGGTGAATCCCGGTGTGCGCACCGGATCTCCCGGGATCTTTGTTTTCCGACACCTTGAATCAGTAAGTTACCACGATTAACTGGCGAGGAACATTGATGATAGCGCCAGACACGTGGGCAATGGCGCCAGACACCTTATCAAGGTGACCAGACACATTAGCGATGTTGCCAGACACCTTTGCGGGGTGACTGGAAACACCAACGAGGTTGCCAGTCACATTGATGGGGTAACGGGATATTTGAATGAGGACGCGGGAGAAATTGTTAATTCATCCGGTTCCGACGCGCCTGCGTGGGAACGCATAAACGCCAACCGTTTACCGCTGGGTTGCTCCTCGCGACCCTGCCCTCCGAAAACGCCTGCCCTCCGAAAACGAATTGGTCGATTATTCGGCTTTGTGAGCGGCATCAAGCGCGAGGTAAGAGAGAAACCCAACGGCACAAACCAGAATGATACCAAGAATCGTCATTGTTACAATTCCTCAAGATGCGCAATTTTGGTTTCTATGCGCGTATAGTTTTATTTTCCGCTTGTGGCAGGCCGAGGACGGCTCCGAAGTGGCTCGAATGAAGCATGATGATACGGTCAGGGGAGCCGAGTTTTCCGCGGATGGGTCCCGGATTCTGACCTGGAGCGGAGGTACGGCCCGCCTGTGGGATTTCGGTGTCGATTATGATTTTCCCTTGGAACATCTTCCCTTGCGGGTGGAAGTCATGACCGGGACGACCATGAATGATTTTGGGGCCGTCAGAACTTTGAGCATTGATGAATGGAAGCGGAAAAAGGCAAGCGTATGAACGGATTGCCGGAGACCATGCGGCGGAATGCCGGTACAAGAAGGCGAACCTGTACTTGAAGGGAAAAAGGGGGAAGGGATAAGTCTTGATGTTTCGGAAGAACGACACCTTGGCGCATCGCCCCAATTCCGGATGAACCTCCAAAGTCATTGATCTAGGAGTCTGTCCGACTTAGGTCGATTCTACTGCGGGAAAGCGGGAATCGGCTAAAATTTGCGCAAATTCTCGTTAAATACTTCAGTATTCGCCTCAAATTTGCACAAATTTTAGTCACGATCCCGCATCCCCTCGCTACGAACCCCTAAGTCGGACAGACTCCTAGAGGCGCGGGAGTCGGTGGAGCTTTTCCACTCGTACCCAAGCTCCAGCTTGGGTACGCGGTCCTGGAAACTCCAGCTTCCTGTCGCAAATCGCACTTTTTCATCCCGCGCCTCGCGTTCGTGGGAGTCAGAAAACCCGGCTGGAGATGATTGCCGCGTCCCTGCTCTATTTTCGCGCTAACCGGCATTCATCGTCCCGAGTATTTTCCTTGCAAAAGAGGTATATGCAAAACTCGGATCGTGCCGGATAACAAGGCAAAAATGCGCGAAAAAGCGGAGTTTACACGTAGTAAATGAGCATTTTGAGCTCATTTTTAACGCCGTTAGGCGGTGCGAGGCGAGTTTTGCATACGGCTCAAGAGGCTCCTTGATTTCGTTGTGTCCTCGGCACGACCTCCTGTTCCCCGGTTTTCGGGTTTATCCAAATGGCGTGTGACGCCCTTCTCTTTTGAGATAACACCCGGCGGCGCGCAGCCTTCTTTCCAGGTCCATCCTCTTCATGACACCACGAATGTTTCCCTGATGGCATCCTCGGGCAGTCCCCTACAGCAATCCTCGACACGATCCCGGACAATCAATCGAACGGCCCCGCAAAGATTTTCCCTGGTTTCTTCCAGTGTTTCTCCCTGTCCGTTGGCGCCGGGAAATTCCGGGCATATGGCCCAAAACCCACCTTCGGGCGCCTTTTCGATAATGGCGGTAAGCTCTGCTTTCATGATATGCCTTTCTTGATTCATTTGGCTGTTGATGATCCGAAGGTGCTGTTTTTCCGGTATAGGCCAAGCGGAAACATCAATCCTCAACCATTACCGGTAGCCCAGGAACTCCTCCAAGGTCAATCCGGCATCCTTGGCCCATATTTTTAGACAATCCGCCGGAGAAGTACGGGCGAGATATCCCGACCCTTTATGAGACGGGACCGTCGTTGTTCTTCCCGATGGATGTCGAAACTGCTTGTGGGAGCCACGTTGGCGGACTTCCCGAAATCCGAGGTTGGACAGGATTGACACAACCTGGATTGGTTTCAGGATCGGCGTAATTCCCATTTCGGTTCAAGCCACGGCAACTTTCTGAACCCCGATGAATTCCAACGCCATCTCGGGTTCCCCATCTTCCAGCAACATGCCGATGACTTCTTCGAGATTTTGCCGCAATTCATCCAGTGTCTCCCCCTGGGAATGCGCCCCGGGAATCCGGGAATGGAACCGACATACAACCCGGTCTTCGGACATTGTTCGACGATGGCGGTATAACTTTTCATATCACGGCTCCCCGTCTTGGCCGGACGCAACTCACGATTACGGATTCCCCCCACCCGCTCCCGGTTCTCTTGCCCGGCTTGAAGACCTTCATGAAGTCGAGCAGGAATTTTGCTTCCTCGGCAGCATTGATTAAGCATTGGCGGGATAAGCCTCGGTAAAATCCCGGATACGGCGGCTGGTGTCGACCATGGCCCCTGCCCGCACCGGCTGGTGGCCTGGAGCGGTTTGCCACCTTCGATGACTTGATATGCTTCAACCTCAAGCTCACCGGTCGCCGCGAAGCGCTGGCGGAGCAGCGGTCCGGTGGGGTGACTTGTTGGCGGCTATTTTGGGGCGCAGTCGTATCAATCGGCTTCCGGCCTGGACCTGATGTGCCTTGTAATCGGCACATATGGCTCCGAGATCGTAGCCGAATCTCTTCGAGTGTTCGTCTCGGATACGACGGACTTCATCAAAGATGGGGTCATTCATAGAACGACTCGCGCCTGTTTCCGCGCCTTGAATACGAACAAAAACCTACGCGATCCGGGTATATTCTTTTCCGTAAATCACCTTATTGGGTTTTCCCTGACTGCATACTCGCATTCATAATCGTTATCCCGACGATATCTTCCCCATCTTTTCTGAGCAATACATCTTCATCCATCTCGACAGTATTTGTTGCCCGTTGCGGTTTACGGAAGCTCATGTACAGGACATCGGCTTCCTTGTCATAGTCAATCCAGGTCTGTTTGGTCGGAAGCCTCAACATGTCATTGGCCATGTCCAGACAATTAGTGACAAATTTTTCCGTCGTTTCCGTCAGTGCCGTTGCCATGGGACTTCTCCTTTCGGTTTTGTAGGCAGGAAATAGGCGGTAATGACAAAACCGTCGGTCTTCGATATTTCCCGGTACACGGCCACCATCCATTTCTTTTTGCCGTAATTCCTTGCGGCCTTATAGCTGCCGCTGTTGCCGCGTACAACAACATCCGGTTTTTCTACCGCTTCCAGTACTTCGTGAAAGCAACTGGCCAGATCGTCATGGTTCTCGGTAATGTGATACCACCTTTCGTAAGTGAGCCTTATGGGAACGCCCGTTACGGAAATAGCTATTTCCATGATGTCCTTAGCGCCCGGGAGTCTGCTAACGAAGTTTGTGGCGCAACGTCAGCAATGGGTTTTCCCGCCGCCAGAATACGATTCCATCATCAGGATCGACGTGGGCGAAAAGCGGCTGGACCGCGGCAGGCAGGAAGAAGACGAACTGGGATCCCTGCAGCAATATGGCGGCATGGATGGCGGACCCCAGTAACGGCACATAGGCCAAGAGAAACGCCCAGTACACCCACTTATCTGGCTCGAACCTGTACCGAAGTATGCCGGGAGACAGGCCAATAATGGCTGGCAGGTATGGCATGTCCTTAATGTCCCCACTGTTGTGCATCCAGATCCAGAGAATGAAGACAATCGAGGGCATAATCGATAGCAGCCACCACGCGTCTAACTTATCGGTTATGACCACAGCGGCCAGCGGGACCATGATGGCCAAGAGTGCGATCCAACCGTAGACCAGGAACCCCATTCCTCCAACAGCCAGATCCGCCTTGGGCTCCCCTTTGGCGCGTGTCCACAGCAACTTGTTCTTTTCGGGTGAACGAGAATCGATTTCTTGATAGACCACCCTTATGGGGCCACGCCGACTTTCCGATTCCGCGGCCAGCCTCCCCTCCGTGGATGCGGTGATCAGGATCGGGATGAGGAAATCGGCGGGGATCCCCGCGAGAAGCGCTACTGTAACCGACCCGTGTTGTCGTCGAACCTGTTCGACAAGGTTCCGGATCATCTTGCCGTAGTAGGAGACGACCGCGCCGGGGGCTGTCTCCAGCCAGGGAAGCGCCCATTTCGACAGATCGGCATGGTCATTGGGCTTGGAGTCAAACGCGGCGAGCGCGAACGCTCCCGCCTCAAAGGCACTTCTCAGTTCCGGGCGCCGCAAGGAGAGAAGGAGCGCCTGGCTTGCCGCAATGTTGACGCTTTCCATCTCGCTCCAAACCAGGGGGGTCACGGCCTCCAGCGCCGGCTTCGAACCAATGGCCTCGGCAACCCGCACGCAGGCCTGCATGAGGACCGGATTGTCGTCATGCGACGCCGTGAGGTCTCTCAGGATAGGCACGGCGCCATCGGCCAGGGCGGCCAGGGACGCGATGGCGGTTTGCCTCAATTTCTCGTCGGCCAGTGAGTTCAGCAGTAGTCCCGTGGCCCAATCCTTGCCGGAATACCCCAGGGCATGGATCGCCTTCTGACGAGTCTGGTCCGAGCCCTTCGCCACCATGGCCGTCAGGAGCGTGCGCGGCTCGCGCCTCATGCGCGGGAGGGCCGCCACGGCCCGCTGGGTCAGGCTATCCCACCGATCCGGTTGTGAAAGGAGGGTTTGTTCAATCCATTCCTGCTCCTCGGCGGCGACGGTGTGGGCCTCTCCCGCAATGGTCAGCAGCCCGGACCAGTCCCCCTGGTCCTTGGCGTGGGCGATCAACGCACCGATATCGGCGATGGCCGTAAGGGGGTCGGCGGCATACAGGGAGCAGACCTCCAGCCACGCATCGGGTCTGTCTTTCCAACATGCCACGAGAATATTCGGCTGGTTGCGCAAATAGGCGGCCGCCAGCGCCTCGGCGAAGGTCTTGTGGGCGTAGAACACCTCCCCTGTTTCCAGGCTTCCCAGCAGGCCGCTCCGAATGATCTCATGGACAAAGGCATCGGGGGCAACGTCGGTCTGATGTCTTTCGGACAGGAACCCACGGGCCGCCTCGTCCAGCCGGCTTCTGCCGAAGGTTTGGGTCCATTGGGACAGGGATTTGAAGGCAAGCGCTTGCAGGAACGCCTCCTTCAGCGCCGGGGGGAACTTGTTCCGGCTTTCCAGTTCCCTCGCGGCGTCCCATCGCCGCAGCAGGGCATCGATACAGATCTTGTAGAAATCCTCTCTGGAATCGGGCAACTGGTAGTCCGTATCCCGATAGAGCGACGTGACGATGGTCAACATCAGGGGATTGCGGCATATCTCCAGGATGGGACGCCGATCCATGATGACGCTGACCAGTTTCAGGTGAGACTTGGGTGGCCTGAAATCCCAGTTCCCGACAAACCGCGTGATCTGGGCGGGGGTGAAGTCGGCCATGTACAGGGTCTCGCCGGCCAGATCGCTCAGTTGCCCGTCGTAGCTGGTGGGCCGGGAGGTGACGAACACCCGGCAGGGGCGTCGGCGTCCCGCTTCTTTGGAGAGGAGATCCCGAATGCCGGCGAGGACGCGTTGCCTGCCTTGGCTGTCGTCCACCTCATCCAGGGCATCCAACAAGAACACAAGACGCCCGGCTTTCCGAAGGCGATCCAGGAGCCGCCGTGGTCTCGGGAAGCCGTTCTCTTGCAATATCGTGACCGCATGGTCCACGGGCGAATCGCGGGACCCCGCCCAGCGGCGGAGCTCGATGAAGACGGGGACAAGCCGCGCCGAGCCGCTGGACAGCTTCCCCTTCGCGCAATCCATGGCGATGGCCCGCAGGGCGGTGGACTTCCCCGATCCGGGGTCGCCCACAAGCACCGCGGATGTGGCCGACCGGAAGACCTCCCTGAGCTCCGTTCTCCTGTCACCCTGGGTCCGCGACGTGGCCGAGAGGGGGACGAAGATGTCTTTCAGTTCCTGGGCATCGGTGAGCCAGGGATTCCGAAGATGGCCCAGCCGCCCATGAACGTTCCCGAGGTATCGAGGCAAGGCGATGTAGCGGTCGAGGACGATCGCGCCGGACGCGATGGGGTAGAGCAGTTTGCCAATCGCGGCAAGCGTCTTCTTTCCCACGGGGACCAGGACGAATTTGAGGAGACCCGCGATAAGGGTCAGAATCGTCCCGCCGAGTATTGCCCCAACTGCCGCGGCCACCGCGCCATCGAGGCTATTCAGCCAGCCGTGGAACTGACTTGCAAGGTTCAATATCGAGTCCATGTTTCTCGGTACCGCTGCATGTTTAGTCCGGATGCGAAGCGCCGATAGTTTTTTCGGGACCATGCCCAATGCCCAGCATTCCATCTATCGATAGATCCTCATCGATTGACGGCCAGTGAATCCCATAGCCGGATGGCGAAACCTCAAATCTGTTCCGTTCCTCTTCTGTCGATCCGGTCAGTAAGCCCGATATCTCTTCCAGCTTTCGCTGAATCGTTATTCCGTCCACAATCAGGCTGAGAACGCCGTTTTTTATTTCTACATTCTCGATCCGATGATATTTATCCATGTCGATGTCTCTTTTGAAATTCCCGCCATTGTTCCACGCCATTGTTTCACGATACGGTCGAAGTGCTCGAATATGATCTTCCGGGCCTGCCTCTTATCTCCCGGAGATAGTCCATACGAATAGGCCTCTTGAATATCGAAACCATCCACATCAATCCAGTATTTGCACTCCATGTCATTCTTCTGGCAATGGACGTGAATAGGCTCATTTCCCTCATTTGCATAGAAGAAAATTCGCCAACCCGATAGCATGAGTATTGTTGGCATCATGAAATCCTGCGTTTATCGAGTAGCTTTTCACCCAAAGCGTCATACCGGCCAATCTACGATTATGGATTCTCCCCGCCCGTTCCCGATTCCTTTTTCTCCTTGCTTCTTGCCCGGCTTGAAGATCTTCATGAAGTCGAGCAGGAATTTTTCCTCCTCGGCGATCTCGGGTGAGATCCGGAGAAATCCCGGATGCGGCGGCTGGTGTCGACCATGGCGCCTGCCTGCACCGGCTCGTGGCCTGAAGCCGCTGGTGGAAATAGGTTAGCGCTTCGCGCCAAGGCTGAGAGGGGGTAGGTTCTAACATACGCACCGGTTTCACCAAGATCTACGTTTTTCGATACCTTACGAAAGATAGAGCCCTTCCAGCAGACGCTCGGGGGGTTCCAGGCGGGCAACCTCGGCAAGGCCCTGTTCGAGATCGGAAACGACATCGGGGTCGAGATCTTGTTTATTTCTCGCTCAGCTTCGCGAATAAGGCAAGTTTTACAAGGCATTTATTTTGCTTTACTCAGATGCCAAATCATCTTTTATCGGTTCAAGGCGAAGCTTCGCTAGGGGGTCTTGCCGTGTTTTTTTACAAGGCGCGCGGTGTCGTCGGCGATGGCCCGGTATCCCGGCAGGGCCTTGTGGAGGGATTGGACTTCGCCGCCATCCAGCGGCGGCAGGTATTGGACCTTCAGGAGTTCGGCAACCTTCTCGATATTGGTTTTTTCAGGGGGCTTTTCCGGCATGGGAGGTCTCCTTGGAGGAATGTTCGTTATATCGCGGTATCAAGGCGCAAAATCGCACGCGCGGGGCATCCGGGCAGGATGCGCCCGAACCATGGAGAGAACGTAATCCGGGGGGTCGTCGTTGTCAATGAAGGGGAGGCGGGCGATCCGGGGCAGGAGGTGTATTTTTGCTGTTCCTTGATAGTTTTCTCCTACAACGAAGTAGTTTCTTTCTATCAGCAGGTAGAATTCTTCTATCAGGAAATGGTTTTTTTTTACCTGCAGGTTAGATTTTTAGCCTCCTCATTAATGGAAAAAATACACCTCCTGACAGAAAGCATCTATCTTCCCATGGTCCGTTCCTATGATGTGACTGGCCTGTGGGCAGTAGCCGCGGGTGGCGGTTTTTCCTGGAATCCGGGCAGTTTTTTCAGGCCACCAGTCGAATGTTCCCTCTCTATGCCCGGATAAGCAATGCTTGCCGCTATTAACGGGTAACGTTACTATGACTCATGATCCATTCGTTCAAATCCTCCGAGACAGAGAAGATCTTCCGGCGCGGACATTCCCAAAAGTTGCCGCCGGCGATTCAGCGGACCGCCATGCGAAAACTCTGGATTTTGGACGCGGCGACGAATTTGGACGAATTACGCGCGCCGCCCGGCAATCATCTCGAGGCGCTGCGCGGCGGCAGAACAGGACAACATAGCATCCGCATCAATCGACAGTGGCGGATTTGTTTCCGTTGGCAGTCGGGTGATGCGCACGATGTCGAGATCACGGATTATCATTAGGGGCGTGAGTCATGAAAAAGATGGAACCTATTCATCCCGGCGAGGTGCTTATGGAGGAGTTCCTCGATCCCATGGGTATCTCGCAATATCGCCTGGCCAAGGACATCAGCGTTCCGGCGCGTCGAATCAACGAGATCGTCCACGGAAAACGATCCATCAGCGCCGATACGGCCCTTCGCCTGGGACGATACTTCGGCACATCGGCCCAATTCTGGATGAACCTCCAGAATCATTATGATCTGGAGGCGCGGATGGACGAGGTTGGGGACCGGTTGGATGGGGAGGTAAGGGTGCTGGCCGTTGGCTGATGATATGTCGGTACCCGCGTTGAACAATTCGTATGTTACCCTTTGAGTTGCGTTGGTTGTGCCTGCGTTGATCGCGAACATGAGGAACTGAAGATGCCGCTGTTTGCTACGTTCGATGACCTGAGACGCTTCAATCGGGAAATGGGTTCGCGGGTCAGGGCAACCTTGGATAGCGCGTCATACACAAAGAGCGGCAAAACCGTCTTTCTTTCCCACTCCTCGGCGGATAAAGAGTATCTACCCGCCGTGATTACCATCCTCGAAAACCATGGTGGCCGTGTTTATATTGATAGCGAAGATGATCGACTACCCAATAGCCCGGATAGGGAAACGGCGGAGATCCTGCGGGGGACCATCAAATCTTGCCGCCGCTTTGTTTTGCTTGTCACCACAAACGCAAATGGATGCCTTGGGAACTGGGATTGGCGGATGGAGAGAAGGGCGAGTGGCCGATCGCCCTGTTTCCGACGGCAGAGAAATCATACGAGCAGAAATGGGCAGAGACGGAATATCTGAGCCTGTACCAAAGAGTCGTATGGGGTGGAATTCTGAATCACACCGAAAAGAACGGGTGGATTGTTTTGAATCATGAGAAGAATACAGCCGTGACACTGCGTAGTTGGTTGACCGGCTAACCTGCGAGTTTTTCCCGAAAATTCATCCCCCGCTTGTTTCCACGCCCCTTGTAATGCGTCCTATTCATCTCGTTGTCCCCGTAATCTCGACGATGAATTCTCCGGCTCCAAGCCCTGTCACGAGGAAAAGCGCGCCCGGTATTCCTTTGGTGCCTGTACGGCAAAGGGCAATTGTCCGCGTAGCGCCTGTAAGTCGCTATCACCTAACCGGCACATCGGCATGTCCTGAGATCGCCAGGTCAATGAATTTTTGGTCATGAATATCACGGCATCGCGGCAAGTCAGGATTGTTGATTATTGTTTCGATGCGTTCCGCAAACGGCAAATAACGGCTGGCAAGCGCGTCGATTTTCTCCCCGGACAAACCAAACTTGGAGTAACTGAGCACACGGAGAAATTCTTCCGCAGTTTCCCGGCTTACCAATGGCGTAACAAGTCCGTTTTGCCAGTGGGCAACCAGCCAATCCAAGGAACCGCCAAACAGCAAAGCTGAAATTACGGTGTTGGTATCGAATACCACCCGCATCAGCTTTGCCCACGCGCCCAGGCAACAGCGTCCCTGACATCAGCCCTGGTTACGCTGCGGGCCTTTAGGCCCGCGCGTATATTTTCCAACTCGCCATCTTGTTCATCCGCGGTCAAAATAACGACTTCGACACGCTGCCCCTTGCCTAAGGGCAATGGTTGTTTAAGGCGCAATACTTGCGGATCGGTTAAAGTCAACATTTCTCGATAGGCATACATGGCTTTTCTTCTATCTCCGGTAATACCGCTGAGTGGTGTTACGAGGAATCGCATTGGTGTCAATGATTATTATTCATTGCGGTACGCTTCCATTTCCCTGGCGATGTCGTCATCCGTCAACCCTTGCGCAACGGGTAATGCTTGCAATTGCTTGAAATCGGACTTTACGGATTGACCACTAGTTTTCGATGGGCGGGAGAAATAATCAGATCCATATCCTCCATGGGAACGGCGCCCAACAATACCTCGTCCCCCATGACCAATGCGCCGACAAAACAATTGCGATTTTCGAACGTAACCTCAATGGGGCCGACATAGGATACCTTGTGGCGGCTCCCATCGGCGGTTGTTACTTCGCGCTTCCTGTTTTCTTCCAGATCCAACTGGAGCGCTACGTGCTCGGGCATGCAAAGCATCAACGCGCCTGTATCGACCATTGCCTTTGTTACCAAGGGCTTTAATTGTGGAAGTCGTGGGTTTTTCAATTCGATTTCGGCATGAACGTATCCCATGGGCTTATGATTTATCGTGCAATCTTGAAAGAGCGATATCATAAATTTCATTGCGATCACGTTTGCCTACAGCGATTACAGTCACTGAAATCGTTTTGTCTTCAGCGCAATAAACAAGGCGGTAGCCCGATCGGCGCAACTTGATTTTGTAAGTATTCCTTGCGCCGGATAAAGCCGCCGATGGCACATGAGGATTCTCCAGGCGTTCCTCGATCTTCTTTTTGAATTGATCCTTGACGGTGACCCCAAGCTTTTTGAATTCCTTGAGCGCGGATTTTTTGAATTCCAGCCTATAGGTCATCGAGGGTAACCGGCACGCTTGGCTCGTCCCTTCGTTCCTTAACGATTCTGAGCAGTTCTATATCATCGAGTAGCTCCATCATGGCTTCATAGGCCACTGCGGGGACACAGTAAAAGGCAGGCTCGTTCCGGTTCAGTACGGCTATGGGCATACCGTCCGCGCTGGCAACAACCTGCATGGGATTGGCTTTCAGTTCGGAAATGCTGGCTGCTGTTTCCGCAAGTATTTGGTTTGTCATAGCGTTATAGCTCCTTGATGTAGTTGGTGGAACCAAATTCCTTAGAATGGTTTTTTGTTATGTCCTTTACTTTTTCAGGAAACGAATCTCTCCAAAACCTATTTCTTCCCACCCGGGAATTTTCCAAAATGCTTTTTGAATTATGACTGAAAGAGGAGGAACAGGGCGTACTCGAGTTTCGTTTGCGATTGACCAAGTTGAACCGCTGGCATCATGTCCCGTTCCGATAACGAGAATGTTGTCAACATCTTCACATCCTGTGAGAATGAATTGCTCCACTAAATTAGGGTTGTTGACTGGATCGCATGAGAAGCTAATGGCGAGATGTTGGCATGATGGATCAGGCCAAAATCTGTTTTCGGGGTTAGGAATATCTGTGGGGATGCCCAACAATAAAGATTCGTTTAGGGTTTTTATCACATCACTTTTGTCTCTCAACAAAAGGTCATTGAGATAGTTCATAAGAAAACTGATGCGGTCAATGTAAGGCTTGGCCCGATTCTGCAATGCGTTATTCTTATTGAAAAGGTTGAGTATCATCTTTTCCCTCCTCATAAATCTCATTAAAACTTGATCTATTTGCAAAGCCGAGCGGAAAACAAACAAAATATCTTCATTGATCTCTCCAACGGGTGAACTTGAGCCTGGGAGAATGGTGTTCTTTTATCGCCTTGTCGGCAGCCCAGAAAGATGGTTTTTCCGTTTACTGTTGTCTTCCCTCAAACCGCCTCCCCAACCCCAAACCGATCAACGCCGCAATCTCGCTCGGCCTATGGGTAGCCGCGAGTTGCCGATTCTCCGAATCATCGAGACCGTTGTCCGGTAGTTTTCCGCCCCTTTCTTCCAGAATCCGCTCAAGCCTCGAAAGGCCATCGGTCCAGCGCGGGTCCGGGCCAGGAACATCAAGGCCCCCGTCGGAAAATCCCGGAAACCAATCGCACCCGTCGATACCGAGCGCCCGGACCATGTCCAGGGTGACGCCGCCGTAGCCTCCCGCGAGATAGATGGGTTGATTTTCTTCCAGGGCCAGGATCGCCTCTTCCACGAGGCCCGGCCAGTCGCCGGTAAAGTCCGTTCGTTTGCCGCCGATGAAGATGCGCCCCTCGGTGTTTTTGGCCATATGGCGGCGCAGGGCGGTGAGGCCCTGTTTTTGGATGGCTGGATCGGGCTTCGGGACCGGTTCCTCGGTCCTGCCCGCCGCCGGATCATCCATGGGGGTTCCTTCCACATCCAGGTAGGTGATATCGCCCTTGGATTTGAGCGATTGCCTTTGTTCCCGCAGATAGTCGAGGGAGTATTTTCTGTGCACCGGCCAAGCGAGGCAGACATGAAAGGGGCGGTCTCCCCGGTGATAGCGTTCCAGCTCTCCCATGAGGAATATGGTATAGCCGTCGGGTTCCAGATGTCCGCCATAGGTAAGCTGGCCATTGGAGGCCAGGACACAGCGGGCGATCTCGCCGATGGCGATACGGAAATGGTCTTCCATCAGTCCCAGTCGGGCGAGATCGGAACTTTCGGAGACGGAGATACCCAGCCGGACACCGGTCAGGGCATCGGGGGGCAGGAGATCGCTTGGTTGGTTTTTTCGATCTGTCATGAGCAAATATCACCTATACGGGATGTTGCTGCACACAGTGCTGCCGCGCGCAGCGCCCTCCCCGGGCCGCCAATAGACGTGGCGTCATGATGTCGAGTTTGAACGCCTTGCCACACAGGGACGCCATTTGTGACAAAACACGCTTTTCATCCTCGGCGAGGGGTGGCTCGGGATGCAGGATGCGCAGTTCAGGACCCTTTGGAGGCAAAATGCCATCCTTCCACGCATCTTCCAGCCACTGTACCAATGTCGAAGGCTCCGGCGCATGGGGCGCCCACCAGGCAATATCCGCTCCGAACTCGGCGTGGGATAGTTCCCGCTGACGGCGCCACAGCATCCGTTTCAGGGATTCGTCCACCAACAGGCCAAGGGCGCGGTAGATATTTCCCCGATTCCATCCGGATTCGGTTTTGCGCACCGGTATTCGAGGGACGTGATCCATCAAAAAAGATCCCTTTTCCTCCCCCCTGTCCAGGGCGTCCATCATGACCACCGGCATCCCGGCGCGCTTGGCGGTCAGGACCTCCCGCTGACACCATTTCCGGCCCGAATAGGAATCGGTCCGCACGGCGAGCAAGGCGCCGGTTGCCGCCTGTTCGCGCAGCGTCCGGTCCCAATCCTCGCCCGGTTGCAGGTCGTTGGCATCGAAGAAATGGCGCAGGCGCGTATTTGCGATGATTTCTCTGATCAGGGAAATCAATTCGGTATTCGAACCACGGCCCTCGTGGTGTTGACGGGCGTGGCTGATGAAAACCGTCAACCGCCTGTCCGCGCCCTGGGAGAAATGCTGGGTAATGCCCTGGGCAAGATCACGGCAGCGTAGCATCGTCTCTGTTTCGCCGAGGCCCGGCGGGGACCCGGCGATTCTTTGATGCTTCCTCAGCAAGTCTTCGAGGGCCGTGTGGTCGATAGCCCCCGGCGCATCCAGGTAATAGGGAAAGATTCCGACCTGTCCACGCGTTTTTTCGTGCAACCGGACGATTTCCTCCATGTAACGTCTCCACGGGGCGGAATCGGACGCCATTGCCGAGGCCATTTCCATCCCCATGAGCGGGACCACCGCGACAAATTGCGCCGGTTCGATTCCACTGGGCATGGAAGTTCCGGGAAATGGAATGGAACGCGGCGCGTCGTCCTTGCCGCGCCAGCCTTCGCTGCGAATGAAGACTTCGACGGCGCCGCTCAGGAGCCCCGTATAGGCATTGCCGCGAAAGTGTTCGACAAACTCTCGGGCAATCTCCCGACCCTTTTCGTCGCGGGGATGCCATAGGACGTAGATTTCGAGGATGGGAGGGAGCATAAAGACCTCATTTTTTGTGTTGCAATGCCTAAGTTGGCATTATGCACTTTCTGCGCATCAGTGCGCTTTCTACTTCAAACAATGGGAGAACATCATGGGAAATCGCCAACAAGGTCTTTGTCAGCTACCATCACGCCAATGACCAGTATTACAGAGACAGATTCGAAAGGCTGTTCGATTACCATTACGACATCATGGTATCCGAATCCGTACAAATGGGCGATATCGATCCGAATCTCCAGACCGAGACAGTTCGTCAAAAAATTCGGGATGAATACTTGCGAAATCCTACGGTGACGGTCGTGCTCATTGGCGCAAAAACCTGGCAGAGAAAGCATGTAGACTGGGAAATCGGAATGAGCATCAGGGATACCGAAAAGAACCCTCGTGCCGGGTTACTGGGCATTTTCCTGCCAACTCACCCGGATTACGGAAGAGACCGGTACAATCCTCATATCATCCCTCCACGCCTGTATGACAATGTGCAATGCGAATTTGCAAAGCTATATCATTGGACCGAAAGCCCGAATAGGATCCAGTCATGGATACACGAGGCATTCAAGCGTAGATACGAAATAACCCCGAATAATTCCTATCCTTCGTTCAAGAACAATCGCTCGGGCACCGGGTGGCAATAGCAGATAAGATTGGTCTTGTTGCTGTTCATTCGTAATCGTGCCCTCCCGAACCCCACATGACCCAAGACATCCGGCATCACCTGCAACACCACTTCGGCTTCAGCCAGCCGCGCCCCGGCCAGGAAGAGGTAATCCGGCATCTCCTCGACGGGGAATCGGCGGCCGCGGTCTTCCCCACCGGCGGCGGCAAATCGCTCTGTTAGTGCTGCGCACGGCAGATATTTTGGGATCATGTTCTTTCTCGTATCAGTAAGTTATCGCTAAACTCATCCTAATTTCTCACTCGAATCGACCACTAGTTGCCCGCCCTGTTGCTCCCGGGCATCACCCTGGTGGTATCGCCCCTGCCGATGAAGGACCGGATCGACGCGCTCGCCAATCGAGGCATCCCTGCCCGGCGGTTGGATTCCAGCTTGACCGGCGAGGCGTACCGCGACGTGATGGCGCAACTCCGGAAGGGCGCGCTGCCCTTGCTCTACGTGGCACCGGAATGCCCTAGCGAGGCTTCGCCTCAGACCTTTGATGCATGATTCTGCATCAGTAAAGCGCAGTTAAAACTTGATGCACTTACAAAGCCGAGCGGGAAATAGACAAATTAGCGGCCCATTTCGGCGAAGCGCGGCAACAGCCCTGTGGTCACTGCGGCTGGTGCGAGCGAGGGAAAAGCGAGATCCCGCCACGACGGACGGCAGAGATCAGCGACGATTTTTGGCGCAAGGTCGAGAGACTGAAGGATGAAGAGGGGGGGGATATTTAAAAACCCCCGGCTGCTGGCGCGCCTCCTTTGCGGCATCACATCACCCAGGCTCAGCCGCGCCAAGATGACGGGGCACAAACTGTTTGGCAGTCTGGCGCAGGCGCCCTTCGCGGAGGTATTGCGGCGGGTGGGACAAGGGGCTGACGAGGAGCGGGGGGTCTCGGAATAGGCCCAAAAGCGGAAAGTTGCCGCTCGCCCATTTCGATATTCTTTTCGTTCTGTCGGACTCATTCGCAGAAAGCTTCTTCTATGCGATTATGCCAGCGTTTTGGATCACGCTTGAGATGCATGATCCCCCCGACCAGGATTACCTGATCGGCAACTTGATATAGAACGCCAAACGGGAAGCGATCAGTAAGACACCTCCGGGTGCGCGCTGAAAAGACGGGCCAGGCATGTGGGTGGTGGCGGATGCGGTCGAACGTTCGTTGTACTTCCGCCGCGAACTCCTATCCCAGTCCGGGATATTGCGCATTGTAGTAATCTACCGCCTCGGCAAACTCACTTTCGGCGCAAGAGAGGATAAGAAGCTTCATAGCCGATTCATTCTGGCGAGGACGTCCTCGGCGGGGGAGGCATCAATCTCTCCTCGGTTGTAGGCATCAATCCTGGCCTCTACCTCAGTCGCCCAAGCCGAATCGACAGGGCCGTTACCGGACGAATCGAAGCTGCGAAATAATCTTTCGATCAACCCGGCTCGATCCACCGGAGGTAACTCCAGGGCTTCCCTCAAGACTTTCTCTGCCACAGCGGTCATGTTTTGCTCCTTAACGGGGTTCGTTTCCCGGTTTACGGTTCAGTCGCGTGGAAACGAGGGTAAAGCCGTCGTTCGGCGGGAAGCCGGAGCTTCCGAAATCGCGTTTCCGACGGGGATGTTGGGAACGAGTGGAAATTTCTGATGCCAGCCGTAGCTGGCACATTTGCCTGACGTCACAGCGCAGGCGCGCTGCTATTTGGTTCCCACGCAAAGCGCGTGGGAACGAGACAAGTGCCTGTTCCAATTCCTCCCGGCTGATACCGTTTTCCTCGCGTCTGGTTTCAATAAGCTTCCAAAAGGAAGCGTCACTTCCCAATTCCCGCTGTTCTTCCTCTATTCCGATAATCGATGCTGCCGGGCTTACCTTCACGAGTAATCACGAGACGCCCTTGCCGGGCCTCCTGGACACAATCATTCAAGGTGGCATGCTCGGTCCGAGCGCTTTCATACTATCTCCTCCGTTGTCTTGTGTGCCGGTTTATGCCGGATGGCTCGAACTGCCTGGAAAGGGGTATGTCCGTTAGCCCGCCACCCTGGGTGACCGGTCCCCATTCCGCGCTTTCCAGGCAGGCCCATGGTCCGTGCCGATTCCTTAGAATTCCCGGCAATACGAATTCCACCTGCCCGCCGTTTCCCGCGTGGCGGGTTTCTTCCCGACCGACAACAACAGGGCCACCCTTATGAAGATCAGCGACGCCTGCCAGGACTACCTCGACTTTTGCCACCACCACAAACAGCTTTCCGATCATTCCCTACGTGCCTATTTCATCGATCTCGGCGAGTTTCAGCGCTTTGCCGGTTTGTCCCTGCTGATTACCGACTGCGACAAACACCTGCTGCGCGGCTATGCGCGCCATCTCCTGACCGAACGCGCGCTGAAGGAGGCCAGCGTCAAACGCCGCATCGCCTGCCTGAAGGCATTGTTTCGGTGGCTGGAGACAGAGGAACTACTGGAGATCAATCCCTTTCACAAGGCCGCCATCAAAATCAAGCTGCCCTCCCGCCTGCCCCGGAGCCTTGGCAGAGACGAAATCCGCAGACTGCTGCATGCCCCATTGGCGGGGCTGGGATTTGGCAAACGGGAAAATTGCCAGGGCGAGGCGCTGCTGGCCGCGGCTGGAAGCCACGCCGGTCACCTCGAATTCACCGCCTTGGCAAGCCTGGAGATGCTTATCGCCACCGGTATCCGCGTGGGAGAACTCGTCAAAATCCAATTGGAGGAACTCAATCTGGAAGAAGGCACCATCTACATCCATGGCAAGGGCGACCGCGAGCGCGTGGTTTTCCTCCCCGACCGGTTGCTCGTCCGTCTGCTACGGGACTATCTCCGTCACCGGGCAAATCTCTCGCCCAATCACGCCCAAGTACTCGTCAATACGCGCGGCGCTTCCGCAACCCCGCAATTCATTCGCAAGCTGATTACCCGGAGCGGCGAAGACGCCAAACTAAACCGCCGCGTTACGCCCCACATGCTCCGCCACACCTGCGCCACCCAGCTTTTGAATGCCGGCGTGGATATGCGCTATGTGCAGAAATTGCTCGGGCATCAATCCATTACCACCACGGAGATTTACACGCATGTGGACAAGAGCAAGCTGAAGGAGTTGGTGAGGAGCAATTTTATGCGGGGTTAGGAACGCAGTTTGTTTATTTCCCGCTCGGTTTTGCGAATGAGTCAAATTTCAAGGGCTGTTTACTAGCGCGGAATCATGGTTCATTGGTCTGAGGAGCGGCCTCGCTAGTGCTTCCATGAATTCATCCACCGATACGCCTGCCTGTTTGAGAATGCCAGAGAGCGTGCCTGTCTTGAGTTCGCGGTGGCTTGGCACGACACAACCGGAAGAACCACGCCGCAAGACAATATGGCTGCCTCGTTGGCGCGCGACAGCAAACCCCAAACGCTCCAGGGCGCGTACAGCCTCCGCGCCGGATACGACGGGCAGTTTAGGCATGTACGGGGACTTCGAAAGTAGTCAAAAGAGGGCGTGATGTTACATGCAGCGGGAATTCCTCGAGATATAGCCCGGTAGCTTCGCGGAGGTTCGCTAGCGCCTCCTCGACCGTCTCGCCCTGCGTTGTCGTGCCCGTCTCGGGATTGAACGCAATATAGCCACCCTCGGGGGCCGGTGTTACTACGGCGGAAAGCTCCATAAGGTCTCCTGATTGATGAAATCGAGATTCTTGATTACCCGCTATTGTAGCGCGGACGCGCCGCAGTTTGGTTTCCCAAAATACACGGCGGTTCCGCGAACTCTAATCTATTCGCCAACCGGTTACGCCGTCCGGTTACCTGATCTGGTGAAGACGCCAAACCGGCCCGCTGCATTACGCCCCACATGCTCCGCCATACCTGTGCTACTCAGCTTTTGAATGCCGGCGTGGATATGCGCTATGTGCGGAAACTGTTTTGGCATCCATCGATTACCGCAACAGAGATTTATGCGCATGTGGACGGGAGGAAGCTGAAGGAGTTGGTGAGGAGTGATTTTATGGGGGGGTAGGGAAAACGATACCGGGTCAGCGTGTCGACCGCTTTGTATTCCGTTCATCGTCTTCCCGCTTGATCTCTTCCCAGGAAACAGCTTGTCCGGCCCGGATGCTGGCTCGCGAGTCCTCGATTTTCTTGAAGAATCTGGGGTCATTCTCCAATTGAAAATCGAACCAATCGTCATCCCAATCGTTACCTGCTCCAAAACCGGTAAAAACACCGACAGGCCTACCGTGCTCCATGACGACGATCTGCCCGTCTTTCGCCTCGGCCATGTATTGGGAGAGGTGGTCTCTGAATTGGGTAAATTCTATTTGCTTCATGACAGAAATCGCCTTAGCCCTCGCAGCCGTTTGATCCTGCTTCTGCTTACCGCTGTCGGACAGTGTTGGAGATGTCGATCAATCGCGTTCCGAATCTTTGCCCGGTTATAGGCGGAAAGTCCGTAAAACTGCGTTCGCGCCTGGGGAGACAAGAGTATTTCTTGCTTCATTCCGGTGGGATTATGGCCTACCCGGGCATTGGGCATCAAACTTGCCCTGCCCGGCATCAGGAAAATTTATTCGCCAACTGGTTACGCTGTCCGGTTACCTGGGCCGATGAAGCCACCAAACCGGCCCGCCGCGTGACGCTCCACATGCTTCGCCCTGCCCCTGCGCCACCTATCTTTTGAATGCCTGCGTGGATATGCGCTATGTGCGGAAACTGTTTTGGCATCAATCGATTACCAAAACAGAGATTTATACGCATGTGGACGGGAGGAAGCTGAAGGAGTTGGTGAGGAGTGATTTTATGGGGGGGGGGTTAGGAGTGATAACTGAGAATTAT
>CAZQHJ010000004.1:0-49161 GCA_964593225.1 uncultured Thiotrichales bacterium
ATCAGCTATTTTTCAACATCGATCCAACTGTTGCACTTGCGACTTGAATTCGCGTGAGAAGGAGCGAGTGCGGGGCGTCGTGATGGGTTACGATGGCCCGGGCCGCGCCGAAGTCCATGAGCTTGGCCTGGCCGTCGTGGGTGATGTAGATATTGTCCGGGGTGATGTCCCGGTGCAGCAGGCCAGCCCCGTGGACCTGGCCCAGGGTGTCCATGACGGGGGTCGGCAGCGCCCAGGTCCCCTGCCAGTCCAGCCGCCCGCCCTGTTCGGCGAGGTGCTGCCCGAGGGCGGCATTACTGCCGTGCGCGGTATCGCCGCCGTGGGCAGCGCTTCGACGGAAGCAGGCCGGGCAGCGGGTCATGTGTGAAGTTCGAGGCGCGAGGCTTTTTCTTCTCTACGCTTCCGTGATAATGCATTGATCATGGGTGGATGAATGGCAAATCATACCCCCCACCCTTCGAACTTCACACTTCCCCCCTCAAACTTCCAACCCCGCCAACCGCATCAAGCGCGCATGAACCCGGTTCGCCACTTCCGTCTCCACGCTCTCCCGCAGCCCCGCCACCCGGTCATCGAAGCCCTTTTGCAACACGTCCCGTTCCGCCTCGCGCAGCATCGCCATCCGTTGTTCGGCCTGCGCTTCGATCCTTCCCGTGAATGGCGTCACGAGGCCTGCCATCTCCTGGAGGATGCGCCAGGCGTCGCGCCGGTCCCGGATGGCGGTGACCAGGTCCGGGTCCACTTGATAGGGCGTCCGTTCGCCGCCGAGACCCGGATGATGGACGACGGCCATCTTCCCCGCGCGTTGCCCGGGATCGCGCTCCAGGTATTCCGCCAGCGGCAACATCTCCGGCGCTTCCTCCTCGGCCACGGGGACAAAATGCTCCGCGAACCGGCCCTCCCCCAGCGCCCAGTGGGCGGGGGTGTAGGGCGCCCGGTTCTCCGTTGTCCAGGCCTGACTCGGGTCCGGGTTGCCGGTGAGATCGATCCGAAGGCCGAACACCCCCTGGGCGCGGGGGTCGTAGCGGAACAGGGGGAAAACCCGGGAGCGGACGGCGTCCCGGGCCCGATCGAGGGTGTGGCTCATGGGGAAACCGTGACGTTCCGGGCTCGGCGCGTGGACATGCAACAGCGCGGGCCCCGTGTAGTCCATGGCGGCGTTGATGCTGGCGAGGAAGTGTTTCGGATCGGCGATGGAGGTCTGGGCCACATAGGCCCGGTATTGGGCAAGGGCCAGCAGGCCGATGTTGATCCTGGGGGTCTTGGCCAGGGAGAAGGGGGCGTCCACCATGACGCCTTCGGCGTCCGTGGCGGTGACGACGGTGTCCAGTCCGAGATCCAGCTCGGAGACGATGAGGATCTTGCAGGGCAGATCGGAACTCAGGAGCCACAGAATCGCCGCCAGTCCCCGTCCCCCCAGGGACTCGTTGTTGCCCAGCAGGATGACCGGGGGACAAAGCCGCTGCTCCTCCGGCGTCAGATCCCGCCATACCAGGGGACGGGTGCTGTCTGTCCTGAAAGGGGCGCGGGCGCGGGCCCGGGTCCGGGCCGATTGACCCCCGCCTTGATCGATGGCGTCCAGGGCCTCCCGGAGCAGTTGGATGCTCTCCGTCGTTCGGCGCAGTTGCCCTTCGAAGATACCCGCCGCCAGTTGCGCCGTGTCCCCCGTCATATCGACGGTAACCGGGACATGGAAGGGGTTGTTGGGGTAGGCCCCGGCCCAGGTGGCCAGGGAACCCGGCCCCACGGCAAGCCCGAAGCGTGCGCGCCCCATACCCTGGCGTCCGTTGGTGATCTCCCAGTGCAGGTCTCCCAGGGCCCGGGTCAGTGCCACCAGTCGGCGGAGCCTGGGGATATCCACGACGCCGGCGTCCTCGGCGGTATCCAGGTGTTTGGTCAGCTCTGTCAGGGGGACCTGGCCGGGGTGGACCGAGGCGAGCCCCGTGGCCAGGGCGTCCAGGTCATGAGTGGGCAGGGCGTCCGTCACGGTACCCTGAATCGAGGCCAGCAGATCGCCACGCGCCTTGTGGATATCGGCCAGAAAACCTTCCACCAGGGGTTCTTGATGGGCCTCCACGGCGGTCAGCATGAGCCGGACCGCGATCTTCTCGCCGGAGCCGGCCTCCGCGCCATCCCCGCCGGCCATGCTGAACAGACATTGGCGGGAGAGCAGCAGGGCTGCCATGGGATTGACGCGTGGGTCGCGGCGGGCGCGGGCGCGGGTCTCGGGATCGGTTTCCGGCAACCGCTCCCAAACGCGCCACAGTCGGCGGGCCTGTCCGACGCGCCCCTGGGTCTGGGGGGCCGTGGTCAGGGCGCCCGCCTCGCAGGTCCGGACGCAAATGCCACAGGCCTTGCAGGTGTTGGGGTTGATGAACAGGGAAAACAGCGCCCCGCTGCCGGCCTTGACCACCTCGGGAGTGGTGAAAAACGGCGCCGTGCCGGCGACGGCGACCGATCCGATCTCCCCCAGGAGCTTCTCCATATCTGCCTTGGCATCGCCGCCTTCCGGGATGGGCGCCCCCGCCATGAGGTCGGCCACCGTGGCGGGGGTTGTCCCACGCGCGGCGTCGGCGCACCGCCCATGGAGGGCATTGGCGAGCCGGGGTGCAATGGGGCGCAAGGCCCCGGCCCCCGCCATGCGGATGCCGGTGTCCATGAGCTTGCGCGCGCCGATGACGAGGGGGGCCATCGCGCTGTCCGGGCAGGCCGCCCAGCAGTTCCCGCAACCGGTGCAAACGGCTGGGTTGAAGGCCGGCAGGGTGCCGCGGGAGTTGCTGAAGTCCCGAAAGGTGGCGGTGAGCGGCGGCACGACGCCCGTGGCGAGATAAGGGTCCGGCGTCAATTCGTGGGTCTCGCCGTTCTGGTACATCACCCCGACCTGGTGCCAGAAGCGCGGCAGGCTGTCGTACGTTTCGTTGGCCTTGCCGAGCTGGCGCACGGCGGTTGGGATCTCGTCGGGCCGGGCGGCCTGTTCCTCGGCCTCTTCCGACCCGTCCGGGCTTGGGAACGCGTCGTAATCGACCCGATGAACCCCGTCGATCCCTCCGGTGAAGGCGGCCAGCCGCGCTTCGCGCTCAGTGATGGGAAGGCCCCGCAGGATGGCATCCCGCACCGCCATGAAGCGCTCCGTCCCAAGGGAGAGCCGCCCCGCGTCGCCAAGGGCGCCCACCAGGGCGCCCAGGAGTCGTTCCTTGGAAAGCTCCAGTCCGGCCCCCTTGCCAGGGGGCGCGATCCGGTAGAGCCTTGCCTGCTTGATGCGGATGCCTTCCCGCAGGACAGGGGGGAGGGCGCGCCAAAACGTCTCGCCATCCAGCAGGCTCTCGGTCATGAGGACGCCGTTTTGGATCAGATTGGCGATCGGTCTCATGAACTGGTGGTGGCGGGGCGTGGTGATCACCGAAATGTCCACCGGCACCTCATCGCCGGGGTCGCGCAGGGGCGCGGGGCCCACATCCACGCGATCCACGCAATAGGATTCGAATCGCTCCCAATAAAGACCGGGGTGACTGCGGACTTGTACGTCCAGCAGCCGCTGGAGAAATTCCGCCGTCTCGATGGCGAGCCCCTCGGCGCCCTGTCCGGGGATGCGGTGGATGGCCACCGTCAGCGCGCCTTTCGGACGCAGATCGGGGCGGGAATTCCCCCGCAGCCCCAGGTTGGCGATCTCCGGATAATCCCGGCGCAGCATGTCCAACAGGACTTGGCGCTTGGGGTACACACTGGAGACCCGGGCAAAATCGAACCCGAGATAGATGCGCGAGCGCACCTGTTCCACCGCGCCGTCGTCGCTCCTTTCCCGGATAGAGGTGGATTCGAACCAGCGCCGCGGGGGGCGCGCTTTTTGCATATTGCGGGCCAATTCCTCGCACAGGGCAACCAGATCCGCGCCCCGGAGCGGCAGGCCGCCGAGACCGAACAGCACCGAGCGCAGGCGCGGCTGTTCGGTCTCGGCGATGACCGGATAGTGGGGGTGTGTGTGGCGCCCGAAGCGCTGGTTTTCCAGGGCGCGATCGATGGCCGCCCGAAGCTGGCGGGTGAGGGGCGGGTCGGCGGCGAGGGGGGTGTCGGAGCGCTCCAGCACCCCGGCGATGCGTTTCCCGCGCAGGACCTCGGCCAGTTGGGGTCCCGGAAATGGCCGCAGGCACCGGATCCCCACGACCCCCACCTTCATGCCGCGTCTTCGCATGTAGTCCGCGGCCGCCCGCGCCGTTTCCGTGGCCGAGCCCTGGGTGACCAATGCGATATGGGCATCGCGCATCCGGTGGGTGGAGAGGGGCTTCAGCGGGCGGTGGGTGTGTTCCGCGAGCCGTTCCGAGGATTCCCATAGGATTGCCGCCACGTGCCGATCGAAGTAGGGGCGCTTGGCCACCGCGCTCAGACCCCAGCTCTCGGTGCCCTGTAGGGCCCCGTGGAGCACCGGTCGATCCAGGTCGTGCCAGCCGGGGATTCGCCGGCGCGTCTCGCCGAAGATGAGACCCTGGGCCGGTGTCGGGGACCGGATTTTTTCATGGGCGGGGCCTAGGAATGAACGGATAAGATCCGGTGAGGGCAGGGAGACGTTTTGCACGGCCAGGGCGGTCTGTTCCGTGTCCATGGCCACGATCCCCGGGATCAGGGAAAGCTCGGCGGTCCTGCGGGCGATGAGGGTGAGATCCACCGCTTCCTGTACATTCGTCGCCAGCAACATGAAACAGCCCGAATCCCCCGTCGTGTGGTAGGTCTCGTGGCCGGTGCCGAGGGCCCCGGCCTGGGCCGCCAGGGTCTGATTGGTCAGATGGACAACCAGGGGCAGATGACGGCCCGCCGCCATGACCAGCAGGTCCTGTCCCCGTATCAGGTCGGCGCTGGACAAAAAGACGGTGGCGCGGACCCCGGACATGGCGAGCCCCATGGCGGCGGCCAGGGCCCCTCGAGGCCCTTCCGTTCCCCGGCTCCCCAGGGGCGCGCCGAAACAGTTGACGCCTTTGCGTTCCTGTTCGGCCTTCCAGACGATATTGGCCGCCTGGGCCGGGAAGGACGTATTCAATGTGGCCACATCGGCCAGATACGTCTCCGTGATGGCGACGGCCGTCGCGCCATCGAGGACGATGTTATGGATGGAATCGGTGGGTTTATCGGCGATTTTCGACGCGGAAAACCGTTGGAATAACCGAAGGGGGGAATTGGCGAGACTTGGCATGGTGTTTGGGTCCGAATCTCCGGCAAGTGGCGGGTTTCTTCATTTCGAGCGCGGTCCGAACAGCGCCTCGAACCGCCTCTTGTTTATCCTTGGCGGAAAAGGGCTTGAAAGGCGCGCCGGTTCGATGTCACGGCGCGAAAAAACTTCCAGGGCGGTGGCAAGGCGCGGGACTTCCATTTCATTATCATTTTGCAAAGCAAAATGATAGGGCCCCGCTCCACGGGGGGGAATGATAAAAAACACGAAATCGCCGGACAGTCGTACAAAATAGTCGTACAAAAGGCCGAAAAGGACGAAGCGTTCCTCTTCGACGCCACGGTCCTTCTTCATTCCCGAGGGTATCTGGTCCCCCATGACGCCTTCGGCCACAACACATGGAGCTGTCCTCGCTGGCGCATGCGCCCGGCGCGGGCTTCGGCGATCCGACCGCTTCCTAAAAAAAGATCGGCGCGCACCGGTCCCCGGATGGCGCTGCCCGTATCCTGGGCGAAGACCAGCCTTCGGAAGGGCTGCCCTTCCCGGGCCCCGTCCTCCCCCGGCAGGGTGGTATCCATCCAGACCGGGAACCCCGGAGGGATGAATCCCGGATCCGCGGCGATGCTCCGGGCCCGGGTCAGCGGCACGCCCAACGCGCCCACCGGATCGCTGCCAGGGATACCGCGCACCGCAAAGAAGATGTAGTTGGGATTGGTATTCAACGTCTCGCGGCGCTTGTGGGGATTGGCCGAGAGCCAGTCGCGAATGGCCCGCAGGCTCATGTCTTCGCGCGCGATTTCACCGCTTTGGATCAACGCCCGGCCGATGGGCACATAGGGATGGCCATTCCGATCCGCGTATCCCACTGGCAGCTCCGCGCCGTCCCGCAAGCGGATACGTCCGGAACCCTGTATATGCAGGAAGAACAAGGCCACCGGATCCTCGACCCAGGCGATCTCATTGCCCTGGAGGGGGTCCTCGGGACCCTCGATCTGGGCGCGGCTGAAATAGGGGACCACCCGCCCGCCCTGGGTCATCCGCCCTCGCAACGGGCGTCCTTGGAGATCCGGAAAAACCCCGCCCGAATCGATGGTCAGAAGGTCCTTCGGCCGCCCATAGACCGGATAGCGGAAGACCTGGGTGCGGACCCGGCTGCCCTCCAGCAGCGGTTCGTAGTAGCCGGTGATCAACCCCGTCCGATCCCCGTCGTCGTCCCACAGGGCGCGGGGGGCGAAGCGGGCCTCGAAAAAGGCCCGGGCCGCGGCGTCGTCGGGGGTTCCCAGGGATCGGGCCTCGGCGCACAGCCTTGGCCATGGCCGCTCTCCTTTTTCCAGGCGGCGACAGCTGTGCAAAAGGGCCGGCCAGGCCTGGGCGTGGCTATCGGTTGCCCAGCCGGGCACCTCGCGCCAGTTCACGGCCTCCCCCATGCCCGGCGGATGGGGCGGGGGCGTCGCGCAGGCGGTGAGGCAGGCCAGGACGAAGAGGATCCGAAGAGGACGCACGGGGATACGGAGAGATAGCGTCTTTTAACGGTTGTATTTCGGGCCAAGGCCCGCGACCCCTCACAACACCGCCATCACCGTATTGCTGGGCTCGCCTTCGCCGGCCTTATTGGCGGCGATGACCCGGAACTCGAACTCCTTCCCTCGCGCCTGATTCGATAGCGCCGTCTCCAGCCCCATGGCCGTCCCCACATCCACCCAGTCGGCATCGGAAACCAGGCGTTCCAGACGTTGAATCCGGTAGGCCGCCACCGTCCCGCCCTCACTGGGCGCCTTCCAGGCCAGGGTTATCCGGCCCTCCCCCTGGCGCAGGGCCCTCAGGCTCAACACCTGGCCCGGAACCTGCGGCGGCGTCCTGGATTTGCGCCCGCCCCAGCCGAGTTGCTTGAGCTTTGCGTCGTCGTAATCCACCGTATTCTCCGCGTAACGCAGTTCCTTCTTGGTCTCCTCCGTCAGGGACTCCAACACGGCGTTCTTGGCCTTCACCGATTCCTCCAGGGCCGCCCGGGCCGCGGTTTCCGCCTCCTTGGCGGCCAGATAGGCCGTGAGGGTGGCCCCGAAATCCTCTATCGCAATGGGCGGGGCCGGATAGGTGTCGGTATTGTTCCCGAGCCCGGCCACGACCTTCTCGGCGAGGGCAAGGATATCGTTTTCCTTGGTGGGAAACTTCATGATGAAAGCTCCTTTCGATGACTGGGTTGGATGGGTGACCCCTGGGGAATGGCCGCGAGGCCCTTAAGATCCGGGCTATGCGTGGCGAAATCCGTGAACGGGGTGTCGGAATAGGGAATGGGGGATAATGGTTGGGATCCGGCGGGTTCGATTTCGGGATTCGAGGGTTGGAATCCTGAAATGGACGGGACGATTTCCAAGATGGACGGATCGATTTCAGGATTCCAACCGTCGAATCCCGAGATGAAGGCGTGGATTCCGGGATTGGAGATGAAAATTCCCCAAATGGAAACGACGATTCCGGAAATCCCCCCGTCGATTCCATGAAACCACATCCCGATTTTAGGATTGAATCCTTCGATTCCCTTTTTTCGGGGGTTCCGAGGACCTTGCGACGCGTCGGATGTCTTGCGTCACGGGACCGGAACCATGGAAAACACCGTTTATTATATCCACGGGTGGACGGGAACGCCAGGCGGGGTGATGGTCGGGCGCGGCTTCCCAATCATCCGGGGATAAGACGGGTTCGATGCCCCTCATGGGGCATCGAGGGTGGGTGAGAGCGGGTGGGTGAGTGGCCTCGAGGCAAGGATTTTTATGGACTACCGTCGGGAGATTGGATCAGATGATCTCATCGAAATAGTCGCTATCGATCTTTTTGACCGGATACGATGAAATGGTGGAAACACCCACATCGTGATCGATCATCAAGCCGGTGAGTCGATCCCCGTCGATCAATACAATCTTGCTACCGATTCGGGAAACATAATTTCGGGCCTCTTCGGTGAATCGGGATGTTGTCATAAAAATGCCCTTGCTTGCCCTCTGGGCCTGAAGGGCCCCGGCGAACTGCATGACATCGGGACTCCCCACGGGGGTGCTGTCCCATCGTTTCGCCTGAATGTAGACCACATCGAGCCCGAGTTTGTCCTCCTTGATGATCCCGTCGATCCCACCATCCCCACTTTTACCGATTGCTTTTCCCGCATCGGCCCGTGAACCGCCGTAACCCATTTTAACGAGCAACTCGACCACCACCCGCTCGAAAAAGGAGGGGGATGTCTTCTTGAGCCTACCGAGCAACTCATGGGCCAACTCACCCCGCAGGTCTTCATATGCCCCCTCCAATGCCTCCGATGGCGTGACAGGTGAAGTATCCGGTATTTCCGTCGATGGGATTTCCTTGTCACCGCTTCTCGTGCCCTTGAGTTGTCGAAACTCGACAAACTCCGGATATTGCAGTAGGCGTTTTACATCGATGGTTTCCGGTTTACTGTCGAGAAGCGATCGTCCACGAGGTGTGATTCGATAGTGCCCTCTTCTTGTCGCCTGGAGCAAACCGGCCTTTTTCATATAGGTGGCCGCCCACCCGACTCTGTTGGAAAATCTCGGTTGAAGACCGCTTGGCAGCATCGTTTTCAAGTCTTCTTCCGATTGGCCCAGTTCCTTGGCGAGAATTTCCACGGCCTCTCCCGTGGAAGTCTCATCATCTTTTCCGGCCGCGAACCTGAGAAGCGGCAACATGAGCGCCTGATAATCGGGGATTGCCATTCCTTATATCTCCTTTCGATGAGCTGTAAAAAACCCGGAGCCTCGCCCGGGCCCGGGCTGCCATGGGACCCTGTCCCACGTTCTTCCACACCGAACGAGGCCACGAGTCCCTGGGGCGTGGAACACCCGATGCCGTATACTTTCAATCACGCCACCAACGGATGGCCCCGGAACCTGGAATACAGTGATTCCACTGTCCGAAATAGGGGGTCCATTTCTCTTCTCCCGTTCCCGTTTACCGGGAGTTAAGGAAGGCACGGAAAAATCATGCGCATACTCGGTATAGAAACCTCTTGCGACGAAACCGCCGTCGCCCTCTATGAATCCGGCAAGGGTTTGTTGGACCACGCGGTACACAGCCAGATCGATCTCCACAAGCAATACGGTGGCGTTGTCCCGGAGCTCGCCTCCCGCGATCATGTCCGCAAGGTGCTGCCGCTGCTCCGGGAGGTGATGGCCCGGACCGCGTGCCCCCCCGCCAGCATCGATGGGGTTGCCTACACGGCGGGGCCCGGACTGGTGGGGGCCTTGCTGGTGGGGGCCGCCATCGGCCGGGGGTTGGCCCTTGCCTGGGACGTGCCGGCGGTGGGCGTCCACCACATGGAGGCGCACCTCCTTGCCCCCATGTTGGAGGCCGATCCCCCGGGGTTTCCCTTCCTGGCCCTGCTGGTTTCGGGGGGGCACACGCTGCTGGTTGCCGTGGCGGGCATGGGCCGCTACGAGATACTCGGCCAGTCCCTGGACGACGCCGCCGGGGAGGCCTTCGATAAAACCGCCACGCTGCTGGGCCTGCCCTATCCCGGCGGCCCGGCGCTGGCGGCGCTGGCGCTGAAGGGTGATCCCGGCCGTTTCCGTTTTCCCCGGCCCATGACCCATCGACCGGGTCTCGATTTCAGTTTCAGCGGCTTGAAGACCTACGCCATCAATACCCTGCGGACCCACGGAGACGATGATGGAACCCGGGCGGATATTGCCCGGGCCTTCGAGGAGGCTGTCGTGGGGACTTTTGTCTTGAAGTGCCGGCGGGCCTTGCGGGCAACCGGTCTGGAGCGGCTGGTGGTGGCGGGCGGCGTGGGGGCGAACCGGCGTCTCCGGGCGGGATTGGCCGCCATGGCCGCCGGCGAGGCGGCCCGGGTCTTTTATCCGCGGGTTGCCTTTTGTACCGATAACGCGGCCATGGTGGCCTATGCCGGCTGGCGGCGGCTTCGCGCCGGTTGTCGGGAGACGGACCTGGCCTTTACGGTTCGTCCACGTTGGCCGCTGGATGATTTGTCCCCGAGCGAGGGCGGAAATCGGGGATAGAAAATCGGGAATAGATATTCTTTAATCCCTCTACAGATTCTTCTCATGGATCCGAATCTCCGCGTTTGCCCGCAGCGCGCGGATATAGGCCCGATATTCCTCGTGGCCGTAGGTCCGTGCCAGTCTATGGCGGGTTGCGGTGACCAAGGCCGTATCCGCGTCCGTGATCTCTTTTTCGATGACCTTCTCCAATCCGATCACCGTGAAGTCTCCCGTGCTGGTTACCAGGCCGTCGTAGACGGTGGCGTCGCTCTCCGGTGGAGGCATCCGGAATACCTTATCCACGATTTCGACCGCTTCATCGGGGTCGTCGCGCCCGATTTCCATGGGCTCGCCCACTGTGAGCCCATGCTCATGGGCCACCGAGGCCAGGGCCGCGCCGCCCCGCAACGCTTCGATCAACTGGTTGCCCAATTGAATCACCTTTTCCTGGGCCCGCTCCGTGTCCAGGCGCGCCATCACCTCCTCGCGCACCGCTTCCAGCGGCCTCGGCGAGGCGGGAAGGTATTCCTTCCGGCGAAGGACGATGACCCGGTATTCCCCCAACTCCATGGGTTCGCTGTTCTCGCCAACCTCGAGCACGCCCTCGCTGAAGGCGGCGGCGATGAATTTTGGGTCTTTCGTCAGGGCGGATTCATCGGGGCGGGGCGGGGAGGAGGGAGACGATTCCGGGGTCTCGTTCAGGGTTTTATCGGAGGCGTCATGGATGAGCGCGCCGGTGCCATCGAACAGTCCTGTTTCCTCGATGGTCAGTCCCAGGGTATCGGCGGCGACCGCTAGCGTATCGGGATTCTCGAACGTGAGATTGGCGAGTTGTTCGGCGGTTTCGAAAAAGAGTTGCGCCTTCTGCTGGCGCTGAAAGTCTTCCAACAGTTCCCCCCGGACCTGCTCGAAGGGACGGTTGGCGTTGGGTCCGGTATCCGATTGGGGATTTCCCACTTCGGCATGGTTGGCCTCCCGATGCTCGTACAAACCGCGAAGTTCTTCCTCCGCGGGTTCGGGAACATCCGGCAGATCATCCAGGGAGAGTTCCAGATAATGGACGCTTACGCGCTCCGGTGTGAGAAATCGGGCCCGATTGCGCTCGTGGTAATCACGAATGGCTTCTTCCGTGATTTCATGACTCGCATACCGCGCCCTGGGTATCCTCAGCAGGCTGACGCGCCTTTTTTGGCGTTGGAGCCTCAGTATATTTCTCACATCTTGCGTATCGGCGAAGGCGGTATCGGCAATGGCGCGCTCGATTTGATCGATGAGGAGGGAACGTCGGTATTCCTGCTCGAAACCGCCGGCGCTATAACCGAACATGCGCAGCCAGCGTTGGTAGATTGCCTCGGAGAAACGGCCTTCTTCCTGAAAGATCGATCGGGATTGAATGGCCTCGCCCAATTGTCGGTCTCCGATGCGAAGTCCGTTATCGATGCCCGCCTGCAGCAGTACTTCGCCATCGATCAGATCGCGTAAGATGCTTCTTTTGAGTACCCTTTCATCCAGGAGGCCCCCATCGAAATCCGGACCGAAGAGGTTCCGAAGATGCGTTTCTTGCCGACGGTACGCCTGTCGGAATTGTCTGGCGGTCAATTCAACGCCGTTGACCTCGGCGACAGGTACATTGGGACTGCCGCCCAGATACTCATGGACCCCCCACAGGGCAAAGGGGATGGTGATAAGGATAACGATGACCCAGGCGATCCAGCCCTGGGCGCGGTCTCGAATGTCTTGCAACATAATCGAAATTTCCGGTGATGATTTCGTGGCCCGCGGTGATGGGGCCCCACTTTGCATCGATGCGCATTGTGGGCGCGGTGTTTGCTACATCATCCCAACGTAGCTGGAATGAGCCACTAGTGTACTAAGGAAATCCGGGAAAACCCAAATTGACGCCCCAGGGCAACCGAATGGAAGGGTTTAACTGAAATGGGATATCCCTATGAGACCGAACTGTGGCACAGTTCGGTTATGTAACAAACCTCGAGAAGTACCTTAGAGCAAATCCCATGTCCGAAACCCCGCTTCCGGAACACTTCAATGCCGCGACCGTCTTTGTGGATACCCATAGGGACGAAGGACGGGGCGACCGGCCCGCTATGGTGTGTGGTGAACGCACCGTTACTTATGGCGAACTGTATGAGAACGTCAACCGTTTCGGGAATGTCCTAGGGGACTTGGATATCCGCATGGAGGAACGGGTGGCCATCCTTTTGCCCGACATACCCGAGTTCGCCTTTGCCTTCTTCGGGACCCTGAAAACGGGCGCGGTGGCCGTCCCGCTGAATACCCTCCTGAGCCCCGGGGAGTACGAATACCTGCTCAACGACAGTCGCGCCCGGTTACTGGTGGTGCATCCGTCCCTGTTGCATTCTATCCTCGAAGCGCGCGGCAGGTTGAAGTACCTGAGGCACATCCTCGTTTGTGGTGGCGACGCGACGGGTTATCCCCGCCTGGAGAGCCGCTTGGCGGCGGCATCCCCCGCCCTCCAGGTGGCCGACACCACCGGCGACGATGCCGCCTTCTGGCTCTACAGCTCCGGGACCACCGGTTTCCCGAAAGGGGCCATACACCTGCATCATGACATGCTCGTGGTGGCGGACCGATACGCCAGGGAGACCCTGGGCATCGGGGAATCGGACCTGTGTTTCTCCGTGGCCAAGCTTTTCTTTGCCTACGGACTGGGCAACAGCCTCTACTTTCCCCTCCGGGTGGGGGGCGCCGGCGTGCTCCTGCCCGATAAGCCCCTGCCGGACGCGGTATTCCGCGTCATCGACCGGTATCGGCCGACCGTTTTCTACAGTATCCCCACCAGTTACGCGGCCCTGCTGAAAACCGCGGAGAAGGAAAAACGAACCGGCCTGGGTCGGGTCCGCCTATGCGTCTCGGCGGGCGAACCCCTGCCGAAACCCATTTTCGAACGATGGCGGGATCGCTTCGGCGTGGAGATCCTGGATGGCATCGGCTCCACGGAGGCCCTGCATATCTTTATCTCCAACCGGCCCGGTGGGGCCAGAGGCGGCAGTACGGGACAGATCGTACCGGGATACGACGCCAGGATCGTCGACCACACCGGTAACGCGCTGCCACCGGGGTCGGTGGGCACCCTGCTCATCCGAGGGGACAGCATCGCGTCGGGGTACTGGAACAAACATGAACAGACCAAGAAAACGATGCTCGGGGCGTGGTATGACACCTGCGATAAGTTTTCGGTGGACGAGGAAGGCTTCTACTACTATGCCGGTCGCACCGACGACGCCATGAAGGTCAGTGGTCAGTATGTCTGGCCAACGGATGTGGAGGCGGTTTTGCAGGAACATCCGGCGGTGCTGGAGAGCGGCGTTACCGGTATCCCGGACGAGGCGGGTCTGCTCAAACCCGCCGCCTATGTGGTGCTGAAGGGAGGCTACAGACCATCGCCGGAGCTGGCCCTGGAACTGCAAGCGTTTGTCAAAAACAACACCGCGCCCTACAAATATCCCCGTTGGGTGGCGTTCGTCGACGAACTGCCCAAGACGGCCACCGGCAAGATTCAACGCTTCAAACTACGGAGCAGGACCCTCCCATGTTAGGCGCACTGCGGAAATTCTCCGACCGTTTCACCGATGTGCTGGGCTACGCGGCGGGCGTGCTCACGCTCCTTGTCCTGCTCAATGTCTTCTACGATGCCACCGCGCGCTACTTCTTCCGCACCGGCTCCATTGCCCTACAGGAGATGGAGTGGCACCTGTTCTCTCTCCTGTTCTTGTTCGGTATCGCCTACGCCCTGAAAGAAGACGGGCATGTCCGGGTGGACCTCATCTACAGCCGGTTGGGCCCCCGCGCCAAGGCGTCCATCAATCTCCTCGGCGCATTCCTATTCCTGATTCCCCTGGCGGTGTTGATCATCCACGGTTCTCTCCCCTTTGTCTGGGAGGCCTACCAGGTGGGGGAGATCAGCGGCGATCCGGGGGGACTCACCCACCGCTGGCTCATCAAAGCGGCGATTCCCCTCTCCTTCCTGTTCCTGTTATTGACCACGGTGGGATTCGTGATACGCAATCTGTCGGTCTTTGGGAAAAGCCGCGCGCGGAATTAGTTCTACAAAGTATCTTTCTTCACAACCTATCAGGCTATCTTCAGCGTGATTCGTTTTCCGACGGCCTCGGCAAACCGCTCGAGCGTCGAGAGCCTGATATCCTCCGCATGATTTTCGATACGGGAAATCGCGGACTTCTTCGTGTGAAGACGCTCGGCAAGATCGTCCCGTGTGAGGCCGGCTTCCTCCCGCGCCGCGCGGAGAATCACACCGATCTTGAACTGTTCGTATCCGATTTCAAAACCATCGGCAAACTCGGTCGAACGCCCCTTGCGTTCCTCGATATAGCTTTCCGGATCATCCATTGTGTTTTCTCCTGTTCAGAGAGCTGTATCGAGATGCTCCCGCGCGGGACAACGCCCCGATTTCACTCATAGTGCGTCCAAAGCCGAATCACTTTGACCACTCGTTCAGCTTCGAACACCTGATAGACAACGCGATGCCGGATATTTTGTTTATTTTCCGCTCAGCTTTTCAGATAGATCAAGTTTCAATGGTGCCAATTTTTCTGAATTTACTAATGCATGCCTCGTCGGTTTGATGCGAAGCTTCGCTAGTGATTCTCCTGGAATACGCTCCCGCGAGATCGCCGGCCAATTTTTCGAAGGGCGGTGGTGTTCGGTAAGGATTTTCTTCCAGGACTCTCAGCAACTCCCGCGTCTTGCCTTCGAAACCGGATGCGGCAAGCTTCTTCGCATCCTTTTGCGCCTGCTTCGTGTATACCAGTGACCACCTCACCAATCCAATTCCTTCGCGCACGCATCGATTGGTGTTTCCATCCCCTCCTTGATCGATTCCCTCATGCCGGGGATCGAGAGGAGATACAGCGTTTCGGAAATCGAATTCCAATCTTCCTCTGAAACCAGGACCGCGTTCCCCTTTTTCCCGGTAATGACAATGGGCCGGTGCGTGCTGGCGGCCTTATCGATCAAGCCGTCCAGGTTGGCGTGGGCTTCCATTACATTGTATATCATCATGATTCTTACCTCCGGTCGCTTATCGAATCGGTAGTTGCCTCTTCGAGGATTTTGACCTTCACTCGATTTGCCCGCGCACCGCTTGCCTGGCTTCTCGTTTAGCCTTGGCAATATCCGGGAAGCGCGACGCGCCATGGGCTATGCGCTGTTCCCGTGCGCGCAGGATGTCGGCGTACCGGGAGGGGGAAGGGACGCTCTCGGATTTATCGGTCTCGGATGCACGGACCGGATCGGCCCGGATCTCCTCCATTGCCCGCAATTTGTCCGTGGTAGTCATTGTTTCCAATGGAGTGGCGATGGGCATGGTGGTTTGCCTGATGGGGCGGTGGTTGGCTTGGAATCTAATGTTTGGGCAATTTCCATGAACTATTCTTCATTGACATTGAGATGAGCCCCGCAAGAACAGACATAAGCCGCATCTTTATCAATAGGAACCAACCCCTGGGACGCAAAAGATTTCTTGAAATTTCCTCGCTGAACACGTGTACTTGGAGGAATAATCACGAACGTGTAGGACTTTCCACAATCTCCGCAGGTTTGTTCGATGCCCGGCACGCATGGGGCATCAAAGTCGGATGACCACATATCGTTCTTATTTATGTATTTATTGGGTCGTTCTGCGCCTCCAGACGACTTGGCAATATCATTTTTCCACATTGACGGCCTAATTACGTACTGTGAATACTTCGTATGCTGCCTTAAAGGCGACTGATGGAAGGCATGCTCCAGAATTAAGGAGAAGAACAACACGAAATTTTGGCCTTCCCGATCATCAGACGTTGGAATAAAGCTGTATTTTTCATTGCACATTTGAATGTCACGGAGTGAATACGCTATGTAGCCACTCGTTGTCGGCAAGTACAAGCCATGATCCATTATATAGATACAGTTCGGCCTCAAGCTCTCGGGTACTGCCTCTATATATTTGTTTAGTTTTGTTAAAAACGCCTCTTTTTTGTGGGCGGATGAGTATGCGAATATGGCATAAAAAATCCGTTTACTCTCTTCATCTCTATAATCAAAGGGTTCCAATATCAGCTTTTTCAAGCTGATACAAGACAGCAAGCACTTATGAAGTTCATCGTAGGTAATCTTGGATTTGACTTCTATCGAGGCCAATATTGCCTCAATCGGATAATACCCAACCGTATCCCTACGGCAGATGGCCGAGCCAAGAGAGCCATCAATCAGGAGCAAGTCTTGTTCGGCGCTCACGCCTGAAAAGCTGTTAATCCCGAAGCTCCCCTTTTCGAGAGCATATCTACGTGGCATAACTTTATACAAAACAGACTTTAGTTCGTCTTCCAATACATCACCGATGTACCTCGGATGTTTGACTTTGGCGGCCTGAACTCTAATGGATGCTAGGACGCGAACCGTTTCCTTATACCACTCCTCGACAAATGTGAGATCTATATTGTATGAATTCAGGGCTTCAAAAATCTCCCTTTGAAATCGTGTTGCTCTCATAGTGTTGTTAAATTTGGTTATCAAGTGCCCAACGACCATTGGACGAATTTGCTTCTCCTTTCATCCCGGCATGTTGTGCGGATCGGCATAAAACCCCCTCGCTACCATTCGCCTCTGGAACCACCACAAACAGCCCAATGCCCCCGGTTCCGATTTTTTACCTCCATCACGAACCGGGAAAAATCTCCACCGGATATTTCTTGAAAACGCCATCATGGGCGATCAGCGGCAGGTCCTCGGCAATCGACTGCGCGATGATGAGTCTGTCGAATGGGTCCCGGTGGTGAAAGGGAAGGATGATCATTTCCGAAAGGTGCGCCAGCCGAATGGGAAGAACTTCGATCTCATTCTCTTCCAGCTTCTCGGGAATCAAGGAATCGAATTCCTTCAATAGTTGGAGTTTTCCGATGCTCACCTTGATCGCCATCTCCCACAGGCTCGCCACGCTCAGGACAAGCGCATTATC
This sequence comes from uncultured Thiotrichales bacterium, assembly GCA_964593225.1. Classification (GTDB taxonomy): domain Bacteria; phylum Pseudomonadota; class Gammaproteobacteria; order HK1; family HK1; genus JABDQX01. The sequence goes on from CAZQHJ010000004.1 coordinate 17,165, forward strand.
GAAATCTTCCATCAACGCCCTGGTTTTGTCCCCCAGTCTGTCACTTCCCGCAATAAATCGGAGGAAAGCGCTCGTATCGAGCAGCAGGCGCATCACATGTACTCCTGGAAATCTTCCAGCGGCCCGTCGAAATCATCGGAGATCTTTATCAGCCCCCTGGCGCTACCGAAATGGCGTTTCCTTTCCGGGCCGATAAGCGCGACGAGCTTCGCGACAGGCTGTCCGTCCCGGGTGATGACAACCTCGCTCCCGCCAATGCTCCGCGCAATGAGTTCCGGGAGACGGTTTCCGGCCTCCGCCATGTCGATATTCAACATCTTGTGCTCCTGATAAATCGAATGATCCCCACCCATCGAAAGCGAAAACATTGCAGCATCGTTTAATCCATCGAGGCTAGTACTGTCTGGAATTCGAATTTTGTCATCGACCCCGTCGAACGCGAGGCCATAAAAGAGGTTTTTCCGAATCTACTCCGGATCCTCCAGCCGCGTAACCCGTCCCTCTCGGGCGTCTTCCCGGGACCGGTCGATGATCCGTTGGAGCCGAAAATCGGTAGCCTGGCTACGGGATCTCCGCGCCCTCCCCGCCTCCGGGGTTATAAAGCGGCGTATAAAACCGCGGAGGCGGGAAATGACAAGAATCCGAATTTTCGGACACACGACTCATCCCGGGCGTTTTTTCAACCGCCCCCAATGGGGGAATCGGTCATTCCCGCCAGCATCTCCGCCACGTGATAGACATGGCATCCGCTCCCCACGCGTCTCAGCCGTCCGGCAATGTTCAGCAGACACCCCAGGTCGCCCCCCAGCAGGATATCCGCGCCGCTGTCATGGAGGCCCGTTACCTTGTCGGACACCAGGCGGGTCGAGATCTCCGGGTACTTGAGACAGAAAGCGCCGCCAAAACCACAGCAGACGCTGGTGTGTTTCATTTCCCGGATTTCGAGCCCCGCCATGCTCCGAAGGAGAGCCCTGGGTTGGGCGCGGATGCCCAGTTCGCGCAGCCCGACGCAACTGTCGTGGTAGGTCACGATGCCGGGATAGTGTGTGTTTATCCGGGTGATGGCGCGGATATCCACCAGGAAAGCGGTGAGCTCGAAGCAGCGGTGGGAAACCCCCCTCGCCCGGTCGGTCCACTCGGGATCGTCGGCCAATAGATCCGGGTAGCGCCTTTTCAACATGGTGGCGCAGGACCCGGAAGGCGCGACGACGTAGTCGAATCCCTCGAACCGGGCGACGGCCTGTTTGGCCAGGGCTCGTGCATTGGCACTATCGCCATGGTTATAGGCGAGCTGTCCGCAGCAGGTTTGCCCCTCGGGGATTTCCACCCGGCATCCGGCGTCGGAGAGGAGTTTTACACTGGCGAAACCCACCGTGGGCCGGAAGAAATCCGCCAGACAGGTGATAAGGAATCCGACCCGTGGGGGCGGGGATGAATCCGAACCCCGCGGGTTCGGATAGGGTTCGGAATGTCGCGGCATGGTCTATCCATTCGGTGTGGTGCAGTGGGGGGCGGACCCCCTATGAGGGTCGATGGAGTTGGCGCGGCGGGCCGCGACCGAGGATCATTGTAACGCTGGGGATCATTGTAACGCCGGGCATCCCCATGGAAAGGGCGCAAGGACCGATTCCGATAGGGTCGGTCATGAAAATCACGCTCCGGATCGCGGCCGACAGCAGCACTAGTACCCCACGCCATCAATACGTCGTTCAACAACCGGGAATAATCCGTTGTCTTCATGGAAACTCTAATCGAAGGAATTCGCGGTGCGCGGCACGAGGGTTTGCTCGTGTTCGAGTTTCGTGCCATGATTCCCATGGACTCGGAAGCCTTGCGCCGTGTCCGCTTTATCCGTGCCCATGGGGCATCGTCTCATCTCGGGGCCATTGGTGATCGGATAGGGCCTTTTTCCCATCGGCCCCTTCCCGTTCATGGTCGGCCCTGTAACAAAGTTCATCGGTTTTATGGCGGAATCGATGAACTTTCTCGCAATCCTGATCACCTTTGTCATAAAGCTCATCGACTTTATCGCAATTCTTGATCATCTTTGTCGTAAGGCCGATCGACTTTCTCACGATTCATGTCGCCTTTGTCATAAGGCCCATCGACTTTCCCGAAGATCCAATCCACTTTGTTTCATGGCGGATCGGCTTCCTCACGATTCCCATCGACTCCGTCATCCTTCGGATCGGAATCCCCAGGGCGCTCATCGTCTTTCGGCCTCGGGCGCCGTGCATCGGGAGAATCCCCCACGGAAACCCGCCCCATGACGCCATTCCGGGGCCGGACCTTCTCACCGTCGCCCCGTTGCACCAATCCCCGCCATCCGAATCCTGCTCCCCCGGCTGTGGCCATGGCACAGGGCCACGGCGAGGGCGTCCGCGGCATCGGTCCCCGGCGCCTCCGGCAGGTTCAACAGAAGACGGATCATATACTGCACCTGCTCCTTGGTGGCGTTCCCTTTCCCGGTGACCGCCTGCTTGATCCGGGCCGGCGCGTATTCGTGGATGGGCAGCCCCCGCGCGATCCCCGCCATGAGGGCCGCCCCCCGGGCCTGACCGAGTTTCAGGGCGGAGGCGGCGTTGCGATGGAAAAAGACCTGCTCCGCCACCATCTCATCCGGATGGTGCGCCTCGATGACCTGGCCGACCCCATCGAAGATGGTCTTCAGTTTACCGGCCAGATCCCCCTGACGCACATGGATGCAGCCCCCCGCGATGTAGGTGGCGTGATTGGCCTGCATGGCGATGACCCCGAAGCCGGTGACGCGGGAACCCGGATCGATGCCGAGGATGCGGACGGCGGCATTTTTCCGATTTTCCATAAGGTAAGTAGTGTATCATTTCCCGGATGTGACTTTTTCGGACCCGCTATCATGCCACCTGCCAAACTGATTGCCCCCCTCCTCGTCCTCGCCCTCGGCGCCATCGCCGGGTGGCTCCTCATCGCCACCGCGCCCGAGGCCGAACGGCGCGCGCCCCCGCCCATGATACCCACCGTCGAAGTCATGCCCCTGGGATCCCAGGACTACACCGTGACCCTTACGACCCGGGGCGCCGTCTCGCCCCGGACCCAGAGCACGCTGATACCGGAAGTCGCCGGCAGGATCACCGAGGTTTCGGACAATTTCCGCTCCGGGGGCTTTTTCGAGGCCGGCGACATCCTCCTCGCCATCGACCCCCGGGATTACGAAAACGCGGTCACCGTCATGCGCTCCGAACTCGCCCAGGCGCGCCTTGCCCTGGACGAAGAAAAGGCCCGGGTCGAACAGGCGCGCATCGATTGGAAACGCCTCGGGAACGGCAAACCCAGTGATCTCGTCCTGCGCAAACCCCAGCTCGCCAGCAAACAGGCCGCCGTGGCCGCTGCCGCGGCGCGCCTGCGCCAGGCCAAGCTCGATCTGGAACGCACCCGCCTCAAGGCCCCTTATGCCGGCCGCATCCTCGAAAAACACGTGGACGTGGGCCAGTACGTCTCCTCGGGCACCGTGCTCGCCACCCTCTACGCCGTGGACTACGTGGAGATCCGCCTGCCCCTCACCGACGAACAGGCCGCCTTCATCCACCTGCCGGAGGCCTACCGCGCCGGGTCCTTGGACGATCCCCCATTGCAACGTCCCGTCCCGCGCCCCGGCAAACCGTCCTCGGAACCCGCGTCCGAACAGGTGTCCGAACCGGCGCCTCAAGAAATATCGGAACAACGGACAGGTCCCATAGCAGGCCCCAGGGTCACCGTCTCCGCCCGGATTGGCCGGGAACGCCACCGCTGGACCGGCGAAATCGTGCGCACCGAAGGCGCCCTCGACCCCGAAAGCCGACAGTTATTCGTGGTGGCCCAGATCGACGACCCCTATGCCCGCCGGGAAGACCGCCCGCCCCTCAGGGTGGGCAGGTTTGTCGAGGCCGAGATCCGGGGACGCACCTTGCGGGATGTGTTCGTCATTCCATCGGTTGCGCTGCGGGTGGGCGAAGGGGAGGGCGGTGAGGGCGAGGCCATCCATGAGGTCTGGCTGCTCGGCGAAGGCGAACGCCTGGCGCGCCGCCCCGTGGACGTCATCTGGCGGGAAGCCGAACGCGCGGTGATCGGAGAGGGGCTGGGCGAGGGGGAACGGCTGGTGGTCACCCCGCTGCCCTACGGCGTGGCGGGGACCGTGGCGCGGGTTGCCCATGGCCGGGCGGGGCGCGGGGAATAGTGCCGCGCGCGGCAACATTCTCCCATGAGGGTTTTCATGGAATCCGCGGGTTGCCGTCGGTTGTCGAACGACAAGGGGCCATCGGCTCGGTGCCGCGCACGGCAACAGGTTGTTGCCGATTGTCGAAGGGCGGGGTGATGGCGCGGGATGGTAGAAATAGAAGCGAGTTATTTACCTTCAATCCCGTGCCCGCGCGCCCGCGGGTAGGGTAACTTTTGCATAAGGCTCACCGACAAGCGCTTTATTCGAGGTATGTTCATGTTGGCGGCAACAGTGACAATCTCTCCCAACGGACAAATCCAAATCCCCAAAAATGTGTTCGATTCACTCCATTGGCGCGATGGCATGGAGCTTACACTGACTGCAACCGGATCGGGGGTTTCCGATATCGATAGCGGACTCGGAATGAAAATCGCACTTTAGGATCGCACCCGTGCAACGCATCTGTTTGGAATACTAAGGCAAGCCGCGTTGGTATTATGGCCTTTCCCGTCTTTCGGCTCGGCAGGAATGAAAGGTGCCGATGAGCAATACAAGCAGCTTACCCAAAAGCCAACGAGACAGTACTTTCCAAGGGTGCATGATTTCACCTCTGTCACCCACAAATAAATTCAGACTGTTATGGATAAGCTAAACAATCGACCGAGAAAGTCCCTTGGCGTGAAAACGCCGAATCAGGTATTTTTCGGTGTTAACTCTCCAGTTCTACTGACGAGTGAATCCGCGAAAGTGGATAACTGGGAATTCTTAATTAATCCCCCCACACTCGATCGATGGTTTGCTCGATCTTGGCCTCGAAGCGGCGGATGAGTTCCCGGTTGGCCTCCACCAGGCGTTGCTCTTCCCGGATTTCGGCGACGATGGCTTGTTGGGTGGGGAGGGGTGGGAGGGGGATTCGGTAAGCTGCCAAATTCTTCGCGTTGATATTCGATTGACCTATCGCACGGCTTGCGAATTGTTTGATGCCTTGTTGAAAGCTTTTAGAGTTCATGAAGGCGTTCACGAAAAAAGGACTCGCTTTTTCCTTCGCGACAGAGAGCCGGATCAGATAGGAAGCGAAGCAGTAATCCCCTTCCAGATCGAAAATACCGGTGCGTCCCACATGTTCGAAACTGTTGGTGCGATTGAACAGAATATCGCCTCGTTCCAACCGGTACTTCTTGAAATCTTCGGGCGAAATATCGGAGAACTTCATATTCTGTTGATCGACACAATATCCCTCAATGAGTTCGTTCATGCGAAATGTCTTGTATCCCATGCCATTTTCATGCAGCGGGTTTGAAAGTCCATATTGGATGCGCTCACATACTTCCTTCAACGCCACCACCGGCCACTCCGGCTCCATGTGAATATGGGGCCGGTAGTTTTCGATTACCTGGCGGGCACCGTCGATGATCTTTTGGTAGCCTTCGATCTCCGCCACGATCTCCTGCTGCACCGCGAGCGGGGGGAGGGGGATCTGGAATTCGTATAGGAGCTTCGCTCCAAGGTTGTTGATATTTGCACCTGCAATCTGCTCGCGGAGGAAGTCATTGAAGTGTGCTTGCCTAAGCTGGTGAAACAGGTATGCAGGATGTAGCCGCTCCCGCTTAGTGCGAACAGCACCCATAAACCCGCCGAAGTAAAAATCGGTGTCCACTATTATCAGCGCGACCTTACCAATGTGAGCTTTGCTTCCACTGGCAAGGCAAATAAAAATGTCGCCCTTCTGGAGCTTTTTATCGCCTGAAAAGGTCAGAATTGAACTGACACGCTTGATATCCGTCAAATCAAGCAACCCCGTGAGCTTGTCGATATTGTTCGCTCGCAGGAGTTGGTGGCCGCCTTGTTCAACCTCATCGGTTTTGCTGTAGGTGACGCCACGCACCAAGTTGCAGACATCTCCGAGCGGAACGACGGGATACCTCGAAGCGCGTTTGTTACTCTCCCGATACCTCTCCCCACTCAAATTCCACTCCCCGCTCTCCCCGATCCGTTTCCGACTAACCAGCAGCACACCCTTCCTCTCCGCCAATTTTTCGCGCCCTTCCAGTCTTTCGTGGCAACTCTTAATTTGTAATTCGTAATTCCTAATTTCCCCCTCGCCGTTCTCCTGGTCGGCAAGAAACGCCTTCACCCCCTTCAGCGCCTCCGGCAGGTCATCCTTTTCGATCCTGCGCCGCCGCGCCCCCAGCCCAAAACCATCGTTCTCGACCTTGACGAACAGCACCTCGTCCGTCCGCTTCGCCAATTGTCTATCCAGGATCAGGATGGAGGTCTTCACGCCGGAATAGGGATTGAAGCAGCCGGCCGGTAGGGAGATGACGGCGACGAGATATTTTTCCACCAGCATCCTGCGCAGTTGTTTGTAGGCGGTTTGGCTCTGGAAGATGATGCCCTCGGGAACGATGATCCCGGCCCGGCCCCGGGGGGTGAGGTGTTCTGCCATGTAATCCACGAACAGGACCTCGGAGCGCTTGGACTGGACCGAGAAGCGCTTGTGGGGTTTGATGCCGCCCTTGGGGGACATGAAGGGCGGGTTGGCGAGGATGACATCGAAATACTCGTTCCAGCGGTCCTCGCTGGTGAGGGTGTCGTACTCATGGATGCGGGGGTCGGCGAAGCCGTGCAGGTACAGATTGACCAGGGACAGGCGCGCCATGTCCGGGGAGATGTCGTAGCCCTGGATGGCGTCGGCGAGTTGGCGGCGCTCGGCGGGGGTGAGCCGGTCGCCGGGGCGGTCCTTGGCGTTGGCGGCCCGGATGTGTTTCCAGGCCGAGATGAGGAAACCCGCCGTGCCGCAGGCGGGATCCAGAATGGTTTCGTCTTTTTTCGGGTCGACGATGGCGACGATAAAATCGATGATGTGGCGCGGAGTGCGGAACTGCCCGGCGTCCCCCTGGCTGCCCAGCACCGAGAGGAGATACTCGAAGGCGTCCCCCAGGCGTTCGGAGTGATCGTAATGGAAGCCGTCGATCTCTTTGAGGAAACCACGCAGGGTCTCCGGGTCCCGGTAGGGAAGATAGGCGTTCTTGAAGATGTCCCGGAAGAGCGGCGGAATGCCGGGGTTCTCGTTCATGCGCGAGAGGGCTTCCGAGTAGCGCGTCAGGGTGTCGAACCCCCCCATGCCGGGGGCCATGAGTTCGGACCAGCGGTATTGGGCGAACTCATCCGTGAAGAAACCGCGTCGGCCGCCCATGGCCTCGGACTCGGCATCCATGTCGTCCATGAATTTGTAGATGAGCGCAATGGTGATCTGCTCGACCTGGGACTTGGGGTCGGGGACCTTGCCCACCAGGATGTCCCGGCAGGTATCGATGCGGCGTTTGGTGTCGGTGTCGAGCATGAGGCTTGCTTATTTGTCCTTTTCCTCGTTATTCCAAATGAAGCCAATAGACGGTTTCTTCTCGGGATCGGCAGGTTCCATGAGCTGGCGCATGGCATCGAAGACGACCCTGAACTGTTCGTCGTACTTGCGCTCCAGTTCGTCGAGTCTTTTCGCCAGTTCCTTGTCGGATGCCAGCATCTGCCGCAGGCGCGCGAAGGTACGCATGATCTCGATATTGACCTGTACGGCCCGTTCGCCGCGCAGTACGCCCGAGAGCATGGCGATGCCCTGTTCGGTGAAGGCGTAGGGCGGGTAGCGGCGGCCACCCCAACTTGAGATCACAATTTGTGATCTCAAGTGCTCGAATTCCTCCTCGGTAAGCTGAGAGGCTGTGAAAAAATCCCCGACCTGCCGCGGCGGCCCCCGATTTTTGACCTTTTGCGCCTTGCCGGCCACGTTCGGGAACCACCTCGCGACGGTCGAGAGATTTTTTCACAGCCTCTGAAACATGAAGTCGATTGGAAAACGAGCCAAGTTGCGTTTCACGGCTTGGATCAGGGTCCTTGTTTCCACGTCATAGAGAGCGGCAAGATCCGCGTCGAGCATGACCTTTTCTCCTCGAATGAGGAGGATGTATTGCTCGATCCGAGGTTATCCGGGATTTTTCGGTTTCCTTTGTCATCGTTCGTAGTCCGCCATTCGTAATTCATCATTCGTAATTTATTCGAATCGCTCCAACGGCACATACCGCCCGATATATTCCGGGATACGCTGCCGCCACGCCGAGGGGACGGCATCGAGATCGGCCATGTCGAAGGCGGGATTGGTGTGCAGCTCGTCGAAACGCTTGTCGTCGATGAGCTTGCGCAATTCTCCATCGCCGGCGTAGGCCTTGAAAAAGTACTCGAGGGCAGCAATGGCGCCGGCGTGCCGTTCCAGTTCCTCGGGCGGACGGTCCAGTAGAAACCCGCGGAATTCGTCATCGAGCAATTCGTCTTTCGATTTGAAATAGGGGATGAATCCGAAAACCTTCTCCAGGATCTCCCGGAGATCGAGCCGCCGGTCGATACCCAGGGCGCGGCGCAGTTTTTCCAGGTTGAAATATTCCTCCGGTTTTTCGAACAGTTCCTTTTTCACGTAGCCGATTGCCAGATCCCAGCGCTCGCCCTCGATGAGCGCCTTCAGGGCATTATCCTCGCGAGCCTTGTCCTCGAAGCGCTGGAAGAACATGCGGTCGATCTTCATGCCCTCGGGGCCGATGGGGTCTTCGGCTATGGAAACGATTTCATCGGGGCCGGTATGTCCATACACACTTATTGGCGATCCGACCTGCCACGGATCCCCATCGCCGTTCCACTGCCATGGCTTTGGCAGTTGCAGCACCTGATCGTAGTCGAATTTTTCCTCGAAATATTCACAGTTGGCGAAGAAGTCGAACAGCTTGAAGGCGGTCTTTTCCTGTTTGTGGTTGGGATGGCCATATTGTTTCTTCAGCTTCGGATCGGAAAGCTGTTCGGAGAAGTCGTGCCTTCGGGTGCCGCGCCCCTTGATCTGAATGAACCCCTGGGCAGAGAAGATGGGGCGCATGAGGGCGAGATTGAGGATATCCGGGCAGTCGTAGCCGGTGGTCATCATGCCCACGGTGACGCAGACCCGGGCCTTGCCGGTTTTGTAGCCTTCCAGAAAGTTCTCCGCGCCCAGCAGGTTGTTGTTGGCGAAACCGATGGTGAACTGTTGGGCATCGGAAACAAGGGAGGTGACCTGGACAGCGAAGTCGGATTGGTATTTGCCGGGAAACAGGGAATCGGCCAGTTCGTTGAGGATTTGGGTCAATTTCCCGGCGTGTTTCTGGCTGACGGCAAAGACGATGGTCTTGCCCATCTCGCCGCTGATGGGATCCGTCAGGGCGTGTTTCAGCAAGGTCTCGCACAATACCCGGTTGGTGGCCTCGGAGAAGAATTTCTTTTCGAAATCCTTTTGCCGGAAGTTTTGTTCGATATCCTCCTCGCCCTCGGTGAAGGTCAGCGCCTGGTATCCTTGCTCGGAAAGCAGCTGGGTGGTGATGTCGGTACGGGCGTCCACGACGATGGGGTTGATGAGGAACCCATCCCGTACCCCGTCCAGCAGGGCGTAGCGAAAGGTGGGCTCTCCCGATTCGCAGCCGAAGGCGCGGTAGGTATCCAGCAGTTCCCGGCGTTCCAGTTCGCGCGGATCGCCGGTGCTGGAAGCGGTGGCGTCGAACCGCTTCAGGTAATCCTTGGGGGTGGCGGTCAGGCCCAGCTTGTAACCGACGAAATACTCGAACACGGCGCGGGCGTTGCCGCCGATGGAACGGTGGGCCTCGTCGGAGATCACCAGATCGAAGTCGGTAGGCGAGAACAGGCGCCGGTACTTTTCATTGAACAGGAGCGACTGGACGGTGGTGACGACGATCTCCGCCTTTCGCCAATCATCACGGTTCTGCTTGTAGATAACTGTGGTGTAATCGTTTTTCAACAAGGTATCGAATTGCTTTTCGGCCTGGGTTTCCAGCTCCAGCCGATCCACCAGAAACAACACCCGGCGGGCGTTGCCGGCGCGCAGGAATAGTTTGATCACGGCGGAGGCCACCAATGTCTTGCCGGTGCCGGTGGCCATCTCCAACAGAAAGCGGTCCTTGCCTTCGGCCACGGCGGTTTGAATCGAACGAACGGCGCGCTGTTGGTAATCGCGAAGAAAACGCAGTTTGTTCTTTTCGATAAAACCGGGGCGTTCCTCGGCCCGCTTCCAACCCGCCTCTTGGGCATAGCCCGGCATTTGGGTCAGGGCGACGTAATCGGCGGCAATATTCTCGCTGATAAGCCGCCGTGGCTCGGGCGCAAGGCGTTGGCGGTCTTCGATGGAACCGGGACCGGGGAGACGGGTGATGATGCGCGGGTTGCCCCGTTCGAGATCCCAAAAGTAGTGCAGGTTACCGTTGGAGAGGATGACGAAGCGGCAGTTTTGGGATTGGGCGTACCGACGGGCCTGCTCCTTGCCAACCAGGGGGCTTTTGTCCTCGGCCTTGGCCTCCAGCACGATGAGGGGGAAACCCCGATCATCGGTCAGCAGAAAATCGACGAAGCCGTTCTTGGTCTTCTCGAAATTCTTGCCCAGGGCGTCGATGGTGGTTTCAGTAAGCTTGACATTGCGCTCCAGGGCCACATTGGCCCTGCCGTGGGGGTCGTCGAAAAAGCGCCAACCGGCTTCTTTCAGCAGTTCATCGATCTTGATTCGCGCTCCGGCTTCCTTTGTGGCCATGTCCCGATTCCCGTGTTAGCGGTTTCAACGCCCTTTGCGGCGCGCCCGGCAGCCGTTCCGGCGACCTGACAAGGTCGCGATATTTATCGTGTATTTTATCACGCCACTGGAAACACGGGCCCATGACCCGCGCCGCATTCCCCATGGGAAACGGGGCATTCACGGCGGTCCTACTACCCCACGCCATAACAGGAGCCGCTCTTGCGAGCGGCGGTTTCTTTATGTCGGCCTGGAGACCGGCGCTCCCGGCATGGCCGGAGGGGCGCAAAACGCGCCTACGCCGGGCATGGCCTTTCCCCTTGGGGGGGATGCGACATTGGCGGAAAGCCTTTGGGCAGCCGCCGCCTACATCCCGCTCTCCCGAATCAAAACCCCCACCGCAAAGCGCCAGAACCGGGCGAAAAAGCTCTCCCGACTGGCCGTGATGGACACCTGTCCGAGCACTTGCGTCTCGGGGGGCGAAGCCCCCGACGCCACCGCGATGCGCAGCCGGTAGTGGGCCCGTTCCGGGACCATCGTCTCGTCCATGACCCGCACCTTCATCTCGCCGCCGAAGGACGAGGCGAAGGCGGGCTCGGCCAGGGTCCGGGCGGCGGTCTTTTCCACCAGGGACACCGAACATCGGATGCCGTCTCGCACCAGGGTTTGGGCGTAAAACCGGCAATCGGCCCCCGGGGCGATGCGGTGCACCGTATCCTCGTCCACATAGGCGATGATCCCCGCCTCGAATGCCCCATGGGGATCCACCGCCAGGACGATGGCCAGTTTGTGCCCGGCCCCGAGCCATTGGCCCGGCGTCAGGTCAGGATCGATATCCACGACCCGACCGGTGGGGAAGGGCGAAAAAAACTCGAGGCGGGCCAACTCCTTCTCCACCCCCATGCGTTCGGCCTCGGCCTCCCGAAGTCGGGCGAAAATCGTTTGATTGCGCTGTTGGAAGGACGGCTCCAGGTGGCTCGATTTCAGTTCATAACGCAGGGTCCCGATGCCGGTCTCCAGCCGGTGGCGCCGGTGGACGAGATCCGGGTTGGCCAGGGAGAAAAGGGGTCGGTCTTCGGTCACGATCTCGCCCTCGCGCACGGCGATGTCCGTCACCAGGGCCGGGCTTGCCGTGTAGAGGGTCGCCTGCCGGTGGGCCTGGAGCAGTGCGGGGGCCGTGATTCGTCCATACCAGGGGAGGGTGCCCAGGGCAATCAGTACGCCCAGGAGGGCTGCCGACAGGAAAGTGCGGCGACTGCGTAGGATCGCATTTCTTCGCATGGACCAAGCCTTTATCTCTTCCATCACCGGACGCAGGATAAACCATCCTATCTCCACGGCGAACAGGAGGATGCCCACCGCCTTGACGAAGAAATGGTAGACCAATACCGCGATCCCCAAAAAGAGAAACAATCGGTAGACCCAAACCAGGAAGGCGAAAAACACCAGAAAACGGGTGCGCCTTGGCGGGAAGCGCTCGGGCGGGGCCTCGCCCAGGGCGAACAGCGCCTCCCGCAGCCACCAGCGTCCCAGGGCGAAGGCCCGTTGATGCAGGTTGGGGACCTCCAGCCAGTCCGAGAGCAGGTAGTAGCCGTCGAAGCGCAAAAAGGGCAACAGGTTGATGATAAAGGACGATAGCCAGGCAACGGCGGCCAGGGTAAAGGCACTCTCCCGCGGCCCCCCCTCGGGCAGGAAACTCCAGGCCAGGGTGGCGTAGGCGGCCAGGGTCCCCTCGGCCATCATGCCGGCGGCCCCCACCATCATGCGCTGGCGGCGCGCCTGGAGTTTCCACGTCTCCGTGGTGTCGGTGTAGGGTAGGGGCCAAAATAGCATGAACCCGATGCCCATGGTGGGGATATGACACCCGAAGCGTTTTGCCGTATAGGCATGGGCAAATTCGTGGACGAGCTTGGAGACCACCAGGGCCAACCCATAGCGCAGCAGACCGTCCCAGGTCAATGTCTCGATGAAGGTGGCCACGAACCCGTCCCACTGACGGATCACCAGTCCCAGACCCAGTGCGAGGGAGAGCAGGGTGGTTATCCCAAAGGGCCGGGACCCGATCCAGGCGAGATGATCCACGGTGGCCGATAGGAATCGATCCGGGCGGATGAGGGGGATCTTGAAGAAGAGATAATTGTGGAGCAGCCAGCGGAATCGGGATAGCTTCGCCCGGGCCAGTGCCTTCAACAGATGCGCGGTCCCCTTGGCCCCGGGTATATTCAGTAGATGGTTCGCGGCCAGGAATCGAACCGTAGCCTCTACATCGTCATCGGTGACCGTCAGGGTCGTCTCCCTGCCCACGCGCTCGCGGATGAGCCCCGGCTGTCCCAGCGCCCAGCGGGAAAGGATCTCGAAGACCCCCCAACGGATATGGAAAAATTGGTTGCGGGCCGGGTCGTGGATCAGCCAGGTGGGACTTCCATCGTTGGCCGGGGCCCTCGGATACAGGGCAAGCTCGTCGCGCAGGGGGGGGAGGGTCGTCACGCGGTGTTTTTATCCTTGTCCGTTCCACGCCGGTTTCCGATGTGGAACCTATTCACCCCATCATGGCCCATTCGAGGAGGGAGGCGGACCCATTCCGTCAACGCCCTGGGCGCCGGCGAACAATGCGCTAAGGATCGCCTCGTCGCTGGCGCTCTCGGCGATGATGGGCGCTCGCCGATATCCGAGGCCGTGGGCGAGTTCCGCCATCCGCCCGCTGATCACCACCAGGGGCGTCTCGCGGAGCCGCTGGCGCGCCTCGTCGTCAGGCATCATCGCGAACAGATTCTCCAGCCCTTCCCCGCTCGTCGCCACGATAACCCCGATCCGGTCCCAGGGGATGGGTGTCGTCTGTCGCCACGGGGGCAGGGTCCGCCGGTAGACCTCGGCATACGTCACCCGCGCCCCCCGGGCGGCCAACGTCTCCCCCAGCAGGGCCCGTCCGCCGACGCCCCGAAAGATGATGACGCGGCAGCCGGCGATGGCTTCGGTCTGCAACGCGGGGGCCGTCAGCAGAGATTCGCTGTTATAGGGGGGGGCGGCCTGAACGGTGCAGGGGAGCCCCGCCGAGGCCAGCGCCCTGGCCGTTGCCTTGCCGATGGCCGCCACCCGGACCGAGGCGGGCCAGTGTTCCCTTTTCGATCCGAGCCGGCCGGCCCCCGAAGGCGTCCCGGGCGTCCCCTGGCCGTCCGGTTCGGAATGCCTTCCATGGGGGAACACATAGCCCAGCCCCCGCGCCACGGCGTTGGCGCTGACGAAAATGGCGAGATGAAAGCTGTCAAGACTCGCCACAAGGGCCCGCACGGTTTCCGGGTCGTCCACGTCCTCGATGGCGATGACCGGCAGGCGAATGGCCTGCCCGCCTTCGGCTTCGATACGCTCGGCCAGGGCGTGGGCCTGATGGCGCGGGCGGGTCACCCAAACACCGAGTCCGGTGAGTCTTCCGGTGGTCATTTCGTTTGGCAAATCATTCTCCAGGGCGGGCGCGAAGAGGCGCAAAGGGCGCCTTCATGGGTCCTTCGCGGATGTTCTCTATCGATGGATCTCCCCCAGAATCTCCTCCGCCCCCTGGGCGAGCAGATCCTCGGCAACAGTCCGTCCCAGGGCCGCGATCGCCTCTTTGCTGACCCCATATCGCGGTTCGGCGTCCCCCAGGGCCAGGGCGGCCTCCGCCCGGAGCACGCGGCGCCCGTCCACCTTGCCCACCAACCCCCGCAGGCGCAGAGTACCCGCCCGGATCGTCGCGTATCCGGCAATCGGCACCTGGCAGCCGCCCCCCAGCAGGGCGTTCATGGCCCGTTCGGCCCCCACGCACCGGGCGGTGGGCGGGTCGTCCAGGGGGGCGATCCTCGCCAGGATGCGGGCATCCCCCCGCCGACACTCGATGCCGATGGCGCCCTGGCCGATGGCGGGGAGGGTGACCTCCGGGGGCAGGATCTCGCTGATCCTGTCCTGGAAACCCAGGCGTTTGAGCCCTGCGCTGGCGAGGATGACGGCGTCGAACGCCCCGCTGTCCAGCTTTTCCAGGCGGGTGCCCACGTTTCCGCGCAGATCCACGAGCTCCAGATCGGGGCGGAGGCGGCGAAGCTGGCATTGCCGGCGCAGGCTACAGGTCCCGACCCGCGCCCCGGCGGGCAAGGCCCCGAGATGGGGATAGCGGGGGGAGACGAAGGCGTCCCGGGGGTCCTCCCGGGCCAGGATCACCGGGAGCTCCAGGTCATCGGGCAACACTGCCGGCACATCCTTCATGGAGTGGGCGGCGATGTCCGCCGCCCCGCTTCGCAGGGCGACCTCCAGCTCCTTGACGAACAGGCCCTTGCCGCCGATCTTCGCCAGGGGCGCATCGAGTATTTTATCGCCACGGGTGGTGATGGGGACCAGTTCCACGGCAATGTCCGGGTGATGGGCCCGAAGACGCCGGGCCACGTGTTCGGCCTGCCACAGGGCAAGCGGGCTTTGGCGGGTGGCGATGCGGAGGGTTTCCAGGGGTGTGGAAGGGGAGGGCATAGGGTCGGGTCTCCGGTGCTGCGCACCGCAATGTTCTTCGATTATCCTTGAGCTTCGTAGGGGGGCGATCCAAGAGCGTGTCTGAAAATTCCCGGTCGTTACGAGGTACCCTCCGATTGTGCCTCCCGCAAGGCGCGATTGGAGCGGAAGCAAGGCGTGCATGTGGACTACAATGACACCGTTTTCGGTGCAACCGCAACGCAGCGGGGCGCAACTCGGAGGCCAACCCGGTAGACCAGGGATTTTTTAGGCACCCTCTTGAGCCTTGCCGGCCACCATCGGAGGGTCGCCTCGTGACGACCGGGAATCTTAAGGCGCGCCCCGAAATGTCCCACGTCTCGACCGGATTCCGTTTTGCGAATCGAAGCTTAGCTTTTGCGGATCCGAGCTTGGATCTATCGGATCCGAGCCTCGGTTTACCGATTCCAAGCTTGGTTTTATCAGATCCAAGCTTCGGTTTGCCAATTCCGATCTCGGGTTTCCCACGACCGGATCTCTATTCCTCCATGACCTCAATCAAAAATGATAAAACACGGAGAGTTGGAGGTAATCATCCTCCTCGATGCTGGAAAAGGCGCCACCGGATTCGTCGCCGCCGAACAGCCGGACCAGCAGTTCGGCGCTGATGTTGTTGGTGATCCGCCGCTGTGCCTCGATATTGAAGGAATATTCATCGGTTTCCAGGTCGGTCATGACGCCGGCCAGCAATTGCGTGTTTTTCACATCATTGAGGGAGAGCCGGGTCCCCAGGAAGAGGTCGTTATCGAAGGGCGTGACTGGCGCGGACAAACCATCATCGTCCCGGTCATCGTAGAGATACTCCATCAGGAACCCGAGATCCGCGTTGGAATCGAAGACCTGATACTTGGTGTATTCGAAACCCGCCACCAACGCGCCGAAGGTATCGCCTTGTCCCTCCCTGATGATCCCTTCGAATTTCCCCAGCCAAACGTCACCGGTATACTGAAGATCCAGGCCCACTTGGTTGATGAGGTCGTAGTGGGGGACCATGTTCGTATAGGTTTGGTTGGGTAGCAGCCTGGGTTCCCGGCCATTTCCATGGAAGTAAGATACTCCGAAATTCCATCTGTCCAGGGTGTGGGAATAACGCAAGGCGAGATCGACGCGGTCCCGACTTGCATCATCGGAATAGACCGCCGCGTCTTCATCGACGGGAAGTGGGCTACGTAAACGGCCTTCGGGACCGGGGAAGGTGCGCTCGCGAAAACCCGGCATCAGGAATAGGCTGAGTTTGCCCCAATTCGGCCCTTTTTCCGCTTCTTCCGGATCGAGTACCCCCATGAGGGCCAGGGTCGGCTTGAGATCCAGGGTCAGCCGGACCATGGGCTGGCCGAGTTTGTCTTCCTCGTCCGGGTCTTCCACCAAATCCTTCTGATTGATGATGTCCACCAAATGGCGGGATTCGGCGACGCCCCAAAACACCTGATCGATACCGGCGAGGACCTCCCATCCCTCGCCGTGATACAGCCAGTAGAGCTCCCGCATGTCTACGTGGGTTCGTTCGTCGTTGCCCTCATCGTAGCGCGCGAAGGGAATGATGCTGAAGTCGTGTCTGCGGTCCGCGGTCTGGTATCGCCACTCGGGCTGTATGGCGAAGGAGGGATTTACTCCGGTAACCTGCCGTTGGGAGGTTTGGCTGAGTGTGGGGGAAGACTGAAACCAACGCAGCTGGCTTTCGATATGGCCGGATAATCGCGTCTCTATCGCCCCGGCCTGGGTTGCGACCGACGCGATAACAAGGGCCAGGACCGGAGTAATTTTATTCCGCATGGCGCTCGGATTATATTTCGGTGGGCGGCTCGGGCGCGGTCTGGTTACGTCCCCAGAGGTGTTTGGCGTATTTCCAATAGCCCCGCACATTCTGTAGGCGAAGGTCCTTGCTGGCATCCACCGCCAATACTTCACCCTGCAATAAAGGCCGTAGATAGGGCGCCAACACGGCCCCGCCACCCCCGGTAATGACGATAAGGTCCATATCCCAGTCTTCGGCCCACAACCTGTCCACCTCCGTGGCGACGGCCGTGGCCAGTTTGGTGAAGATCTCCTCCGTGAGTTTCTTGAGATCGATGGTCTTTCCCCGGATCTTGATGGAGCCCTGGGCCACGGCATCGTATAAACGATACAACTCCACCTTCACGCCACTGACTTCGCGAAGCTTGTTCGCGATGAGGGCAAAGCCTTGCGCTATCCCCGAGTCGGTGGTGTGGCTGCCGCGTTCGGAATACTTCGTGGCGTCCGCGATGGTGTAATCCGAGGTCCGGAATCCGATATCGATGACGCCGACCTTCGACTGCGCGAATCGTTTGTCGGAAATTTCCACCACCTCACTGAGCATATTATCCAGGAGCGTTCCGAAGGGTTGCGGGATGACCCGCACCTGCACGACATTGATCGCCAGCTCCCGCCGCGTGCCCTTGGGATCGATCTGCACCAGGCTATGCCGTCCTCTCAGGATGCTGGCAAGCTGATCCCGCTGACGCTGGTAATAACTGACCGGCAGTCCGGTCACGATCCGCACGGAACCGCTTTCCGGCATCAGAGAGGCCATGGCCCCCAATGCCATGGTCTTTGCAAAGCTTTCGATAAATTGGCTATGGTCTAGGGTAAACGAACAAACGTTGCTCTGGCGCTCGGCCAATTCACCGATGAAATACGGGACGCCATCGACCTCCAAATGCAAGTGGCTCTCCGATCCTGCCTGATCCAGTAACTGATCGCGAAATTGGATCTGTGCCGCCTCACCGAATATGGATTTGAATACGATGGAGTCTTTACCATTCGTCGCCTTGGTAAATCCGAAACCAACATCTATACCGAGGATATCCACTGTTGCCTCCCAAAAAATTGCGCGCGGTTACTATGACCTATGTAACCGATTCTATGTGACCGATTTTTTCCGTTACGGATTGGACTTTTTGCGATAACCGATCCGTCTTTCCTTTTCGGATATCGAATTTGACCGTGGCGTACACACGATTACAACCCAGTTTATCCAACGTATCGTATGCCCGTTCCACAAGGGCCAGCGCCTGGCTCATCGTGTCGGTCTCGATGAGCGTTCCCATGGCGGTCAGCTGGTGGTCCACATGGGTATCTCTTAGCATTTTGACGATCTCGCTGACGTAGGGGCTGACGCTTTCCCCTTTATCCATGGGGAACATACTGAGTTCCAATAATACGGATACCGTTTTACTCATTTATAACCTGCCGTAAAGCTCTTCAGCCATTTTCTGAAACCGGCGCGTTCCGGTATCGGGACATAATCGCGCCTTTCTTCTCCCAAATAGACCTGCCTCGGGCGGGCGATCCGCTGTTCCTGGTCGCCGATGTGTTCCGACCACTGGGCCAGCCAACCCGCCGCGCGGGGGATCGCGAACAGGACCGGGAACATGGCCGTGGGGAAACCCAGGGCCTGCATGATGAGACCGCTATAGAAGTCCACATTGGGATACAGATTCCGCGCCACGAAATAATCGTCCTGGAGTGCAATACGCTCCAGTTCCAGGGCGATGTCCAACAAGCGGTTGGTGCCCAGGGCCTCCAACACGTCGTGGGCGGCTTTCTTGATGATGGTGGCCCGGGGGTCGTAATTCCGATAGATCCGGTGACCGAAACCCATCAGGCGCATCCGGCCCTGCTTGACCTGCTCGATGTAGTCCGGGATGGCCGAAACGGATCCGATCTCCTCCAACATCCGCAACACCGCCTCGTTGGCGCCCCCATGGAGCGGACCGTAGAGGGCGGCGGTGGCTGCGGCAAGGGCGCTGTAGGGATCGACCCGACTGGATCCCACGGCCCGCATGGTGGACGCGGAGCAGTTTTGCTCATGATCCGCGTGCAAAATGAACAAGATGTCCAGGGCCCGAGCCGAAACCGGATGAACCGTGTATCCCTGCTCATTCATATCATCGAGCATATACAGGAAGTTCGCGGTGTAACCACGGCTACTGTCCGGGTAATTGTAGGGTCGCCCGATGGCGTGACGGTAGGCAAAGGCGGCAAGGGTGGGCAATTTCCCCAGGATGCGGAAGATCTGCTTCTCGCGCACGAGCGGATCGTCGATGTTTTTCGCCTCGGCGTGGAACGTCGACATGGCCGCGACGCAGCTGATCAGGATCCCCATGGGATGGGCGTCGTAATGGAAGGCCTCGATGATTCGCGTGAAGGCCTGGTGCACGAACGTGTGCCGCATCACCCGGGTATTCCAATAGTCCAACTCCTCCTTGCCGGGCAACTCGCCATAGATCAGCAGATACGCCACCTCCAGGAAGGAGCTTTTCTCGGCCAGCTGCTCGATGGGATAGCCGCGATGACGCAGAATCCCCTTATCCCCATCGATGAAAGTAATTTTGCTTCTGCAGGCCGCTGTGTTGGAATAGGCCGGATCGTAGGTCATCAAACCGAAGTCATCGTCATCGATCTTGATCCGACGTAGATCCATGGCTCGAATCGCACCGTCCTCCACGGGAATCTCGTACCCTTTCCCCGTGCGATTATCGGTGATTGTCAGTGTATTGCTCATTGAAAACCTTACGGGAATATTTTCGCAAACGAAATCCTTGAAATACATCACGTCCTTCACGGTGAAGGGCGTACAGGGTAACACTCATGGTCAATTCATTCCAAACGAATACAACCCTGGCGGTGAACGAACGCCGCTATCGCATCCATAGCCTGCGGCGCCTCCATACGCACATCGACATTCGGCCGCTGCCCTTCTCGTTGCGTATCCTACTGGAAAACCTGCTTCGGTGCGAAGACGGCCTCGCCGTTACCCGGGAAGACATCATGGCCCTCGCGGCCTGGGACCCCCAGGCCGAGCCCGCCACCGAGATCGCCTTCACGCCGAGCCGCGTGGTCCTCCAGGACTTCACCGGGGTCCCGGTGCTGGCGGATCTGGCCGCCATGCGGGACGCCATGGAGACCCTCGGCGGATCGCCCGGGAAGATCAACCCCCTCTCGCCGGTGGAACTGGTCATCGATCACTCCGTACAGGTGGACGTCTTCGGCCAGGACGGGGCATCCTCCCGGAACGAGGCCATGGAATTTGCTCGGAACGGGGAACGCTACGCCTTCCTCCGCTGGGGACAGAGCGCCTTTTCGAATTTTACGGTCGTCCCGCCGGGCCAGGGGATCATCCATCAGATCAACCTGGAGCATCTGGCCTGGGTGGTGTCTATCGAGGCGGGCAGCGGCGGTGGGCAGGACCACACACCGTTCGACGACCCCCGGCAATCCACGGGTCTTGGGGAAGAAGATAATCGGGGCATTCCGCCGTGGGCGGTACCCGACACGGTGGTGGGCACCGACTCCCACACCACCATGGTCAACGCCCTGGGGGTCCTGGGCTGGGGCGTCGGCGGCATCGAGGCCGAGGCCGCCATGCTGGGCCAACCCATCAGCATGTTGATCCCCCAGGTGGTCGGTTGCCGGCTCACCGGGCAACTCCCGGAAGGGCGCACCGCCACGGACCTGGTCCTGACCCTGGTGGAGAGGCTGCGCGCCCACGGCGTGGTGGGGAAATTCGTCGAATTCTTCGGGGACGGTCTCGACCATCTGCCCCTCGCGGACCGGGCCACCCTGGCCAACATGGCCCCCGAATACGGCGCGACCTGCGGGATCTTCCCCATCGACGACGAGACCCTGCGCTATCTCTCTCTCAGCGGACGCCCCCCCGAGACCATCGCCCTCGTGGCGGCCTACGCCAGGGAGCAAGGGCTATTCCGGGCATCCGGCGAATCCATGATCCACCCGGACGTCCGGTACAGCGACACACTCCAATTGGATCTCGGCGCGGTGCAACCGAGTCTGGCCGGACCCAAGCGCCCACAAGACCGGATTGTGCTTTCCGAGGCCAAGACGGCGTTCAGGCGGGCCCTGCAAGCGGCATCGACGGATGAGAATCCACGACTGGCGCCGGAGGCCCATTCGGCCACCCTCATCCACGAAGGCGGCCCCCATACCCTCCAAGACGGCGTGGTGGCCATCGCCGCCATCACCTCCTGCACCAACACCTCCAACCCCGAGGTCATGATGGGGGCCGGGCTCCTGGCCGGGAACGCCCGGGACAAAGGGCTCGCTGTAAAACCCTGGGTCAAGACCAGTCTCGCCCCCGGTTCCCGGGTGGTCACCGAATACCTGCGCGCGGCGGGTCTTTTATCGCCCCTGGAAGCGCTCGGTTTCCACGTGGTGGGCTACGGCTGCGCCACCTGCATCGGCAACTCCGGACCGCTGCCCGAAGCGGTCGCCGACGCCATCCATCACGGCGACATCACCGCCTGCGCCGTCCTCTCCGGCAACCGCAACTTCGAGGGCCGGATTCACGCCGACGTCAAGATGAACTTCCTCGCCTCGCCGCCCCTGGTGGTGGCCTACGCCCTGGCGGGCACCCTGGACATCGACATGAACAACGAACCCCTGGGCGCGGATCCCGACGGCAACCCCGTGTTCCTGCGGGACATTTGGCCGAGTCGCCAGGCGGTCCTCGAGGCCATCGCCACCCACGTCACCACGGACCTATTCACCTCCGGCTATCGGGACGCCTTCACGGGGGACGAGCGCTGGCGCGCCATCGCCACCCCCGCCACCGAACAATTCCCGTGGGATACTTCCTCCACCTACATCCGGCGCCCCCCCTACTTCCAGGGGATATCCCGACAACCCGAGACCCTGGAGCCCATCCGGGGCGCGCGGGTGCTGGCCCTCCTCGGGGACAGCGTCACCACCGACCACATCTCGCCGGCCGGCGCCATCAAAAGCGACAGTCCCGCCGGCCTGTATCTGCGGGCGCGCGGCGTCGAACCGGGCGACTTCAACTCTTACGGCTCGCGCCGGGGCAACCACGAGGTCATGGTGCGGGGGACCTTCGCCAACATCCGCTTGAGAAATCGCCTGCTCCCCGGGGTCGAGGGCGGCTGGAGCCTGCACGAGCCCACCGGCGAACAACTGCCCATCTACGAGGTCGCCCTGCGCTACCGGGCGGAAGGGACGCCCCTCATGGTCATCGCGGGCAAGGAATACGGCAGCGGTTCCTCCCGGGATTGGGCGGCCAAGGGCACACGGCTATTGGGGGTGAGGGCCGTATTGGCGGAGAGCTTCGAGCGCATCCACCGCGCCAACCTCATCGGCATGGGGGTGCTCCCGCTCCAGTTCCCGGAAGGGGAGGGCGCCGACTCCCTGGCCCTGACAGGATTGGAGACCTACGATCTGGACGAACCGGCCTCCGGGGATCGGGCAATCGTCATCACGGTCACCCCGCCGGCGGGGGACCCGGGGCCAGCGACAAAACAATTCACCGCCCGGGTGCGCATCGACACCCCCAAGGAGTGGGAATACTACCGGCACGGGGGGATCTTGCCCTATGTGTTGCGGACGTTGGCGGGGTAAAGGAAAGGGGAAGTAGTCCTCGCTTGATTCCACTTTGTCACATTCGCCCGGACGCAATGGGATCGGGCTATGGATCCGGGGGCCGGGAAATAGCCCGACACCCCGAGCGATGGTCCGGAAGTCTTCGGAAATGGCCCCGGTATCTCCGGCGATGACCCGGGAGTCCGGGGAAATAGCCCCGGTATCTTGGGAAGTGGTCCGACGGCCTCGGGCCGTGGCGAAGAATGGCGAGGTTCATGACGAATGTGGAATGACGAATGGCGAATTGGGAATCGATAAACCCGGGCCTTCCGCCCAGCGGCCCGCCACGTTGCTGTCGTTATCGCCTTCGATCTTTTTCGATAGCGATAGGGAGCGGCTCCGAGAGGGTGTGTGAGCTAAAGTATGAAATTACCGTTTGGAGAAATACATGTATAAATTCAGAGTATTCATCAGTTACGCCAGAGGTGATCCGGAGCTAGCCGAAAAATTAAGCAAAAAATTAGAGGAAGCCGAACTGGAACCGGTATGGGATGATAGCATTCAGGCAGGTACTCAGTTTTCAGACGAAATAAAAGGATTTATTGCAAACTCCCATATATTCATACCACTGATTACCGACAAATCCCGAAGTAGCTCATGGGTCCATCAGGAAATCGGTTTTGCCATTGCGCTAAAAGTACCCGTATTGCCCATTGTTATCGGAAAACAAGACCAAACGGATCTGAAAGGTCTACTTGCCTCATTTCAACATATTACCGTGGATGAAGAGCTCTCGGACTTAATAGAAAAACTGAAGGAAATCGATCTGAAAAGACTTGTCAGTCCCCCGCCTCCTCGCACGACAGACATGTTCGATATTGCTGAATGGCCGGAAGAACGTACCGAACGCCTCATTAAGTATTCCGACAGGGAGCTTCAGCTGAATCACTTTGGAATGGTAAGACAAAAAGCCGCTTTCTCATCGTTCTACATACCTTATAACGCGAAATCCGACATATGGGAAAAATTGGACGGCGAGATAAAGCGAAGCGAGTATTACCGTTATCTACTGGGAGAAGAACGACGTACCCTTGGAGAACACATCCAACAAAAAGGCTGTCGTTTGATTATGTATCCCACGATAGAAGACCACTTTGGCGGCGCGGATGCTGCCTGCTTTCGTCTCAAGAAGCTTAAGGAGTTCCTTGAATCAATGCCGGACGAAAAAGTGAAAGTTGTTTTTTCCGAGTCTGCGCGACGAAATAACCTCACCATTGTCGGAGATCGGTTTGTCGCGGAGTCGCGTATCCCTCGTCCTCAAGGTTATCGACACACTATCTTTAAGTTCCATCCACCTACCGTATATCAGGCTATTGAGCAGTTCGATATTGAGTTCGATAAAATTCATGATGAAGAAAAGAGGCTTGGGCACCTCAATAATCGTTCCTCGCGACAGTATGCGATAGAAAAAGTCGAGAAACTTCTTGAAGAACAGTCGTCTCCTAAAACCTCGGAGCGTGTCTGAGAAGTTGGATTCAAGACACACTCTAAGGCCCTTCCCCATAGCGACATCCTCCCCACAGCCGCTCAAGTCCTAATATCACCCGCGCGCAGCACCAGGAACCTACCCATGAAACACCTTTTCCACGCAATCCTCTTCCTCCTATCGGTGAGCCTCATCGCCGCCCCCGCCGCCCAGGCGGCCAAGGTCAAACCGGTGCTGCTCAAGGTGCCGGTCGCCTTTTCCACCAAACTGCCGGCATTGGGCACGCCCATCGTGAAGGTCAAGGAAGACCTGGAGGCGGCCAGCGATGGGCGCATCCGGGTCAAGATCTACGAACCGAACAAACTGGTGGCGCCCTTCGAGATCCTGGGCGCGGTCTCCTCGGGCAAGGTCAACGCCGGCTTTGGCGCCGCCATGTATTGGTCCGGGGAGATGCCGGCCGCGCCCTTCTTTTCCGCCATCCCCTTCGGGCCGGAAGCGGGGGAATACCTGGCGTGGATGTACTACGGTAACGGGCTGACGCTCTATCAGCGGATGTACGACGAGGCCGGCAAAAACGTGCATGCGTTGCCCTGCGCGCTGCTCTCGGCGGAGACATCGGGCTGGTTCGGCAAGGCCATCGAGGACGAAGGGGACCTGAAAGGGCTCAATATACGCTTTGCCGGCCTGGGGGGCCGGGTCATGGAAAGGCTCGGTGCGGCAATTACCCTGCTGCCGGGCGGCGAGATCTTCCCGGCCCTGGAAAAAGGGGCGCTGGATGCCACGGAGTTCTCGAGCCCGGCCATCGACGAGGGGTTGGGATTTTATAAGATCGCCAAGTACAACTACTTCCCAGGCTGGCATCAGCAGGCGACCATCCTGGAGCTTCTGATCAATGGAGACCAGTGGCGCCGGATGACCCCCGGGCAGCAGCGGCTGTTAGAGGTGACCTGCAAGGCCTCGGTGATGGATTCCTTTGCCCACGGAGAGGCCATCCAGGGGGCGGTCATGGAGAGAAACCGGAACGAACATGGCGTCCATATCCGCGATTGGAGCGATGACATGCTCGCCCTCTTCCAGCGCGCGTGGCGGGAAGTCGTGGCCGAGGAAGCGGAGAAAGACGCCTTTTTCAAAGAGGTCCGGGACGACCTGTCGGCCTTTCGCGCCCGGTACGATCTCTGGGAATCCCACGCCTTTCTGCCGCGGAGCCGGGCGGGCGGGGAGCGGAAGTAGAAACTAAACGATGAAGGGCCGCGGAACCGGAAGCAAGCCCATCGCGGGCATGGCCCGCTCCTACCGGATAGCGCGTCCATTGTAGTAGGAGCGGGCTATGCCCACGATTGGGCTTGCTTCGCAGATCTCAAACTGACCCGCTACCGACCCATTCGTAGATTTCGACGCTTTCGGGAGAACACATGTGACAACCGCCGTCGCAGGCGCTCCCTTCGGGGAGTTTGCGCGCCTTCCCCTTACGGACCCAGTGTTCCAGCATGCCTCGGATGGCATCGGGATCCACATCGAAATGATTGGCCATGTCGGTTACGGCGGCTTGGCCGTTGGCGCGTAAATAGTCGCGGATTTCACTCAAGATCATCGTTATCCTCCCTCGCCGAAAGGGTGTTCCTTGGTGCCGGGCCCGGGCGTTCCCCGTCTTCTCCTTCGCCCTTCAAACGCCCCACTTCACACTTCCGAACCGACGCAGTCCCAACACGAGAAGACCGAACAGCCCAGTGATTGCCAGCAGCCAGCTTGCCGATGCCATGGGGTGTTCGGAGAAGGTCGCCGCCTGGTAGAAAAGGGTGGCCGCGCCGTAGCCGAGCCCTGTGGTCCAGGCGCCCACGAAACCCGCCCATCCCAGGCTCGTTTCCCGATGGATGGCCGCGGTGGCGGCGGCGCAGGGAAAGTACATGAGGATGAAGAGCAGATAGGCAAACGCGCCGGCCTTGCCATCGAACCGGGTCGCCATGGCCCCGAAGGTGCCCAGGGCGACGGCCTGCTCGCTGGCGGCGCGCTGGGCGTCGCTGAGATCGCCGATGTGGATCCCCAGGGGATCGGTAACGTTTTCCAGGAGCCCGGCAAGATTGGTCGGCAGGGTCCCGAAGGCCGCCCGGATATCCGCCCATAACCGGAAATCTTCGCTGGGCGCCTGTTCCGCCGGACCGGCCGGGCCGTCGGTCTCGGAAAGCCCGCCGTAGATGGCGTCCAGGGTGCCGACAACGACTTCCTTGGCCATGACGCCGGTCAGGACGCCCACGGTGGCCGGCCAGTTGTCCTGGGTGATCCCCATGGGGGCGAAGGCCGGGGTCAGGGCGCGGCCCACCTGACTCAATACGGAGTTATCGGTGTCTTCGTTGTGGAAACTGCCGTCGGTGCCGATGGCGTTCATGAGATTGATGATCATGACCATGGGGACGATGATCTTTCCGGCCCGGAACAGGAAATTCTTGAGCCGGTCCCAGGTGTGGAGCAGCACGCTTTTCAATGCGGGCAGATGGTATCTGGGCAGCTCCATGACGAAGTAGGACGCCTCGACGGGGAGGAGGGTGTGTTTGATGATGAGGCCGGTGAACACCGCCACGGCGATGCCGATGAGATACAGGCCGAAGACCAGGTTTTGTCCCCCCACGGGAAAGAAGGCCGCCCCGAAGAGGGCGTAGACGGGCAGGCGCGCGCCGCAGGACATGAAGGGGGTCATGAGGATGGTCAGGGCGCGGTCCCGGGGATTTTCCAGGGTGCGGGTGGCCATGATGGCCGGGACATTGCAGCCGAAGCCGACGATCATGGGCACGAAGGCCTTGCCCGGCAGGCCCATGGTGCGCATGAGGCGATCCATGACGAAGGCCGCCCGGGCCATATAGCCGGAGTCTTCCAGTACGGAAAGGAATAGATAGAGAAAGCCGATGATGGGGATGAAGGTGGCCACCACCCGGATGCCGCTGCCGATGCCTTTTGCCACCAGGGTGGTGAGCCAGTCCGGACTCCCCACGGACCCCATCCAGGCGCCCAGGCCCTCCACGAACAATGCGCCGGCGAATTGGTCGAAGAAATCGATGAAGGCCCCGCCGAGATTGATGGTGAACAGGAACATGAGGTACATGACGGCCAGGAATATGGGGATGCCGAGTATCCGGTTCAGCACCACATGGTCGATGTGTTCGGAAACCTGACGCCTGACTTCGTCGGCCCTGGTCAGTACACGGCCGGTGAGGTCGTTGATGAACCCATATCGGCTGTCCGCGATGAGGATATCGGCCTCTTCGCCGGTTTGTTTTTCTATCGTTGTTGTCAGACGGACCGCGGCGGTGGCCGCTGCCCCCCCGGCCATTTCCACGACGATCGGGTCGCCCTCGATGAGCTTTAGCGCCAGCCAGCGGTGGCGCCGCGCCGATTCATCGTCCGTGGTGGGCGAATCGCCTGCCATGGGCCTTGGCGTATCCGCACGGCCCCGCGCACGGCGACTATCTTCGATAAGGGGGGAAAGTTCCCATAAGGCGCGTTCCACCGCCTCCGGGTAGGGGAGCGAAAGGGTGGAAATGCGTCCTTCGTCCACGGCCCGGTTGATGGCGGACTTCATCTCGGGGATGCCCTTGCCGTGTTTTGCCACGATGGGAAACACCGGGCATCCCAAACGCCTTTCCAGTTTCGGGATATCGATGGCGATGCCCCGGCTCTTGGCGACATCCATCATGTTGAGCACCACCAGCACGGGGACATGCATCTCCAATAGTTCGGTGGTGAGGTAGAGATTGCGCTGGATATTGGACGCATCCAGGATATTGACGATGAGGTCCGCCTGGTGGGACAGGATGAAGTCCCGGGCGATCCGCTCGTCCAGGGCGGTTTCGTCGGGATGGATGTCGATGGAGTAGATGCCGGGCAGGTCCACCACTTCGATGGCGACGCCCTGGTGTTGGTAGGCCCCGGTCAGCTTTTCCACCGTCACGCCGGGCCAGTTGCCAATCTGCTGCTTGGCGCCGGTCAATCCATTGAATAGCGTGGTCTTGCCGCAGTTGGGATTCCCAACGACACCGATGACGTGGCCGGTAGCGCTCACGGCAAATACTCCCTCGTTGACAGACGAATCATGTTTCTTTGTAACGGTTCTGTTGTTGGCTTATCGCGAATACGGGCGCGGCTCGACCGCGCTATGAACTCTCTGCCGAGTGTTCACCATTCGGCGATGAGTCTTCAACACTGAACGGAGAGGTTCGGAACCTCATCACCGCGGTTCCGAACCGCATCATCCGAGTTCGGAGCTCCGATAACCGAGCTCCGAACCGCGTCGTCGGAGTTCAGAGCTCCGTCGTCGAGGTTCGGAACCTCGACGTTCGACCTCCGAGCTGCGTTGCCGAGGTTCGGAGTCTCGTCGTCGACCATCAGAACCTTGATGCCACGGTCCTATCATCCTTCGCCGCGCGAGGGGGGTACACGTTAGCCAGCACTTTTCTCACGACGCTACCCCACCTCGCCACCAGCCGGTTTATTTCCGCAACCACTTTGGCAAAATTATCGACGGTCTCGGGGCGCTAGTGCCTCGTTCCATCTAATTTTACGGGTAAGCCGCTCCTGTCATCTCGACAGAAGGGAGAGATCTTTATCTGAAAAAACGGACACATGGTTACTGGATTTCTCGCTTCGCTCGAAATGACAACCGGAAAAATAAGATAGAACGAGGCACTAGACCCTGATTTCCCAGCCAGATCCTTCATGATCCGCTTTGGGCCACGCGCGCCTTTCTAAAAATAACCATTAACACGCACTCCGTAGACGAATCCGTGGGGATTGCTCTCGCCCGCCGTCTCTTCATCCAGGTATTGGATATCCAAGGACAGGTCGGCGTACTCGGAGAGTTGGAATTTGACATAGCCTTCCACGATATCGGTTTTCTCTATCCCGTCATTCCCGCCGTCCAGGCGCGCATAGCCGAAACCGGCTTCGTCATCGGCCCGTCCCCAGAGCTTTCCGCTGATATTGATGCCACCGGAATAGAGGGCGTCATGGGATACGGTGGCATCATCGTTCTGCCAGCCGAAGCGCGCGAATGCACCGAGGGTATCGGTGAATCGCCGATCCAGGGAGAGCCCGATGCTGGAGAGGTTCTCGGTCTTGGTGCCGGTGGGGTCGGCGAAGTCATCGCCCGTGCCCTGGACCACCAACCGGTAATTGCCCGATTCCGTATGAAATCCCAGTTGCCCCGCGAAGTAGTTGTAGGTCTCCAACGCGTCCTCGCCACCGGGTCCCATATCGGTTTTGCTGCTCATCCACACGCCCCGAGCGGACCAGCGACTGCCCACGTCCAGTTCAGCTGCGATACCGGTATCGAAGTCGGGGGGGACCATCAGGGTATTGTTGACGAAGGCCTCGTTCATGAACTGACTGACCTCGTCGTTGGCGTATTTGTTGTCGTCCACGTAGCCGGTAGCGCTAATAATGCCGCCGGTGAGACCGAGCGAGGTTTCCTCGGAAAGGGCAAAGGTGTGCTTGTACCAGGCGGTGAGAAGATAATCCCGGCCGCGTCCGTTGATGTCCTCGAGGTCGTTTTCCAAATCATCCGCATACAGTGGGTGAGCGCTATAGGGCGAAGCGTCATTCAGGGCGTCGCCGGCGGAGAAGCTCACCACGAGGTCGAATTCATCCCGCTCCGTGGGTTGGAAATTGACGCCGATGTCGGTGACCACCGTACCCCGACCGGTATCGTCGATACCGGCCCCGGAAAACTCTCCGTGTTGGAAGACGCCTGTGAGGGTGGCGTCGATGGAAAAATTGTCGGTTATCTCGAGGGCGGATGTGGAAAACGGTAAGGCAAGGGCCAAGAGGGTTGTGATCGGGCGGTTTCGAATGGCGCGCCGCTTTGTGGGAGGAGGTTCGGAAGCGTGGTTTTTCGGATAAATAGGCATTCTGCGCCTCTTCGAGATTTCTGAATGTGGAAGTCCGCGGTGTAGCAATCCGATGTGGGAACTCGGTATCGAGCCGAGGTGGAGATCGAATCCCAAACATGACTTGCCCAACATGACTGGATTCGTGGCTGGCTACCCGCGGGAAGGCGCGAAATGGCTGGCTGTGTGGATTTCGGGCAATACCGGAATGAATTTATTTTGTCAGGATAAGCTTGCCCTTGGATGTGATACGCAGGGGGTACTCATCTTCCCCATGCATAATGGCCAATCGGCCGGTGTCGCCCCAGTGTCGCCTATTATTAGCAGCCGACTGCCGATACAGCGGCCCCGCACACGGCGACAACCCTGTAAACCGATGGCCTTCATTATCTTCCATAGTGATGGTTTTATGATTTTGCGCAGCGAAATTATTGGAATGCACCGAGATCTCCGGGCTGCCTCAGCATCTTGTTGACCTCGTCACGATGCAGTTCCTCTTCCACGATCATTTCCCGTGCATATTCTTCCAAGAGCACCGATTTCCCTTCTTCCGCAATACCGAGTAATCGGTAATAGGTTTCCAGCGCCATTTGCTCGTGTTCGAGGCTCTCTTGAAGGATATCCCTGATGTCATGTTTTTCCGTTTCCAGCAAAGCCCCTATCTTCAGGGACGGATGACCACCCAGGAGGGTTACCATCTCTCCCGCCCGATGGGCATGGGTCAGACTTTCTTCCGCATTGCGCTTCATCCAGTCGACGATGGGGATTCTGTTGCAGCCATAAACCATCAATGCGTAGTGCGTATAGCGCACGACACCGGCCAGTTCGATCTCCATGATTGTATTCAAGACATCAACTGCTTTCTGTTTGTTTGCGTCGTTCATCGTAAAACCTTTCAGATCGTATCGATTGAGTGGAAATATCGGGAACCATTCCCGTTCAGCGGAAAAATAACGTGCCAGAATGGATACGACGCAGCGATATCACACCCGCTGTACAAGAACAGCAGAGGCTTCCTGTCTTCGCAGACTCAACGAATAGCCGCGCACGTTGATCTCCATTGGGTCGCCGAGCGGTGCACGGCGGATGACCTTGAACTCCGTGTTCAGCGTCAACCCCATGGCCATCAATCGCTTTCGATAAGACTTTGCGTTTTTCTCATAGCCAACGATACGGCCATGGTCCCCAATACCTAATTCGCCAAGGTTGCCTAACATGCCTCTCTCCTTAAAGTAATATTAATGATAATCATTCTCATTTTTAAAAACAATATGCAGCCTCATCCGAAAACACATAAGCCTGAAGGTAGCGCATAACTCCAACGTAAAGTGAGCTCGAAGGCAATCTGAAATTTGGGATCATCAGGAAATGACCGTAATGCCCAAGACCCAAGGGCTCCAAACGCTGGAGCGGGTTCAAGTTTTCCTTGACAGTAGCGAGCCTCTCGACTTCAAAATCCCACACCGAGAGGCGGGCTAGTGGTCCTTCCATGAGATAAATTAGGATAGTAAACCATATTCCCCAATAGAATTTGGCAACCTATTGGGGAATATGAGAATGAGAAAGCGCTACATAGTACCTTTATCACGGGAAGAACGAGAGGATTTGAACGGATTGGTAAATCGTGGTCGAGAAGCGGCCTATCGTCGGCGACATGCCCAAATTTTATTATTAGCGGATGAAGGGGAGTACGGAAAAGGTTTGCCAGACCGTGAGGTTGCCGAGCAAGTCGGTTGTACTCGTCGGACAGTAGAACAGGTTCGGGAGCAGTGTGTTTGCGAAGGTTCGCAGGGAGCTCTTGAACGCCAAGCGCGTAGCCGGGAACGTTCGCAGGTACTTGATGGAAAAGGTAAAGCGCGCTTGGTGAGTTTGGTATGTAGCACGCCACCGGAAGGACATTGTCGTTGGACCTTACAGATGCTCACTGACCGTATGCTGGAATTGGAGATAGCGGAATTGATTTCTCCGGAGACAGTTCGGCAAGTATTAAAAAAAACGCTATAAAACCTTGGCAAAAACGTA
>CAZQHJ010000005.1:0-47569 GCA_964593225.1 uncultured Thiotrichales bacterium
CGTATCAAGCTAAAACATCTTTATCCAAAGTTATTAGATTGATAGACCACTAGTCGGCAAGCTACCCGAGAATATATTTTGACGTAGAAATAACATGGCAAAACCAAAACTACCGCCAATCCTCGCGCGTAATGACTTCGACAGTGATAAAGAATACGCGTTTTATCGATCCACCGAAGCGGGTGAATGGATCTCCGATGGCGACATTGAAATCATCGACAGATATGGAAAAAGTCTGCCGAGTCGACTATCTATGATAGGCGTTCACGGCTTTCCCCGAATCAAGCGGCCTTCTCGTATTCGGATGCGGTTTTCTCCGGATAGAACCGCCTCGGAATCGGATTTTCCGAATTGGCCCTGCTCGACAGTGGTGATGGCTTCCCATGATTTCGCCTCGCGAAATCCTATCGTTCGCCCGGCTGTGCGAGGCGAAGGAGGCGAATCGACAATTACGGAGGGACGGAAAAATGCATTTGATACTTCTTTCCATACCCCCTGCGGTCCTGAGCTATCTGCTTGCAAGGGACAAGGGGCGAAACGTTGCGAAGTGGACGATACTCGGTGCCATTCCCGTCGTGAATATGTTTTGCCTGTCGTATTTCATCGGCGCCGCCAATAAGAAACAGGAAGAGAAACTGGACGCCATACTCCATAAACTGGCGCCCGATGCCACGGTTATCGAGGGAAGTTACACGCGGCATTAGCGGCGCGCACCGCCAATCCGACGAGATTCCGTTCCATGGGTAGAATACGGGAGATGATCGATGTCAACGGCAGGGACAGCTGGACCTTGTTCGACACGGGAGCACGAAACACCTACATCGTTCCCGCGGTTGCCGCCGTTCTGACCGTGCATAAGGCCCGTTACCCGTATCGAACGGCGCTCGGTGGCGCTACCCGGGTGGCAAGAGAAACGGCTATTCTCGAGGCCGAATTGAAAGGATATCCCATATCCACCCACGCGATGGTATTGGATAGTATTGGCCGGGACGAGGACGGAAAAGACATCGAGATCCTTTTTGGCGCGTTGGCCATGCAACAGTGGGGGGTGAGGCCTTGGCCGGCGGAGGAATAAGCTCGATTTATCGCATTATCCGAAGGAATTCGTGGAGTGGTGATGATTTCGCTTCGCGAAATCATATGGTCTCGCTGCTCGGTATAAAGAGAGATTCGAGGTTTTTCGTATACATTCCCACGCTCTGCGTGGGAATGTATACGATCCGAATGGAGGAAGCATAAGAATCCTATGGAAATACAATCACACTATATTATCGGCGACACAACCTGCAAAGTGGCCGTACAACCCAACATAGGCTCCTTCGGAGCAGTATTGGAGGATAATGGGGTGATGGAAGATTCTGCGCTTGGGGAACGCATGGCCGATGGAGAAGGGGAAAAAACGTTGAACCTCGCGGACGCCAAGAAATATTATGCCAAACTCGATAAAGCTAGGTGAAAGTCAGTTACCACAAGAGATTTCTAAAACAGCCTGCAAAAATACCATCGGGGGCGAGGATACCTATCGAACAATTCGCATTCGAAAGTTTACCTCGAGTATCCTCGGTGGCCGAACTCGGTAAAGTCGAAAAGATGAGGGGTCATGATGCTTGTTACAAAGCCCGTTTTGGATCTTACCGAGTCGGCATGAAACTGGAAGGCGATGCATTGACCTTGCGAATCGTCATGGATCGAAAGGATATTTACTGGATTTTCCCATAGTTGAGGAAGAGAAATATGGCATCTTTCGGACCCAAACAAGTTCTATACGACCCAATCTTCGACAACAACCCCATCACGCTCCAGATGTTGGGGATCTGTTCGGCCCTCGCCGTTACCACCCGGATGGACACCGCGCTCACCATGTGCGTGGCGGTCATCGCCGTGCTGGTGCTCTCCAACGCCTCCATCAGCCTCATCCGGAACCATATCCCCACCAACGTGCGCATCATCATCCACATGACCATCATCGCTTCCCTGGTCATTGTGGTGGACGAGGTCCTCAAGGCCTATGCCTATGACATCAGCAAGCGCATGTCGGTGTTCGTAGGGCTTATCATCACTAACTGCATCGTACTGGGGCGCGCCGAGGCCTTCGCCATGAAGTACGGGGTAGGCATGAGCATCCTGGATGCCGTGGGCAATGCCCTGGGTTACAGCGCCATTCTGGTCGCGGTGGCCTTTTTCCGGGAACTCTTCGGTTCCGGCACTCTATTCGGTCTGACGATTCTTCCGCTCACCACCGAGGGGGGATGGTACAACGCAAACGGCCTGATGCTGCTGGCCCCCAGCGCCTTTTTCATCATCGGGTTCCTGATTTGGGCCTTGCGGGCCTGGAAGCCGGATCAGGTGGAAGCACCCGAATATAAGATCCAGGTACATCGAATGGAGGCCATATGATGGAAACCCATATCAGCCTGCTGATCCAGTCCATTTTCATCGAAAATCTGGCGCTGGCCTTTTTCCTGGGGATGTGCACCTTTTTGGCCATCTCCAAGAAGATCGAGACCGCCCTGGGGCTGGGTATCGCCGTGGTGGTGGTGCAGGTCATCACCGTGCCGGTCAACAACCTCATCTACGTCTATGTGCTCAAGGAAGGCGCCTGGGGTTGGGCGGGGTATCCCGATATCGACTTGAGTTTCCTCGGTCTCATCAGCTACATCGGCGTCATCGCGGCCATCGTCCAGATCCTGGAGATGATCCTCGATAAGTATGTCCCCGCCCTTTACAATGCCCTCGGCATATTCCTGCCGCTCATCACCGTAAACTGCGCCATCCTCGGAGGGTCCCTGTTCATGGTGGAACGGGATTACAATCTTGCCGAGAGCATCACCTACGGCATCGGCAGCGGCGTGGGTTGGGCGCTTGCCATCACGGCGCTCGCCGGTATCCGGGAAAAACTGAAATATAGCGACGTCCCCGCCGGTCTCCAGGGCCTGGGGATTACCTTCATCACGGTGGGACTGATGTCCATGGCCTTTATGGCCTTTTCCGGGGTGCAGCTGTGAATTTTGCCCGCGAGGGGTGAATACAGTGCTTTACGAGACCGATTTCCATGCCTGGACCAACCAACAGGCGGCATTGCTGAGGGCGGGAGATCCGGCCGCGCTTGATTGGGAAAATATCGCCGAAGAAATCGAAGATATGGGTAAGAGTCTGAAACGGGAACTGGAGAGCCGGCTGAAAATCCTGTTCGTGCGCCTGCTCAAATGGCAATACCAACCGAGCCATCGCGGCAACAGCTGGCGATACACTGTCAAGGAACAGCGTGCCGAGCTCGAGGATCATCTAAAGGACAATCCCAGCCTTACGAGCCAGCTGCCGGAGGCCATGGAACGGGGCTACAGATATGCCATCAACGGTGCCGTCAAGGAGACCGGATTCGCGGAGGATGTCTTCCCCGATTCGTGTCCCTGGTCTTTCGAGCAAATAATGGATAACGATTTTTTCCCGGATTAGGCCCCCATGGGATAGATATGCCACTTGCCACAACGACACTTCCCGAATCCCGATACGACGTTTCTCTCTTTCAAGGCCTCATCCTCGCGTTGCAGCATTTCTGGGCGGACCGGGGCTGCCTGCTCCTCCAACCTTACGACATGGAGGTGGGCGCGGGGACCTTTCACCCGGCGACATTTCTGCGCGCCATCGGGCCCGAGCCCTGGGCGGCGGCCTACGTGCAACCCTCCCGCCGACCCACCGACGGCCGTTATGGCGAGAATCCTAACCGCCTCCAGCATTACTACCAATACCAAGTCGTCATCAAACCCTCCCCCCTCGATATTCAGGACCTCTATCTCCAGTCCCTGTTGGCCCTGGGCATCGACCCCCTGGAGCACGATATTCGCTTTGTGGAGGACAATTGGGAGTCCCCCACCCTGGGTGCGTGGGGACTCGGCTGGGAGGTCTGGCTAAACGGCATGGAGATCACCCAGTTTACCTATTTCCAGCAGGTGGGGGGGCTCGATTGCCGACCGGTGACCGCCGAGATCACCTATGGCCTGGAGCGGATCGCCATGTATCTCCAGGGGGTGGACAGCGTCTTCGATCTCCTCTGGAATAAAAGCCCTCTCGGGCGCGTCACCTACGGGGATGTGTTCCACCAGAACGAAAAAGAGATGTCCGCCTACAACTTCGAACACGCCGATACCGAGGCGCTGTTCCATGGGTTCGACACCTGCGAGCGGGAAAGCCGGCGGCTCGTGGAACAGGGCCTGTCCCTCCCGGCCTATGAGCAAGCCCTCAAGGCCTCCCATACCTTCAACCTGCTCGATGCCCGTCATGCCATTTCCGTGACGGAGCGCCAACGGTTCATCCTGCGGGTGCGCGCCCTGGCGAGCGCCGTGGCGGAGGGCTTTTATCGTACTCGGGAGGCCCTGGGGTTTCCCCTGTCGGCAACATAGTCTGCCGCTTGAAAGTCCCACCTCCAAAGCGCGAAGAGGGTGATTTCGCCAGGCAAAATCCTCCTGTTCGCCCTGCTCCTGTCGGGCGCGACTGTGTCCCCGGTCCAAGCGGACGATAAAGGTATCGGGGATGAAGAGGCGTCCGCGAATCCGCCCGCCCAAAAAGAGAACACGCCCGAGGTGGAAATCCATGGGATAGACGGCGCGCTCCTGAAGAACGTCCGGGCGCATTTATCCCTGGGTCGGGAGGCCTGCGGCACACCACCCTGGCGCATCCGTTGGCGCTATGGACAGGCCGATACGGATATCCGGCAGGCCCTCCGGGCCTTGGGCTATTATGGGCCCCTGGTGGAAAAGCATCTGATACCCCCTTGTTCCGTCCCCGACCCATCCGGTAAGGCTACCCCCCCCAAAACGCCCCATGAAGACTGCAAGGAAGGCTGCTGGTCCGCGCGCTTCACCATCGATCCGGGAAGCCCCGTACGGATTGAAACCCTCCAGGTGACCATACGGGGCGAGGCGGCGGAGGATCCCGCCTTTCATGCCCCGCGGGCGGCATTGCCCATGGGAAAGGGGGATATTCTGAACCACGCCCACTATGGTGGGATCAAAGACGATATAGCGGCGCTGGCGGCCGGTCTGGGTTATTTCGACGGGCGCTTTACGGACCATGAACTGCGGGTGGACGCGCGCAATCTCCAGGCGAGGATCCATCTCGCCTACGACTCCGGTCCCCGCTACCGGTTTGGCGAACTGCAAATTGATCATGAGTCCCTGGACAGTGACTTTATCCGGCGGATCATCGGGTGGCGCGAGGGGGACCCCTTCGATGCGCAAAAGCTCGTGGCGATGCATCGCCATCTGGCCGATAGCGGTTATTTTGCCTCGGTGGAAGTCCGCCCGCGACGCCTGGCGTCCCGGGATCGGCGGGTCCCCGTGGATGTCCACCTGACGCCCCGGAAACGCTATCGGTTCTCGTTCGGTCTCGGCGCCACCACGGATAGCGGCCCCTCGGGGAGTTTCAGCGTGCTGGACCGACGCTTTAATCGCCGGGGCGATCGATGGTCGTCCGATACGACCATCTCCCCGGTAAAATCCGATATCACGACCGAATACCGCATTCCCCTGGCCGACCCGCGCACCGATTGGCTGAGTCTGCAGGGGGGGTATCAAAGGGAAGATACGGAGACTGCCGAAAGCCGGGGCCTTCGCCTTGGCGTCCGCCATGCGCGCCGCTACGCCAACGATTGGTTGGGGATCCTCTCCTTGGACGCGTTGCGGGAAGACTTCATGACCGGTGCTACCGACGATGTGTCCACGATGGTGGTGGCGGGGGTCGGTTTTTCCCATGGCGACTATGACGACCGGATCCGGCCTCGCCGGGGGCATCGCCTGGATCTGAAGCTGAATATGTCCCACCCCATGCTCGGTTCCGACACCGGTTTTATTCAGGGGCATGCCTCGGGCAAATGGGTGCGGGGGCTCTCTTGGGGGGGGCGGATCATCCTGCGGGGAGAGCTGGGAATCTCATGGGTAGACGAGTTCGGTGAACTGCCCGTCTCATACCGGTTCTTTGCCGGGGGCGACAAAAGCATTCGCGGCTATGGCTTTCACGCGTTGGGTCCCAGGGATGATCGGGACGATATCATCGGCGGGTCCCACATGGTGGTGGGCAGTCTGGAATACGAGCATCCGGTGGCAAGGGATTGGGCGCTGGCGGCCTTCGTGGATCATGGCAACGCCCTGGATGACGGCGCGGACCTATTGGGCGCGGCGTTGAAGACCGGCGTCGGCGTCGGTGTTCGTTGGTTCTCGCCCTTCGGTCCCGTGGGGGTGGATTTCGGGTTTCCATTGGATGAGGACAGCAGCACGGTTCGGTTGCATTTGAAGATGGGGATCGATTGGTAGGATATCGGCCGCGAAAGCGGGGAACCGGTCCGCCCTTGGCGGTCCCTGTTTTCCGTGAACGGTGAGGTATACTTTTAGCGGCGGACTTCCGAACTTTCCGGCACAACAACCGAATTCTATTGCCATCCCTGGCGACCGGGTTGCTTTTTGCCGTCCCTGGCACGGGTTCCCGGCAATCCCTGCCGGGATGACGTTCCCTGCCAGGATGATGGGGGCGGTGAATTTCTACCGGCTCCCTTGAAACAACCACGCCCGTCAATTTTTGTTTGGCCACCATCGGCAAAAATTTTTCAACCAACCACGAATATTCGCACACTCACATCAATTGTTGAGGGAAAATTGCATATTCCCACGCTTAACGCGAATAGAGCCAAAAATATAAACGAATCAGCCGTTAGAAGTATGGAATTTTGTGATGAGTTTTCCTCTCCGGCCTATTCACCGCCGGCGGATGTGGATTCCCGAGGATGGGTTGCTCATTCACATTGGGTCATCGTGAAGGAACGGACGGGCTGGGGGAATGAGCATTGCATCGGCGGGAACGACCATTCGGTCAGGGTGAACGAACTCTCCCTGGCGGGGAACGACCATTCCGGGAGGGGGAATCGACGCCGGGCGGATGTGACCGATCATGTGCGCGGCGGGAAGGATTTTTCGGCTGGCGGGAAGGAACCGAGAGGATGCGCAAAGGGGCTAAGCCGCAGCCATCAATTATAGTAGTCGAGACCGGATCTGACAACCGGCGGCGGCGCTACCCGGTGGTGGTGTTGATGCGCGTTCCAATCCCCTCCCTAGTACCCCACGCCATGAATACGTCGCTCAAAAACCGGCAATCATCCGTTGATTTTCATAGGAACGATAATCGAAGGAATTTGCGGGGCGCAACTAGGGTTTCCATGGCGGGAAAGGCGAGGGGGGCAATCTCGGATGGAACTAATCCCGCTCGATGGTATAGACAACCTCCGCGCCCTGGGCTTCATCGCTGGAGCGGGTCTTGATGCTCAGGCTGTCCGTCAACCGATACTCCGCCTGGAATGCCCGGGTGTTCTCGAAGATGCCCTGGACGTAACCCACATAGAGCCTGGGGGTCAGGTATTTGCCCAGGAGTAGGGTGCTCTCCGCCAGGGCGTTCTCTCCCCCTTGTACCTTCACGGTATCGAGTCCGATCTTCTTGCCGAGCCGGCCGGTGAAGGACTGGGATTGGCTGGTCATCAAACCCATGGCGGCATCCAGCAACGCGGCCTGGTCGGTGCGTGGCGTGTCGGCAAGGGATTTGCCGGTGAGCAGATAGGCCAGGATCTCCGTCTCCGGCATGTCGGGGTCCGAGCCGAGACTCACCAGGGGTCGCTTCAAGGTGCCCGTGATGTGGACCCCCACCGTGACCTCCGCCTCGGCCACTTGGCGCGCGGCCCGCGCTTCCAATGCCGGGTTGTCCGCGGGACCGGCGAATACCAGACGGCCCCGTTCTATGGCCAGGGTCTGTCCGTAGGCCCGATATTGGCCGTCTTTCAGGGTGATGGCGCCATTGGCCAGGGTCGGTTGTCCGGGACGACTGTCCAGGGCGATGGAACCGGCGAGACCCGCCGAAAGGCCGAAGCCGCTGAAGGAGACCTTCTCCCCCAGCACCACCGACACCCGGGCGCCCACGGCGTGTCCCGGCCCCGCTCCGGAGGCGTCGGCCCCCGTCTTCCCCAGGACCACTTCGTCTTCGGATACCGCGATGCCGGACTCCGGAAGGCCCTCGAGTGCCAGACGGGCCTCGGGTATCGAGAGCGTGCCGTCCACGAGCGTCCCGCGCCGATCCCATGTCACGTGGAGATCCGGGGAGACGAACACCTGGGCTTCAGGCAACCGGAGCGCCTGGAAGCGCTCCCCCCGCGCGGCCAGTTCCAGCCGGGGGGTGGGGCCGAAGGGTTGCCGGAGCGCCCCCGTGAAGGCGATCTCCCCCGGTCCCGATTGGGCCGCGCCGGTGATGTCCAGGACCCTCTCTCCCCGAGTCCGGTTTCCCCCCCGGCTCTCGGCCACCAGGGCGATCTCCCGCAATCGGATGCCCGCCGCCGGAAGGTCCGCGGCGCCCCCGGTCAACGTGGCCCGCCCGTGTAAGGCCGGGGCCTGGGCGGTCCCGCCCAGGGTGAAGGCGAGGGCCAACGCCCCCGCCAGGTTGTCCGCCTGGGGAATGAAACCGGCAAGGGGCGCGAGATCGGGCAGTTCCGCTTCCAGGGCGCCCCGCAGGGGGCGTTCGGCGCCCCCGGGGCCTACCTGTAGTTCACCGGCCACCGTGCCCCCTCCGGCCACATGGAGCCCGAGGGTGGCCCGCAGGCGGTCCTTGGCGTAGGAAGCCCTCAGCCGGGCATCCCGAAAGGGGGTTTTCAGTGGCCCTCGGCCCGGCATCCGGTAGATGAGCGCGCCCGGTCCCGGCGTGACCGCCAGATCCGCCTGGAGCGCCTGGCCATTCCCGGAACCCTGTATGTCGAAGTCCGCGGCAATGGCCCCTTGCACCTCCAGGGCGGCCGGCAACCAGGGGCGAAGGACAGGCCAGGGCAACCCGGTCATATGGCCCTTCACCCGGAAACCGGCGGCCTTGGACCCCCCGCCCCCCAGGCATAGCCGGGCCTTTTGCCGTTGCCAGCAGGCCCTGGCGTCGGTGGTGGGGGAGAGGCCCCCCATGTCCATGCCCTCGATGCCAAGCCTCAATGGGACCGGTTTGGCCAGCGTCCATTCCCCCAGCCAGGGGAGCGCCATATCCGCGCGCTTCAGAGTGCCCGACCAAACCCCCGCTTTCAGCCCCCCCGCCAGGGCAATGGCGACTTTCCCCCGACGATTGCCTCTTTCCCGGTCCGTGCCGGATTCACGGGAGAAATCCATCCCTAAAGTGATATCTTCCAGGGCCAGGCGGCCCTTCCCTTGGGCCCATAACCGGGAAAACTTTTCGCCGGCCAGGACCACATCCCCGGCCGCCACGTCCACGTGGGAGGCCTCGGCGGATGGGCCCGAGGACCCATCGGGATAAAGCGCCAGCTTGGCTCGCAACGTCGCGGCCTTATAGTCCCGGTATGAAATCCCCTTCCCCGTCATTCGCAGATGCATGGCAGGATCGGCAAGGTCGCCCTCCAGTCTTCCCGTCCCGTGCAATCGACCCGCGAGACCGGGCCAGAGGGCGTCCAGGGTCGGCGCATCCAGTGTAAACGACAGATCCAGCTCCGAATCCCTTTCCTTCGATGACGAAACCGGTGGCGAGGAAGTGACGGGCAGCCATTCCAACAGCGCATCGGGAAGCGGCGCGTCGCCGTTGGCTTCCCATCGATTATCCCCGGAGCGCAGGGTCAGCCCTCGCACCTCGATCCGGTTTCCGACCAGCGCCATCCGGCCACTCGCCGCCACCGGATAACCCCGCAACACGCCCTCCAGGCGTTTTATCTCCAGGCCCAGCGCCAGGGCATCGGTATCCAGCCGCCCATGGACGCGGGCCGCCAGGTCCAAGGCGCCATGCCAATCATTCTCCGTCCGGTCGTGTTTCGGTTCATCTTTCGGAGCGGGTTGTAAGTCGGGTTGCAAGACCCACCGATAAATACCGGGGTCGATGCCCTGGGCCGACAGGGTGAGATCCCACTGGGTTTTCGGAGACCAATCCACCGATCCCCGGGCTTCCATCCGGCTATCCGGGAGCCTGGCCTCCAGGCGTTCCACCACCGTCCCCGAGGCATCCCCATGCAGGTTCCCCTCACAGACCCATGGCGTGCCATCCGCCCCCGTGATCCGTCCGCTGCCCCTGGCCTTGTAGGCAAAGGGCGCAACCGGATCGATCTCCAAGGCAAGGGCGAGGGCTATGGGTTCGGCTTCTATCTGAAGTGCCTCGATAACCAACGGGGCCGCGCCGCCGGCGAAGGTGATGGGGCCCGCGGCCAGCCGTTGCACGCGATAGTGATTCGTCCCGTTTACCATATGGACATGGGCGATCTCCAGTTGTTCCAGCTGTAGCGCCGGGGGCAATGGCAGCCTCGGGATCGGATCGGATGCCCCATGGCCGTCCTTGCCGGGGAGCGCGGGGCCAAGCTCATGATATAGGCCGCTGATCCGGAGCCGATGGATGTGCAACAGGCCGGAAAAGAGCGCCCGGGGCCGCCACTGGAGGGAGACGCTTTCGAGGGTGGTGGGCGCGTTCGAGGATTGGGTGGGGTGATATGCGATCCCGGTCAGCGTCAGGGAGGAGAGCAGGGTGCCTTCGCTGGCCCGTATCCGGAGCCGATCCCCGGTCGCCATGGCGGATATGGCGGGCAGTGCGTGCCGTACGGCCCAGCGAGTACCGGGTTCCGTGGCCCCCAGGCCGAATGCCATCAGGGATATTATCGTTACGGGAAGGATGAGCAGGTAGATGACGCCCGATAGAATCATTCCACGGACTCGGGCTGCGTTGGGAATGGGCATGGTTTTGGGGGGCTCGAATACCGCTACTTTATCACATTCGGTTGCCCTGCCCGGACCTCCTTCGGGCTCGTGTGTCCTTCGAGAAGACTGGTACTTGACAATATTCTAAATTACTAATATAGTTTCGCCCCAGGTTGTCGTGACGGGTGTTCTTCGGGACACGGTGGGTAGCCAGACTCATCGGACACGGCATCCAAAAGTAAACCTAGAGCAAATCGACACAGATGTCTTATGGAACAAATGTGTTAAAACAAACCTCTTTGGAGATAGAAAATATGAAATTACTCTCAAGAACCATCGCTGCCGCCCTGATCGCCGGTGCCTCTGCCCTACCCATGCAGTCCGCCAACGCCTTTTGGATGACCCCTGATGGATATGGCAGCTTTGGCCCATGGAACTGGAGCGAATATGGCATGAGCAATCGTGGCGGTCCCTGGGGCGGTGGTTATGGTGGTGGCTATGGCGCCCCTTATGGTGGCGGTTACGGCGCCCCTTATGGTGGCGGTTACGGTGCCCCTTATGCCCACGGCTTCCCGTTCTATGGCTATGGTGCGCCTTATTATCCCGCCGCTCCCGCCCAGGCCCCCGCTCAGAAAGACTAAGGCTAGGTTGGTTTTTCGCAAAAACCATATGGGAACGATTTCGTGCACAAGGATGTGTTCCCCCTCCCTTTCATACACTGTTAGCCCGAATACCATCGGCCCTTGCTGCGCCGAGAATCTCGAATACCGCTTTTAAAACCATCCTTACCCTTCCCGACTGTTCCACCGCGCCGTGGATACTGTCGTTCAATAGCCGGTTTCCCCGCCGTGCGCATATCCCCGGTCCCTTCTGTAATAAAATTTTCCCTCTTCCACAATGGCCTATCCATGGCGGGGAAGCGCGCCCCCTCGCGGCCTGATGGATGGCGGATGGCCTGGCGGCGAACCCGAAGGTCTATCCGGCCCCGCCGGTGGTGGCGGCGCGGGCGGGCCATAAAGTATCGGAAGAATCAT
Organism: uncultured Thiotrichales bacterium; assembly: GCA_964593225.1. Classification (GTDB taxonomy): domain Bacteria; phylum Pseudomonadota; class Gammaproteobacteria; order HK1; family HK1; genus JABDQX01. The sequence goes on from CAZQHJ010000005.1 coordinate 11,729, forward strand.
GACGATTGACCTGCCCACAATCCCTCCCATTGCCTTTATCGCCATCGGCGCCTTATTGGGTCTGATGGTGGGCAGTTTCCTGAACGTGGTGATTGCCCGGCTCCCCGTGATGATGGCGCGGGACTGGCGGGGGCAGTGCGCCGAATTGTGTGGCCGGTCCCTCCGGGCCGGACACGGCCCCAGGGGGAATGCGTCGGAAGAAGCACTTTGTCATCTTGTCCGGTGCCGTCTTATCCGGGATTCGGGCGATAAAAGCGCGACAGCAGCGTCGGTGGATGGATCAGTTATCGATGGCGCGGTCCATGGGCCGGACAACCGGCCCGGGGGCATCCGGCCAGGGGACATCCGGGAGGCGCCTTTCAACCTCATGGCGCCCCGCTCCCACTGCCCCCATTGCGGTCACACCCTCTCGATCACCGAAAACATCCCCCTCATCAGCTATCTGTTGCTGGGGGGCCGATGCGCCGCTTGCCATCTCCCCATCCCGGCGCGTTATCCCCTGGTGGAATCGGCGGGCGCGGTCATGGCCGGGATCGTGGCGTGGCGGTTGGGCGTTTGCGTCCCGGCAATCTGGGCGATGATCCTCACCTGGATCCTCATCGCCCTGGCCTTCATGGATTTCGAGCACCAACAACTGCCCGACGCAATCACCCTGCCCACGCTCTGGCTGGGTCTGACCCTCAACCTGTTTACGATATACACGAGCGTGGCCCATGCCGTCATCGGCGCCATCCTTGGCTATGGCGTTCTCTGGATCGTCTATCACCTGTTCCGATTCCTGACGGGAAAGGAAGGCATGGGGTATGGCGACTTCAAACTCTTTGCCATGGCGGGGGCCTGGCTGGGTTGGCAGGCCCTCCCGGCCATCCTCCTGATGGCCTCCGTCGCCGCCGCCACGGTGGGCATCGCGCTCATCCGGTTAGGGGGCCATGACCGCAACGTCCCTATCCCGTTTGGGCCCTACATTGCCATGGCGACTTGGGTTGTGTTGCTGTGGGGTGCCTATTGAAAGATCTCCAACGCAGCCGAGGCCATGGTCATCACGGACAACCGAAGCGTCTCTTCCGCGTCGGGATAAAAGCGCGGTGAATGCAGTGACGGCGGCGAGAGCCCACGGGACCTCCAATCCTCCAGGCGAGGGGCGTTCACCGCGCCGATTCGCCACATGAAGATCGGCACCCCCGCGCGGCCATAAAGGGCGAAGTCCTCGCCGCCCATGATGGGTTCGGCCAGTTCGGTATTCTCGGCCCCCACCACGCGATGGAACACCGGCAGAAGGCGTTCCACCAGTGTCTCGTCATTGCGCATGGATGGTATCCCTTCCGAGATGGCCACCTTCGGCGCTGGCGCCCTGGCGCCCAGGGCGGCGGCCCGGGCCTTGCGTTCGATGGCCTCCAGCAGATGCGCCCGCACCTGGTCCGAATAGCTGCGGACGGTAATCCGCAAGTCGCATGTGTCACCGATGATATTGGACTTGGTGCCGCAGTGCAGAGCGCCCACCGTAATGACCGCCGGTTCGATGGGCTTGATCTCGCGGCTGACGATGGTTTGCAGATCCAACACCAGCCCGGCGGCCAGTACGACGGGATCGATGGTGGCGTGGGGGGTGGCCCCGTGGCCGCCGCGTCCAGTTAGGGTAATGCCCACCGTATCCACGTTGGCGAAGCTGTATCCGGGCCGGTATCCGATCCGGCCCGTCGCCAGAGTGGCGTCGATGTGCATGGCCAGGGCATAGTCGGGCCTCGGAAAGCGTTCGAAGAGGCCATCGTCCAGCATCGCCCTGGCCCCGCCGCCGCGTTCTTCGGCCGGTTGGGCAACGAACATGGCCGTACCCTGCCAGAGGTCCCTATGCGTGGCCAGGTAATGGGCCACACCCACCAGATTGGCCATATGGATGTCATGGCCACAGGCGTGCATGACGCCTACCTGGGCCCCGTCCGGGTCCCTCACCGTCACCCTGGAGGCATAGGGGAGATCGGTCTCCTCCACCATGGGCAGGGCATCCATATCCGTGCGCATCATCACCACCGGGCCCTCGCCGTTCTCCAGCAGGGCCACCACGCCGTGGCCACCCACGTTGGCGGTCACCTTGGCGCCGGTCGCCGCAAACTCCGACGCCAGCCGCGCGGCGGTCTCCTTTTCCTGATAAGAAAGTTCGGGATGGGCGTGGAGATGGCGATAGAGTCCAATAAGGTCGGGCAAATTTCTCTCCGTCCAGGTAGTCGGGTCACCGGCGATAACGGGCCCTGCCAGGCAAAGAAACAACACCAGCGGAAGAAGATATCGTCGGTCTCTCATCAGCGGCCTCCTTTAATCTTTTATCCTCGGAATTTTGAACAAAGTGACCAAAAAATTCTCGTGGGCCTTTTGGGTTCCGGCTGTGTCGGGTTGGGAGATTATGAAAAAAGCGGGGGTGAAAAATTCCCAGCCGTCATGAGGATGGCGGCCCGATTGTGGTCGGGAAAGCGCGCACACGCTCTTAGATCAAAATTGGCGGCCGCCGCTCGGCCCAGGGCCGAGCCTCTTCCAGTTGAGCGGCCATGCGAAACAGGGTGGCTTCATCGCCGAAGCGGGCCCCGAAATGCACCCCCACCGGCAGTCCGTCATCGGTCCAGTGCAGGGGTATCGACATGGCCGGCGCGCCGGCCTCGTTGAAGATGGGCGTAAACGGCGCAAGCGCCACCAGGTGCCGCTCGCAATAGTCATCCAGATCGGGATTGCTCATATCCACCACGCCAAGGCGCACCGGGGGATCGGCCATGGTGGTGGACAGCAACAGGTCGTACCGTTCGAAGAAATCCGCCAGTTTTCGACCTATCCTGTGCATGGTCTGAATCGCGCTCAGAAACCGCGTGCCGGTGCATTCGCGGCCTTCCTGCCCCCAGGTCCAGGTCACCGGCTCCACATCCTCGGGACGCGGTTTACGTCCCAGGGCCGTGGCGCGCAGGGCCAGCATATTCCAAATATGGACCCCCGCCAGGGTGCGCCACAGGCGCCATGTGGCCCGGTTATCCACAACCGGCGTGGCCTCTTCCACCTCGTGACCCAAATCGGCACACAGCCCGGCGGCCACCTCGATGGCGCGCACGCACTCCGGGTGCAATGGCGTCCCATCGAATGTCTTGGTGGTAAAGGCGATCCGCAGGCGGCCCGAATCGGCGCCCACTTCCTCCAAAAAGGGCCGCGCCGGGGGCGGCGCCCAGTAGGGATCCCCGCTGGCCGGGCCGCGGGTCGCATCCAGCAGGGCCGCGCTGTCGCGCACCGTGCGCGAGACGCAATGCCCCACCGACATGCCCGAAAACGCTTCGCCGACGTTGGGCCCCATGGGTACGCGGGCGCGGGTGGGTTTTAGGCCGAACAGGCCGCAGTTCGCGGCGGGGATCCGGATCGAGCCCCCTCCATCGGTGGCGTGGGCCATGGGCAACATGCGCGCCGCCACGGCCGCCGCGGCCCCGCCGCTGGAGCCGCCGGGGCTGCGGTCCGGGTTCCAGGGATTCAGGGTCGGCCCGTGCAGTGCCGGCTCGGTGGCAGCGCACAGGCCGAATTCGGGGGTATTGGTCTTGCCCAGGATCACCAGGCCCGCCGCGCGGTAGCGTTCCACCAGGGTGCTGTCGTAATCGGGCACAAAGTCGGCAAAAATCCGACTCCCGTTGGTCAGCGGCGCGCCCGCGTAGGCAAGGTAGAGATCCTTCAGAAGATAGGGTACGCCGGTGAAAGGCCCTGCCGGCAACCCCTCGCGGATCGCCTGGCGCGCGGTCTCGTACATTTTGTGCACCACCGCATTGAGGGTATCGTTATGTCGATCGACGCGCTCGATGGCCGCCGTCAATACCTCCGTCTGACTGACCTGTTTGGTGCGTATCAACTGGGCCAATCCCAGTCCATCGTAGGTTTCGTATTCTTTGAATGTTGTCATGGTTTGAAGATGCCGTTGGGGTTTTCACGAATATCATAAGGTGGGGAAAGACATTCGAAGTAAAAGTTGTGGAATAAAGTCACTTGGATTGAACTCGTACCATAAGGTGCGCGGCACTACGGGTCCCGCGCCAAACGGAAACCCACCGCGCCATGGCGAGAGGCCGGCAGGAATCGAAAGCGGGCGGCTGAACGCGCGTACCAGGGCTTGAAGTTCCATCCCCCCCCTCGGACGATGCGGGATTTACATGCCCCTCCCGCCTTGGCGCCGCCATCCGTCCGGGCTGACGAGTAGCGGCTGTCTCCACAATCTTGCACCCATTCCCAGACGTTGCCATGGACATCATGGAGCCCGAAGGCATTGGCCGGGAAAGAGCCTACCGGCATGGTCCCTTGGCCGTCCCCTCGGTGGTCGCAACCGTCGCAGTTTGCCCTGTTCTCGCCGACCTCGTTGCCCCACCAGTATTGACTGTCCGTGCCGGCCCGCGCCGCATATTCCCATTCGGCTTCCGTAGGGAGGCGGAATCGCCGGCCGGTCTTCTCGGACATCCATTCCCCATAGGCCATCGCCCCAGGCCAGGACACATTCACCACTGGGTGCCGCGCATAGCCCGCTGTCACCCGGTACGCGCCCGCCAACCCCTCGATCCGGCTGGACGGTTCCTCGGTTTTTGTCCTGATCCAAAGTCGGACCTCATCATCCGAAGTTTTCCGGTCATTCAAGAACGCCACGTATTCCCCGTTCGTGACCTCGTATCGGCCCAGTACGAAGGGATGGGAGATGACCACTTCGTGCACGGGCAATTCATCCTTGTCCCCGCCACCCTGTATATCCCCCATGAGAAAGCGCCCGGCAGGTAGAGTGACCATCTTTAGGATCACGGCTAAAGAACCTGTGTTGGTGGTTTTGGTCTCCGACTGAACGCCTGTTGTTTCGGTGTTACGCCGTTTCGACGCAAGATCCTTTACCATCGCCACCGTGCGCCGATAAAAATCCTGCTCGAAGGCGGTGATATCCGAGACGCGTTCCGGCCGCGACAATTCCAAGTTTTCAATGGCATTCCTATCATCTTCCTCGGTATATCGGAGCATGGCGAAGCTGAGCCAGAACAACAGATCCAAATGGTTTCTGATTGTCCGTACGGATGGATCGATGTTCCTGCGCGCCTGACTATAGCGCGTGGTTGCCAGTCGCCAATTGCCCGCTTTCTGCGCGGCCATTGCCGGCAATAGATCGGCCAGCAGGATACGGTCGTCTTCGGGCAGGGTATGACCTTGCGCCTGTTGCTCGTCCAGGTATCGTTGCGCCTGTTCGAGTTGGCCCTGCCAAATGGCCACTAGGATTGGATTCGGATCGATGAAGGTATCCTTTGAGGGTGGTGTAACGGTCGTGTCGTCGGATAGGGGTTCCCTGCCGGTTCCATAGGTGATTGCCCCGACCGGCGGGTTGGGTTCGGGTTCCTCTTTCCAAGTGGCGATCGGACTTGAGTCGAGGGGTGTATTCCCTCCCTTCGCTGACCAGGGTGTGACGATTGTATTGACAACCGTATCGTTGAATGAGGGTTTTATACTGGGGCCGTAGGCGATTGCCCCGGCCGGTGGGCCGGGTTCGGGTCGAGGTGGGAAAGATAATATTTCCGGTGCCGGTACCGGGACTGGCGAGTCAGCTGCGGAATCAAGTGAGATTTTGAACGCCCCCTGAGTCGCGAACCGCGGCCAAACCACCAACAGGAGTACGGAAAGTCCTAGGACAAGGACACCTCCCGTAATGAATCCGGCAAGGAACGGGGCACGATAAGCAAGCCGGCGGGTTTTAGTGATCATTCAGTAGAAATGACTGAATCAATAAGGAATCCTATTTAACACGGATTTTTCATAAACGATCGGCATTATGCCCCCACACGCTAGTGGTCAATTCCATATTAATTCATGGCTCTGTGGGATAATAAGCACTCGGATGCAAGGCACGCATACGCTGGAATAGAACTATTTCAAGGATGCTCAACGCAGCAGATGAGTGGTTAGTATTTCGCATTAACCGTGAAATTTAAGTAGAATCGACCACGAGTATTTAGGATGTCGTGTTTGCCAAGCCGATATTCGTAGTTCCCCTTTCCGTTGCCCCGAGATCATCGGCTCATGACCGGCCTTTTTCTCTTTGCGCCGGAAATCCTTCGGAACTTTATTCCGTGTGCAACTTTTTTCGGATCCACTATTTTCAGTGGGTTAGTCAGTCAAAAGGAGGCTCCTGATACGTTAGGCGCTTCCTTTTCGGGCAGATGTCGCGACCTTTTTAAGCGTTCCTTTTTTGGCAGCGGCTTTTCTGACTGTGGTTTTCTTGGCCACGGCCTTGGTCGAGGTACTCCTTGCTTTCGCGGAGGAGTCCCAAGGCGGCGGCGTCTTTTTCGCTTTAGTCCCGGCGGATGCCGTTGAAGTCATATCCTGCGTCTTGTTTTCCTCGCCGGATGCGGATTCGACCACAAGCGCCTCTCCGTTATTTTCGCCTTCCACATTATCCTGACGACTGTTGTCCGGTAGTTCCTCTTCGGATGGCTTGTATTCCGGCTTGAGAATAACGGCCCCGAGGGGCGGTACCGTCACCGATACGGAATACGGTCGTTCCATCCAGGGTTCGGCCTCGGCTTCCAGGGGAATCATCCCATTGCCCACGTTGCTGCCGCCGTAATATTCGGAGTCGGAATTGAAAACCTCCTGGTATTTCCCCGGGTAAGGGACGCCGATGCGATAATCGTGACGTGGCACCGGCGTGAAGTTGACGATAACGATAAGGTCTTCCTCGTCGCCTTTACGCACGTAGCTCAGGATGGATTGATGGGAGTCGTGACAATCGATCCAGTCGAATCCTTGCCACTCGAATTCGTAAAGATATAACGCGCTGGAATTGTGGTACAGATGATTGAGATCTTTTACCAGTCTGCGCATTCCCTCGTGCAACGGATACTGGAGCACGTCCCAGTCGATGACACCGGCGCTGTCCCACTCGTGACCCTGTCCGAATTCGAGTCCCATGAACAGGAGTTTTTTACCGGGATGCGTAAACATGTAGGTATACAGCAACCGGAGGTTGGCGAATTTCTGCCATTCGTCACCGGGCATCTTGGTGAGCATGGAACCCTTGCCGTGCACGACTTCGTCATGGGAGAAAGGCAGGATGAAATTCTCCGTGAAGGCGTACAACATGCTGAAAGTCAGCAGATCATGATGATATTGGCGATAGATGGGATCCTGGGATATGTAGCGCAGGGTATCGTTCATCCAGCCCATGTTCCACTTCATGCTGAAACCTAACCCGCCAAGGTATACCGGTCGGGTAACTTGTGGCCATGATGTGGACTCCTCGGCCATAATCAGTGCGCCGGGATATTCGGCATGGACAACGGAGTTGAGCTCACGCAGGAACTCCATGGCCTCCAGATTTTCGTTCCCGCCATACTTGTTGGGGATCCATTCGTCACGGGAATAGTCCAGGTAGAGCATGGAGGCCACGGCATCTACCCGAAGACCATCCAGATGGTATTCCTCCAGCCAAAACACGGCGCTCGACAACAGGAAGCCTTTCACTTCGTGCCGGTCGTAGTTGTAGATGAGTGTCGACCAGTCCAGGTGTTCTCCCTTTCTCGGGTCGGCATGCTCGTAGAGCGGTTCGCCGTCGAACCAGGCAAGCCCATGGGCATCTTTCGGGAAATGCGCCGGAACCCAGTCCAGGAAGACACCGATGTCATGCTGGTGACAATAATCCACGAAATAACGGAAATCATCCGGAGAACCGAAGCGACTGGTGGGGGCGAAATACCCGGTGGTCTGATAGCCCCAGGAGGCATCGAAGGGATGTTCCGTGATGGGCATCAATTCGATGTGACTGAACCCCATGTCGCGGCAATAGCCCACCAGCCGCTCGGCCAGTTCCCGATAGTTGAGAAACTCGTCATCCGCCCCCCGTTGCCAGGAACCGAGATGGACCTCGTAGACGGACATGGGGCTGTGCAACCAATCCCGCTCGGCGCGATTTTTCATCCAGTCCTGGTCGTGCCAGAGATAGGTGCTTTTCTCCATGGCGATGGACGATGTGCTCGGGCGCATCTCGAAGGCCTGTCCGTAGGGGTCGGATTTGAGCATGATGTTGCCGGTGCCGCGGTGCCGGATCTCGAACTTGTAGAAAACGCCCGGCTTGATGTCGGGGATAAACAGCTCCCAGACGCCACTGCCGCCCCGGACCCGCATGAGGTGCGCCCGGCCATTCCAGTGATTGAAATCCCCCACCACGCTGACGCGCTCGGCGTTGGGCGCCCATACGGCGAACAGCAAGCCTTCGACGCCATCTGCCACGTGGACGTTGGCTCCCAGCACCCGATAGGCGTGCCAGTGCTTGCCTTCGTTGAAGATATGCAGATCGAAGTCGCCGAGCTGGGGCGGGAAGCTGTAGGGGTCGTGGGTGGTGCGTTCCCGGTTGCTGCTGTCGCGAATGATCAGGCTGTAACGTTCCGGGACCCCTTTGGCAGGTCCCCGATACTCGAAGATATCGGTATCGGGGATGCGGTTCATGGGGAGGTTGCCTTCGGCGATGCGCACTTCCATGCAGTCCGGGATATTGGCGCGGACGACGACGTTGCCGTCGTCTTCGGGATGCCGTCCGAGTACCGAGAAGGGATCGTGGTGTTTGGATTCGACGATTTTTTGCAGATCGGGGGTCAGGTTGGTCATGAGGTATTATCCTGGTAATTTTCTGCCGGGCGCCTGGGGGCCGCAAGGGATTTACATGTTTTGGGTATGTGTTTTATGGGTTATTGGATTTAGATATATAACTTTGCTTCGCAAAATATATACTCAGGTGTATGAGGTAAAACTCGGAAAATTCTTTGGATACATCGTGATACTAATTTCTTTCATAGACGTGAAAGGATACGAACGATTTTTCTAATGGAACATCTTTTTTTCCGGTTGCATCGTACTTGGTCGGAACGCTTTTTTCCTTATCCCATTTCAATGGATTAACTCTTGAAAATGCCCCCTTTTGCGAATGCCTTAGGAACAAGAATTGCCCTTCCGCCAAATATGCTTGGTTTTTATTTGGATAAACTCCACAAGGAACGAATTCCATATCATAAGCGGCTATGACATCGTCCCGAAACAGGCCATTTTTTGCTGCATTGCCCAACTTATCTAAAACATCGCCGATGATAGGTGTACCTGCCTGCGCATACTTCGTTGCTTCATCCGAGAGCAGATTTATCAGGTCCATTACCCCCTCACCATTTTTCTTGTCAAACTCCCTAACTTCCAGAATAAAACGCAGATCATTACCTAAATTTGTCCCTGAATATACGGTTTTGTTCTTTTGGTTTATAGGGTGCCCCGGTTTACGACTAAACGAAGTATATATGAGCCTGTTGTCTATTTGATTTTTATTCGCAGTATCTTGCTCCTGAATACGTGTCGCTCCAGTTCCTCCCCTAACTATTTCCTGGATTGTCAAAAATAGACCGATTTCGTTTGTATCTCTTCTTGCTTCGTTTAGACCGGCAACCGCACCTTCCGACAAGTTTTCCATAGGTCCATCAAATCGATCTGTAAAAACAAGCTTATCCAAGCGAATATCAAAAGCTTCTTTTTCTCCTATGCAAGGGATTTTAGATTCATCATAGTAATTATTATCTTCAAACTGGGTCTTACCAAATTGTCTGTAATGGTAATCAGTCTGTTCCAACGTAACTATCATCCAAAGCTGAAGTTGCGCAGCCTGCCATTATGGCAACTCCCATACCGACAAAAAGGGTTCTCATGTTCATTTTCGATCTCCTCTTCTCAATTGATAGCGAAGGATTATTCAGATCCTATTTCAGTCGCGCCGCCAGAAGCCTTTCGATCCGCTGACTGCTCGGAATATATGGGCATCGGAAAAGCTGCAACCGCAACCTGCGTGATGCCCATGGGATTACCCTTGTTTTACTGATGAGTTCCCAGTCTCCTCTTCACCTCCCCCACCAACGCGGCCGCCTGATCCAAATCTCCATGGGCGCGGTGGACCCAGTCCTCGCCCCAATAGAAGTGACAACTGGTCTCGGCCCTGAGCAACCGCCACATGGCATCTTCCAGCAACCGGCCCGTTTCCGGGTCGGGCCAGCCCTTTTCTCCCTCCTGCCAGCGCAACTCGTGGATGTCCCGGCTCACTTGCCCGGCCCGCCCCATAGCATCTTTCTGCATGGCCGAACCCGTCCACTGCACGAAGCCGATACCGCTGTGCTCGCCGGTATTCCATGCGCCGGTGCGCACGATAACATAGCCCTCGGCGCCAAAACGATCCAGATAATCCTGAATGAACGTGGGCATGAAACCGGCGGTTCCTTCCCGCATGCGCCGCATCAACGGACGATAAAAGGCGCCCCAGAAATTGGCATCCCATCGGGTATTGCGGAACCAGCCGCCATTGTCGCCATCGCTGGCGGTGGTCACGAGCGATGGAAAATCGCAATGTTGGGTCCGCTCATGGATCTCGTGAATGAACCAGCCCGGATCCATCCCGGCCTCCTGGGAATTGGATAGATCCCGATCACGCACCACGACGATGATCTCGTCGCCTCCGAAGGAGGCAATGTGAGGACGGTAGCGTATTTCATGCCAGGACATGGGCGTTAAGGGGACCACCTGTTCGCTGTCCACCAATACGTACCGAAACCCGAGTTTCCTGAGCATGGGGATCATCTCCATGCAAAATCCCATCTCGGGCGGCCACAGCCCCTGAAAGTGTTGCTGTTCGAAAAGATGCCGCGCAATACCGAACCAGCGCAGGAGTTGCTCTTCACGGTCGGCCGGGGGGATCAAGGGGAATACCGGATGGTAGTAACCGGTTGCCAGCAGGTCGATGGCGGGATTGCGCAGGTTCCACAGCAGATCGCCGCACTTCACGTAACCGTAGGTCCGGGACTGGAAATCGGGACTGCTCAGCGTTTCCAGCAGCGCGCCGGATATGGGAAGGTGTATCCGGGCGATATCCTCATAGCCCCATATGGCCCTCGGAATGCGATCCAGGGCATACATGATCTCTTTTGCCTTCCAGGTGTCGTGGACGAGGAGATCCTCCAGGTTGCCCGGTGGCTGGTGGAGGTTGAGTATCGTGGCGTGGTATCGGTTTTGCATTACTTTAAGTCCACCTTTCCAACATGCGCCAATCGGTGTCCCGGCATATCGACTGCCGCCTGTGCCTGCTCCAAAACGATCTATCCAAACGCAACGATAAGTACGAGCGTATAAAATCCACCGTACCCCATCTCTTCCATAGAAGAGTACATTCCTAGCGCCGTGATCAAGCCTACCCCTTCAGCGAGAATCCCCAAAACGAGCCCTATCGCAGGTAGAATCAGCCACCCCTTAATACCAACGAGCTTCGGATTGGCTTCAATGGTTTGCGTCTTATTCTACCTGTGCTTGATTGTCGGTCATACTCGTAACTTCCAAATGATATCGATCTTCATCCATACCGAAATATCCGGTTGAGTCGCTACGCGACTCAACCGGATATTTCGATAGCCTCCTCCGCCCGCCGGCAGAGCTCTCTGGCATAGTCGGTCCAGGTTCCCTGCCCCCAGTACCGGAAGCAGCTCGTCTGACTGGTGAGCAGATGAAAGAGCGCGTTACGATAAGCGGGACTGTCCGTGGGAATGGCCTTGTCGAGTATTTCTCGGGAGAATTTGGCGCTGACCTTGTCCATGGGCCCCAAGACATTTTCATAGCCCTGGACCCAGGAGATATCGTTGGTCCAGCTTCCGCCGTCCATATGGAAGCGATCGTCTTCTTTCCCGATATCGGCGATCACGCTGGCGAGCTTGTCGGGCCCTTCTCCCGGCTCCATGCGCTCCCAGATACGTTTTTGCAAGATGGGCTGAACCGCCGGAAAATCTTCTTCGGCAACGCCCGAAGCCAGTAGATTCCCCAGGTATTCGGTGCCGTTCATGGCCGGCGTATCACTTCCCGAGCACTCGCGCATGGCGTCCATGTATTTACCCGGGAATTCGTTCATCATGACGCCACCGTTCTCTCCATCCCCGATTTGCGATACCAGCGGCGGGATCGTGTGTTTCCCCATCTCCCGGCGCTCCAAACCCCTGGCTTCGTAGTAAGGTTGCATCTGGGCGACCAGTTTCGTATCGCTGCCCTGGGTTTTGATGAGGGCCATGATGGTGGCAACCTCGCCCTTGGAGTTTTTGGCCACCAATCTGTGGGGGATGTGGGGGTGCGAAACGCCCCAGCCGGTTTCCGGATTCTCGATGGTGTGCTCCTGGAGGAGCACCCAGGTAAAACCGGAATCGGTGAGCGTTTTCACGAATTCGTAGCAGACATCGGGATGATTCGGTATGGCCATTTCGGAAGGCGAAAAACCCTTCACGCGCGACAGGGCATCGAGTCCGAAAATGGCCGCGAAATGATGCTGCCATGCCTGTACGTGCAGTCTGTAATCCTGGATGGGCGTGGAGGGCGCCACCGCATGACCCCATGGACACCCGAGCCAATCGACGCAGTGCCGATATTCCGGGTTGCAGGTGATGTTTTTCAGGCTGTCGATGACATCGTCGCATCCCATGCGACGCAGGCCATGGAACAACACCCCGGAATAGTCCAGCATGATCCGGGGCGCTTTGCCCTCTGCCACCAGATGAGGAATGAAGTCGCCGATCCGTTTGTAACACCAGTGGAAAACCGGAGCGTTATGATTATCCCCGATATGTTGGTTGTCCATCATGTACTTGAGGTTGCTGATCAACTCTGCCGACCTGAGATCACTCCCACCTGCCGGGATCAACGGTTGCTGCATATGGAGCGCAATCGCAAACGCACTCTTTATCTCACCGAATCGCCCGTTGCTTTCTCGAAGGTTCTTGGCATCGCGATGCTGAACGGCCTTGAGGACACTGTCTTCCGAACCGCTGATATTGGGTATTCCGTCAATATATTCTGGCAATTCGCTCATTTTTAGCTCACTCACTCAAAGATATCATGCACTTAAACAACCATAAAGACTATCGTGGTCCATTTTAGCCATGGCTATGCCCGGTTGGCTCACCACCTAATCAATTTTTGTGGTAGTGGTTCAGTTTGAAATTTTCATGGTTTCTGTGCCCGAAAGGGGGCACCTGAGGTTGCGGCGAAGCCCCTACACCAAGAATCCGGGGTCCCACAACACAATCTCGTTGGAGTTGTTCCCGCACCTTCCACCAACCCACAGTAGCCCTTCGTACAACCCTTTTATACATTAAGCACTTATCTCAATATTACGTTACGTTAAACCTCACCTATTGTCCTGGTATTAAGTATCCCTTAGTGAGGGCTCCCTTTAAGCATTTTTATTGGGTTTTCAGATGCCACAAGGGGCGCAACTATTGAATTCCAGGTTGTTCGATGAGAAAGAGTGAAGTAAGGACACCAAGAGTCTTTTACCTCCTCGAAAAACCCAAGATAGTCAGGCACCAATTCTTGAAAAATACCACGATGGGGCCGTAGCCAAGAACGTAACAGAGATCGGAATCCTTCCATGATATTGACATGTACTTCGCACAAATCATGCTCATTCTCATCACGGGCATATTCGCCGTGGCTATAACAAAAACCGTCTTATGACCATATCCCGATTCCGGCAAGCGGTCGTAGATGCTGTATTCATCCGTATATACCAAAGTTCCAGGTACAATCGTCGAGCTAATCACAGGGCGGATAGTTTTTTGTTGGCTCTATTCGCGAAATGTTGGGAATCACGACAGGAGGCTGCCCAATAGCTTCGGACAAGTATGATTTTCGAGCTATTTCCGGAAGATCTAATGGTCTCACAGGAAATCTAAGAAAAATCAGGCTATTGGAAACTTCCCACACTTAGCGCGAATAGAGCCTTTTTGTTTCACATTCTTGAGCATTTGAATTGCGACCTGTCCGCCACGTTGAACCATCCCGAATATAGGTGGTTTTTCTTTATCCGACGTACCACGTCCGCGAGCACCTTTCATGCGGCACCGCCGACCTTTGCGGTTTTTCTCGGACACTCTTCGGGTATCCCTTATGCTCAGCTACCACATAAACTTCATCGCACTCGACTTCCCCATGGAGATTTGCCCGCAGTTTTCGCGCAACTACAGTTGTCTGTTCATTTCTTGAAAATCATTCGTAGCGACGCACTGGCCAGCGTTTTATTTTCCTTAGCCTTGGCACCATGGGATACCTCAAGCCTGACCACATTGCCAGAATAATAATTTATGGCAAATTTCTCTTGATTGCTTGGTAATCGATCCGGTGTTGGTTTAGTTTTTTGCGCAACGTTGCCCGATTAATGCCGAGCAACTCCGCCGCACGACTGTGATTGCCCCGGGTTTGCCGCAGTACAATCTCGAATAGAGGGGGTTCTACTTCATCAAGTACCATTCGGTAGAAGTCTGAAGTCGGATGACCATCCAGATGAGAAAAATAGGCCTCGACCGCGCTCCGAACGCACTCGCGTAACGGTTTTGGTCGTTCGCTGGCAGGTTCTTCCCGATCTGGATCCGACACCTTTTGTTGCCATTCCGCTTGCGTCATACCGTCCGACTCCCCGCGTGTAACTTTTTTCCGTAAGGGACTGATTTCCCTGGAACGACATTTTCAGTAAAATTTCTTGGAATCTGTAGAATAGCGGCTCTGGAAAAACTTGCATGCGGGATGCCTGGCATACTCATCATCGCCTTCATAAAAACATGAATTCGAAACTCACCGCAGCCTCTTCTTGGGCCAGGATGTCCAACACTACCTGAATCGGTTCGTGCGAGCCTATTCCCGCCGCAATGTCGATATCATCGCCCAAATATTCCTTTGGCTCGAAGTTCCGCGCGGCAATTACCTTGCCGTTGAGATTAAACAGCAGGCTGGGGAATGGTTGGGCATAGGGTAGCGTGTTCACAAACCGCGTCGAGACCAACAGTGCCCCTTACATATTTTGGATGAATACGAACGTCCCGGTTCATCATCCGAATCCGCGCCTGATCACGCCGCACGGGTATTTTGGATCCCGTACCTTGGCACAGAACTTCCATCCATGGCCGGGAGTCGGGAAAGCAGTCTAATACATCCCCTGTGTGGAACCCATATACTGCTCTAAGAGTACAATACAAAGAACCAGTATGCCAACACCAAACGCAATTTGCCCGTTGTGAGCAGGTCGTGATTGTGCCAAATCTTTACACAATACCCACGGTACTCGGTCTTCTTGTTTCGGCTGCGCCTCGCATGTATCAAACGGCACATCCATTGAATCTCCCGCTATCCGTCGCTCTTCCTCTGGAACCTCATCCATCGAATATAAAGGGACTTATATACTTGGCTCTTGTTGGATTCCGGGTTGATATTCCGCGAGCGCGACTATGGCTGGTTTCGCCGATTCCATGCCCCGAAGACACTCTGTTCCAAAGCAAGTCCAATTTGCCGCCAGTCCATGAGAAATTATGGCGCCATTTCCGCGGGAGCACGATAGAAGCGGGCACCATCAAAGTCGGTTTGGTTAGATAACATGGCGTGTATGGCATGAAGCAACTTACGCATAACGGCACACACAGCCTGAATCTTTTTGAGATGGCGCTGTTCAATCAAGTGCTGGTAATAGGCCCGAACATCGTTCTGGTCGTGGCGGGGATCGGTATCTGGTACGGAGAGCGGTCCGCCATGCGGGCGGATATCGAGGCCATTGTCCAGACCACCATCGCTGCCCAGGAACGTCAGTCTGGCGAGGCTGATATCACTCCCCCACCCCCGACGACCGGAAGCGGCTCATCCATGAACTCGCCAAGGCCGTTCGGTTATTGCGGGAGGCTAGTCTCGACCCGGAACAACGCGCGGAGGTGGAGCAGCAACTTCAGCAGGGCATCACATACCGGGCCGATGCCATCCTAGCAGTACTCGAAACGACCAGGGCCGACAAGGCCGCCGAGTCCGCCCGGGCACGGGGGCCATAATCTCTCTGAAGCAACCCCATGAGGCCTTAACGCATTACCCGCGCGCGGCGGACTATGCTCCCGATGATGCAGGAACCTGGATCTGGATTGGTATTTTGCACCGTCGACTAGAGGCTTGGAACGAGGCGAAAGAGGCCTTGCAACGCTCGCTTCGGCTAGTCGAGGCGGCAGGGGATAAAGAAAAACGCGCTGCGGCCCTCGTCAACCTCGGCTTCATCGTCGAGACACATGGCGAACGGGCGGAGGCCGAGGAGTATCTGAAACTGGCTCTTGTCCTCGCCGAGGAATTGGACGACAAGGAGAAGGCGGTGGCGGCGCTCGGTGGCCTCGGCAATATTGCCTCCATCTATGGAGAACCGGACAGAGCCGAGGCGCATCTGAAGCGTGCTCTCGCCCTTAATGAGGAACTCGGTTACAAGAAGGGCATGCTGATCCAGCTTGAGAAGCTTAGCGAAGTCGCTGTCGCCCGTGAAGACTTAGCCAAGTTTGGGGAATACTCCCGGCAAACCCTTGTCCTGGCCGAGGAACAGGGAGACAAGGAGAAGATGGCGATGGCGCTTGCTGGGCTCGGCGCCGTCGCCAAAGAACGAGGCCAGCGAACCGAGGCCGAGCGGTATTGCTGGCGCGCTATTGCTCTCAATGAGGAGTTAATCCGTAAGGAACTCATGGCAACGGGCCCTGCCAGCCTAGCTTTCATTCGCCGGGAATCTCGCGAGCTACCACAGGTCGGAAAATATGCGCGGCTGAGCAAAAATCTTATCTAAGGAACTGGATGTCACGGATAATGAGGCTCTGCCGTTCGTCAACCAAGGTATCATAGCTGAAGCCCTTGGCCAGCGGGCCGAGGCCTAAGGAATATTATCGGAACGCCCTCGCGCTTTTCACGGAGATGGACGCGGAGCCGATGATGGAGCAACTGACGGGCTGGCTACGGGGGCTGGGGGTAGAGCCGTAGGGTTTTTTCTCTCGTTCACAGTCTCCGGAGCTTGGGCGCCAGTGCCAACCCCCGACGGCGTGGAAGTCCCTTTCAGCGCCGTTGTCGAGGTCAGGGTGGGCGCCGGATTTTCCACCATCCGGCGCGTGGATCGCCACCGGGCGGTCAACGTCACCGCCGACGGCAGCCTCATGACCGGCATCGCGCTGGTGCTGTTCGTCATTTACGCCCTGCTGGCCATCCCGTTCCGTTCCTATGCCCAACCCATCATCGTCATGGGCGTCATTCCCTTCAGCCTGGTGGGCGCCCTGCTGGGGCATATGATATGGGCATGAACCTCGGCATCATGAGCGTTTGGGGGCTTCTGGCCCTCATCGGGGTGGTGGTCAACGACGCCCTGGTGCTGGTGGATTACATCAACCGGCGGCGGGAGGGGACCCCCATAACCGACGCCGTGGTCATGGCCGGGGCGGCCCGCTTTCGGCCCATATTGCTCACCTCCCTCACCGCCTTCGCCGGTCTCATGCCCATCATCTTCGACAACAGCACCCAGGCCCAGTTCCTGATCCCCATGGCGGTGTCCCTGGGTTTCGGGATTTTGTACGCCACCTTCCTGACGCTGTTGCTGGTGCCGGTGGGTTACTCGATCCTGGAGGATTCGCGGAGGGTGTTCCGGTAGCGGGGGTCGGAAATTACCTTAAAAACCCTCCGGCTATCTAACAACCTGAATCATTGATCCGAAGCTCCTTTCGTTGGGGATAGAGACAGAGAAACTGAGACTGAGACTTAAAATATCACCGAAACCTAATTTACTATCCTATCCGTTGCACTGTTGTGCATCCGCACATCCGCACATCCGCACATCCGAGCCAATGCCCGGCGCGCCCGGTGATGCGTTGGGTGTGGTACGGAATTCGTTTCGGCCTGGCGCGAAACGCTAACATGTTCAAGTATCGGAAAAACAAAAATTCCGAAAGAACCGGCGCCCGCGCAAGGAACACCCCGTTTGGATCCTGGCGCGAAGCGCTAACATGTTCCACGGGAAGACCCATCATGAACGTCCTTGCAACCGTCGCCGTTTCCATGGTCGTTTTTCTGCTTTATCTCATCCTGGAATATGCCTTTCATCGAAGAAATCTGAAATCGATTCCCATCCGAATCCATGTCAATGGGACCCGTGGCAAATCCTCCGTCACGAGACTGATCGGGGCGGCGCTGAAAGAAGCAGGTTTCAACGTGGTGGCCAAGACCACCGGCACCCTCCCCAGGATCATCACCGGCGATGGCGTGGAAATACCGGTCTATCGATTGGAAGATCACCCCAACATCATCGAGCAATTGCGGGTTTTTTCCTTCGCCGCCAAAAACCACGCCAACGCCCTGGTCATCGAATGCATGGCCTTGAATCCCAATATCCAATCCGTCTCCGAACTCGACATCGTCAAGTCTACCCACGGCGTGATCGTCAATACCCGGGCCGATCACCTGGATGTGATGGGGCCGACGGAACGGGATGTGGCCCTGGCCCTGCTGGGAACGGTCCCCAGGAATGCCCGGCTCTTCACCAGTGAACACAATTACCGGGACGAATTCGAGATGGCCTGCCGGGACCGGGGCAGCGAATTGATCGTGGTTCCCGAACAGGCGGCCCGGGCTATCTCCGACGAGGAAATGCGCCGTTTTCCCTATATCGAACACAAGGAAAACGTCGCCTTGACGTTGAGGATATGCCAGTCCCTGGACATCCCGAGAGAAACCGCCCTGCGGGGCATGTACAAGGTCCTCCCCGATGTGGGCGCCATGCATGAGTATCACGTGGATTTCTTCGGGGTGAAGCAGGTGGTCTTCATCAACGGTTTCGCCGCCAACGACCCGAAATCTTCCAGGGACCTTTGGGATGGCGCGTTGGAGCGCCACAAGGACCGGCAACGGAGGATCATGGTGATCAACACACGATGGGACAGGCTGCCCCGCTCGAAACAGATCGCCGAATCCCTGGCGACCTGCTATCTGGATGATCCCTGGAACATCGCGGCCACCTTCGCGGTGAGCTGGCTGGCCTACTTCATCGTCGGCCGCTTGAGTTACGTGGTCATCATCTACGGCCGGAGAAAGACGGCGCTGCTGATCCTCATGGGATTCCTGTTGGGGTATCTGTCCGATATCCTGCTATTCGGCCATGAATTGGGCGGGCAGGATCTGTCCGCCATCGATGTCATCGGCCATATCATCCCCGGGCCGATTGCCTCGGGCATCGCCTCCCATGGCGCCGTCACCACGTTCTCCAGCGTGATCACGTGCAGCGTCATCGTGAGGCTGCTGCTGATTCTTTTGGGGCTGTAATTTCGAAACCTATAATGACGTGGTCGGGATTGTATGAAACTCCAGCGTGGCATTTTTCAGGCGTTTGGAAAACGCCCTGAAGTTCTCGGCGGGCTTTCGCAAACCTCGGGCGAGATCGCCCGACTCTTGGGAAATCTTTCTTGGGATCTCGGCAATCTTTCCGGAACCTTCGGCAAGCTATTCCGGGGTTCGAGCAAGATCGCCCAGGGTTTCGGAAAGATTTCCCGATAGAAGAGTGATGTTTCCGAGGGTTCCGGAAAGATTGCCGAAGTCTCCGGAGAGGTTTTCCAAACCTTGGGAATGCTTCCCGGAAGTTCGGTATGGATTTCCGAGACTCGGAGAAAGCCTCCCGAACGCGAGGGAAAAAGCACTTTTTCTACCACGGAGGACACGGAAGTTCGTCGTACTTGGCCGCGACATCCAATAAATATGCCCCATGGTGGAATCGAAGTATGTAATTCCCTAAATAAAGGTACCCCACAATGAAAAAACTCTACTGGGTATCGGTGGAACTCGATTGGCGGGTGGACCTGCTGGTGGCCATCGTCGCGGTGGTGGGCCTTCTTTCCGTGACGCATTTCAAGCTCTTCGTCCCCGCCCCCCATTACGAGGAAAAACTCGCCGCCGCCACCCTGATGAAGAAGGGCATGGATGTCATCGACCGCTACCGCGAGATGCATCATATCGATGACAAATACGCCGACGATGGAAATGTAAATGTCGCCGGCGGCACGGACGATACGCAATCGAAAATGAAATCGGGTCTCATCGGCATTCCATTTTCACCTATTACAAGCATCGATTGAATGTACTCTCGGAACCGGACGTGAATTTCGACAGCGTCATGGTCCGATTTGCCGAAAAATCCGTGCCGGTAATCCATATAAGGCATCTTCGGGAACTCTGTCGGTCCGCCAACATGCCCTGTGAACTCCATGAAATACCGCCCCCTGGGGAAGGAATCATCTTCGGCGCCCATGAATACAACCGGCTATTGGTGATTTCCGTATCGATATTGATCTGTGTCCTGCTTTTGGTGATGATAAAGGGCGAATACGCCAACATCATGTTCCTTTCCAACAAGTCATCCCTGCCCGCCAAGCCCATGGTGTAATATCCAACGTGTATCGATCCGCGGAGCAAAACCATCATGTCCAAATACCTCAATCCCTATACCGATTTCGGTTTCAAGAAGCTCTTCGGCGAAGAGGCGAACAAGGATCTGCTGATGGATTTCCTCAATCAGCTGTTGCCTTCCAGGCACCAGATCGTCGATCTGCAACTTCGGAACACGGAACAGTTGCCCGAGATCTCCCCGGCTCGCAAGGCCATCTTCCATATCCTGTGTACAAGCACGCAAGGGGAGCGATTCATCGTGGAGATGCAAAAGGCCAAACTGGATTTTTTCAAGGATCGTTCCCTGTTTTACATTACGTTCCCCATCCAAGAGCAGGCGAAAAAAGGCCAGTGGTTATTTCAGCTGATGCCGGTCTATTTTATCGCCATCCTCGATTTCGAATACGATGAGGCCGAGGAACGACGCAGATTCCTGCGTGAAGCGGCCCTGCGCGACCAGGATGGCGCTTTATTCTCCGACAAGCTGCACTTCCGATTCTTGCAAATGCCGTTGTTCGACAAAAAAGAATCCGAATTGGAAAACCACTTCGACAAATGGGTCTATTTTCTGAAACACCTGGAAAACTTCGATAGCATCCCGGAAATCCTGAATGAGTCCCCATTCCGCAAGGCCTTCCAGGTCGCCGAGCTTGCCAATCTCAGCCGGGAACAGTACATAACCTACGAACGAAACCTCCTGGATTACTGGACGACGCAGGCGGCATTCGATACAGCCATAAATGATGGTCATAAAAAAGGACTCCGGGAAGGCCGCGAGAAGGGACTCCGGGAAGGTCATGAGAAGGGACTCCGGGAGGGCATCGAAAAAGGGCGCGAAGAAGGAGAACAACAAAAAACCAGGGAAATTGCCGCTATCTTGAAACGCAAAGGGGTCCCCTCGGAACAAATCCTGGAAGCAACCGGTTTGCCCGCGCGAATACTGGAACAGTTGTGACCGAGCCCTCGTGCAAAACCCCGGGATGCCGCTATTGGGTCATTTTGTTCGAAATTCCGGCGCCAAGAGACTGACATATTCTTCCAACGCTGGTTGGCTATTTTTCTTTATGCCGTTCTCTCCGTGACTCATGCCGGTGATGAGGCGCCTATTCTCTCTATCGACCGTCTCGATGCCCCTTATGTTTCCGGTCGGATCATCGATTTAGCCGGTTCACCGATCCAAAACGCTCGAATCCGCGCCGCTCCCGCGCCCGCGCCGCCAAGGCAGGCGATCCGGTCCTGTTTCGCCTGACCCCCGACGACGGTCGGACCGTCGCCATCCGGTTCGGCGGCGATACCATGTTCGGACGGCGCTATTACGACCCCAATCAGGACGGCGACACCAAAGACGGTCTGTTGCCCCCCGACCCGGGCGCAAAAGATCACCTGGCCCTGCTCCAATGGGCGCGGCCGCTGCTTTCGAGCCCCCACATGACCGTCCTCAACCTGGAGACCCCCCTGGCGGAAAAGCCCTGGTACCATCATCGCAACCAGCCGAGACCGGCGGGCTTCGACCCCAAAAAATCCATCACCTTCGCCAGCCATGTCAGCGCGGCCCGCGCCCTGAAGCAGGCTGGCGTGGATGTGGCGGATCTGGCCAACAACCATCATGGCGCCCACGTGACCGGGGGGTTCCACTGGGATGGGCGGAGCCTGGTGGCCTGGGGACTCGGC
Organism: uncultured Thiotrichales bacterium; assembly: GCA_964593225.1. Classification (GTDB taxonomy): domain Bacteria; phylum Pseudomonadota; class Gammaproteobacteria; order HK1; family HK1; genus JABDQX01. The sequence continues at coordinate 33,689 of CAZQHJ010000005.1, forward strand.
AACTTCGCCTTCGATCAGAACTACTGGATGACCTTTCAGAGCTACTTGCTTACCGTGCATCTTCGGGAGGGCAAGGTGCTCCGCGCCCATTCCGACCCCCTCATGATCGAGGGCTATCTCCCCAAGGCGGTGAGCGGCGGCTTCGCCGACTACATCGCCCGGGAGGCCGCCGGACGGGAACCCGCGTCGATAAAGGGTAGGCCGTTCCTGGTGGAAGATGGCGCCATGGAGAGCGATTTCCATTATCTGGCGACACGGAAAACCACCACCGTCTCCCTGGCCGGCGGCGCCCCGCCGGGCAGGATCTTCGCCCTACCGCGCGCGGTGGGTCTCCGGGACGGCGGGTTCCGGTTCCGCGCGTTTGGGGCGGGATCTGCTCTGGACCGGGAGCCTGGAGCGGGACACCATCGACGGGAACTCGCCCGGGGGCTGCCCTGTGGCGTTTGGCCGTGGACGAGAGGGCGCCATCCGAGGAGGGCCGCAATCCGGCCCTGTGGCGTCCGGAAGGGATGAAAATGTTGATAGGCCCCGACCATACCCGCACCGGAGAGCGCGGCATCCGATTGCGGCGCAAGGCGAAAGATTAAGAACAAGTCGATCTTGACCTTGGTCGATCGAATACAGATGCCGCCCGCCACCCGCGGGATATCCGTGGCGGGCTGGCTGCGCGGGGATAGAAAAGATGCCGAGGTGATTTTAAGCGTCTATTGGTACGACACCCGCTACAAACCCTCCATGGGCCACGAGACAAAACCACTGGGGGTTTCCGCCGCCCAGGCCTGGACGCCTTTTTCGGTCCACCTCACCGTCCCGGAACAGGCCCTGGCCGTCAAGCCGTTCCTGCGCCTGGCTCCTCCCGAGACGGGCGATAGCTCCGTCGATTTCGACGACCTTCGCCTCATCGCCTGGGCGCCCCGGGGCGCGGCCTACAGTCCCCTGTATGACCATGTTTGGGTGATGGGGGCCGTCGATCTCGAAATCAGTCGGGATGTCCTGCCGGGGGCCGAGGATTGGGCGGTGGAATCCGTGCCCGTGGATGTTGGAAAGCTTTGATGGGTAGGCGGGGTTTCCAACCCGGAAAATCCGGAACCGAAAAGGCCAGATGAGATCCGGGTTTTTTGATCGTTTTGTTCTGGATTTTCCGGGTAAATGACTAATCAGCAGCTTCTCGGCCCACTCTTTTTGGTACTATTCGCTCCCTATGGTTTTGTTCCATTTCGGTTTCGATGTCCAAATCAATCAAGGAGACCCACTATGCAGGCAGCCAAGCAACAGGCCCTCGCGACCATTACCGAGTTGCCCGACAGCGTTACCTTCGATGAAATCATCTCCACACTCGATCGATTCAAAAACACATCGTCTAAACCCGCGCGAAATCCGGTCGATATTTGTTTTGGCGCGTTAGGCAAGGGTCGCCGCACGGATGTCATCATCGCCGAGATCCGGGATGAACAATGACGATCGCTGTAGACACCAATATTTTGATTGATATTTTAGAACCTGATCCTGTTTTTGGAGAATCGTCGAAAGAAGCATTGAAATACTGCTTACAGCAAGATCATGTTGTTGCTTGTGATATCGTTTGGGCCGAGATTGCAACGGCTTATCAAGCCGATATCGAAGGGCTGTTGGTGCTTCTCGAACAGATGGGAATCGGCTTCTCGCCTTTATCACAAGCTTCTGCATTGGCGGCAGCGCGGATTTGGTATGGCTATCGTAAAAAAGGTGGGACTCGCCAACGTATTGCCGCCGATTTTTTGATTGGAGCACATGCGTTTATGCAATGTGATCGGCTATTGAGCCGTGATAGTGGCTTTTTCAGAAACTATTTTTCCGACGTGAGGCTCGTTATTCCAACATCGGTGAAATTACCCGACTAACCCTACTCGATAAAGAGGGGACATCTTCTCGTCGATGATCGAATGGTTCGCCCGCAACGGCGTCGCCGCCAACCTGCTGATGGTGCTGATCCTGGCCCTCGGCCTCCATGCCCTCTCTTCCCGTATTCCCCTGGAACTCCTGCCCGAGACCGAGCTGGCGGCGGTGGACGTCGCCGTGACCTGGCGGGGCGCGACGCCGGTGGAGGTGGAAGAAGGGATCGTAACGCGCATGGAGGAGGCCATCTCGGATCTTGCCGGCATCGAACGCATGGTTTCCGAGGCCAGGGCGGAAAGCGCCCGGGTGCGGGTCGAGGTCGATGGCGGCTATGACTCGCGGGAGCTGCTCGAGATCGCCATCGAGATCGGTCAACACAACCTGGAGCGCTTCGGGATCGGTTTCGATGACGTTGTCACTGCCATCCGCAACGCCTCCAAGGATTATCCCGCCGGATCCCTCAAGACCCGCCGAGGGGAGATCCTGCTTCGCACCCGGGGGCAGGCCTATACCAAGGCCGATTTCGAACGGATCGTCGTCCTTGCCCGCTCCGATGGGACCCGCCTCACCCTGGCCGATATCGCCGAGGTCAAGGATGGTTTTGCGGAAGGCCCCCTGCATACCCGTTTCAACGGCCGGCCCGCCGTATTGTTGAAGATCTACCGCACCGGCGATCAGAGCGCTTTTGCCATGGCGCGCCAGGCGCGCGATTACATGGACGGTATCCGTCCGCGCCTGCCGCCCGGGGTCCGGTCCATATGGACTGCTGGCGGGATTTCTCCCGAAACGTGAAGCTCAGGATCGAGACCCTGCTGGGGAGCGCGCTCCAGGGCGCCCTCCTGATCTTTATGCTTCTTGCCTTGTTCCTGCGCCTCTCGGTGGCCGCGTGGGTGTGTGTCGGCATCCCCATCAGCTCGCTCACCGTGATGCCGAATCTGGGGGCCACCATCAATAGTTTCAGTCTATTGGCCTTTATTTTGGCGCTGGGTATCGTGGTGGACGACGCCATCGTTACCGGGGAGAACATCCATACCCACCTGAAGAAGGGCGGAGACCCCACCATGGCCGCCATCCGCGGCGCGCGAGAGGTGGCGGGACCGGTGACCTTCGGGATACTCACCACAGCTGTCGCGTTTATTCCGCTTCTGCTCATGGAGGGACGACGCGGCCTGCTCGTCGCCCGGATTCCCCTGGTGGTGATCCCGGTCCTGATGTTTTCCCTGGCCGAATCCAAGCTCATCCTGCCGGCGCACATGAAGCATATTCGGATGGGAGGTGGCAAGGGCGAGCAAGGATGGCTATCCGACATGCAGCGCCGGGTCGCCGATGCCCTGGAGCGGGGTATTCGGCGCTTCTACCGGCCCCTCCTCGTCCGCGCCCTGGACTATCGGCTTCTGACCCTGGCCCTGTTCGTGGGCATCTCCTTCGTTCTATCGAGTTTCGTCTTCAGCGGCCGCTACGGCTTTACCTTCTTTCCAAGGATACAAAGCGAGATCGCGCGGGTAACCCTGGCCATGCCGGCAGGCACCCCCGTGGCGGTAACCCGGGGGCACATGGCGCGCATCGTCGGGATTGGTCGCCGGTTGCAGGACAAATACCGGGATGCAGCCGGCAAGAGCATGGTCCGCGACATCTTTAATTCCAGATCGGCTGGACCCGGGAAAGGGCATCCGATCTGGAAAAAAGCGGGGGTGGACGCTCGCGCATCGGCCGGGTGACCATGACCCTCGTCCCGCCCGAGGAGCGCCCGGTTGCCATCACCACCTCGGAATTCATCCGCGAATGGCGGCGCGCCATCGGGCCCATACCGGGGGCTCGGGATCTCTATTTTCGCAGCACCGCAGTGGTCCCATGGATATCCGGCTCATGGGGGACGATTTCGAGGATTTGGCGGCGGCGGCAGTGGAGGTGAAGGAACGGCTGGCGGAATACCCCGGCGTATTCGCTATCCGGGACAGCTTCGATGTGGGGCGGGAGGAGATCGAGCTTCGCCTGCGCCCGGAAGCCGAATTGTTGGGTATTTCGGTCTCCGATCTGGGAAGACAGGTGCGCCAGGCATTCTTCGGCGCCGAGGCGCAACGCATCCAGCGGGGCCGGGGCGACGTGCGGGTGATGGTGCGTTATTCCCTGGCCGAGCGCCAATCCGAGGAAAACCTTGCCCGGATGCGCATCCGCGCGCCCTCCGGGGTCCAGGTGCCGCTTAGCGAGGTAGCCGATGTGAGTGTCGGCAAGGGATCTTCCACCATTCGCCGCGTCGATCGCCATCGCGCGGTAAATGTCACCGCCGATATGGACAAGGAGAAAACCGATATCAATCGAATTGTCCGGGATCTGGAACCTTTCCTGGCCGAGCTGCAAAGGCGCTGGCCCGGGGTGCGTTATAGCCTGGAGGGGGAACTGCGCGAACAGCGGGAGGCCTTCGGTAGTCTGTATATGGGTATTGCATTCGTGCTGTTCGCCATCTATGCCCTGCTGGCCATCCCGTTTCGTTCCTACGTGCAACCCCTCATCGTCATGCTTGTCATCCCACTCGGTGTAATCGGCGCCCTGCTGGGGCACATGATCATGGGCATGAATCTCAGCATGATGAGCATTTGGGGCATGCTGGCCCTGACCGGGGTGGTAATCAACAACGCCCTGGTACTGGTGGATTATATCAATCGCCAAAGGCGCGAGGGGGTCGAAACGACCGATGCCGTGGTCATGGCCGGGGTGGCCCGTTTCCGTCCCATCCTTCTGACATCGCTCACCACCTTTGCCGGCCTCATGCCGCTTATCTTCGACAAGAGCACCCAGGCCCAGTTCCTGATACCCATGGCGGTGTCCCTGGGTTTCGGGATCTTGTACGCGACTTTCCTGACGCTGTTTCTGGTGCCGATTGGGTATCGGTTGCTGGATGATGGCGGCATTCTCCTTCGCAGAATCCCGTGGCCTCGCTTGTAAATCTTAGTGCTGCGCTGCGTCCGTCATATCCTTCGATTATCATATCGTTCAACTGTCACTATAATCCCGATTCAACGGGTTCCATCATCGCTTCGGCCACTCCGTCGAAGCCCGGATACGCCCTATCGGAACTTCGATCCGATGGATCTAAAGCCCGAATTCGTCTCACCGAAACCGGGGCCCTGTCCCGTGCAGGCCGAACCCCACCCCATCAGGGCGCCGCTCGCGGCTCTTGCGGGTCCCGGATGTGTGTGCCTCGTTCCACACTTTTTTGGGGGGGCGTGTTAACCAATGAGCGCTTCGCGCGAACCGCATCAATGGTGCCGAAGGTCGAATAGAACGATGGATATGACAGGCGGAACCAACAACAGGATTTCGCGCAGCAAAATCATCATAGATGACTGGCGATAAAGTCCCACTTGACTATGTTCCAGAAATTCTCCACATACTTCGGACGGAGATTGCGATAATCGATGTAATACGCATGTTCCCATACATCGCACGTCAACAGAGGGGTCTTGCCATCCGTCAGCGGGCACCCGGCATTACTGGTGTTCACGATCTCCAGCTCGCCTTGCTGGTTCTTCACCAACCAAGTCCACCCGGAGCCGAAGTTGGTTACGGCGGAGTTGGTGAATTTTTCCTTGAAGTTATCGAAACTGCCGAATGCGCCATTGATGGCGTCGGCTATGGGACCGCTTGGCGAGCCACCGACATTGGGTGTCGCGCTGGGGGACATGCACTTCCAGTAGAATGAATGGTTCCAGACTTGGGCTGCGTTGTTGAAGATCCCCCCGGAAGATTTTTGGATAATGCCTTCCAGAGGAACATTTTCGAACTCGGTGTCCTTGATGAGATTATTCAGGTTGGTAACGTAGGTCTGATGGTGTTTCCCGTGGTGAAAGTTCAGGGTCACCTCGGAAATGAAGGGGGTTAACCCGTTGGGGGCGTAGGGGAGTTTGGGTAGTTCGTGGATCATGGAATTTTCCCTTTGGTTTGGTGAGCGTTATTTCCCGCCTGCCGCCGATGGCGGTTGACGGACCGATTCATCCAGGTAAGCCGGAAACTTAAGCCATGGTCCATATCGTGTCAAGAATCCCGTGCGGGGATATTGGGAATAACCATGCTTTCGGCTGCCCGCCTCGACGAGGCAGGAATTTAGTCACTCACCCGGAATACTTTTTGACACAATGTCGAAAAGTATTCCGGGGCAAACAAATAGGCCCCCGTAACTTCAACGATACGGGTAAACCCGAGCCTATCCCTTTTTGGTTCCGGCTCTACCGGGTTGGGGTTTTGTCTGGATATTCCGCATCGCCGGTGCTCGAAATATTCTCAATGACTCTCCGATCTTCCGAAAGAGGGGCCGGCAACTGCTGGAAGAGAATGATTGGAACTGTCCGGAAATGTGTTCTCCGGAAGAGCTCTTGGGAGATAAGGTATGAATGACCAAATTATCAATGATCGCTATCCCTGGGCACGTGTCCGGCTAACCCCAGGCGCAAAGACCGGTTCGGGGTTGACAAATCTGTTCACGGATCTCGCCGCCGGTCATTATCGTTTGCCGGTCCGGTCGGAAACGAGCCTTTCCCTCATCAAGCCGAGAAAGGGAACCCGAATTTCCACGGCGCAGGTTCCCCTCGGACGAGTAACGGCAACGCGGCGACTGCCGGTCGATCCGGGTCGCGAATGAAGGCAAGTTACATGAGAATAACCGCCTCGCACATCGTCGACTTGGCGAATATCCATGCAAAGGAAGCACAAAACGATCTGCCGCGTTTGGTCAGGCGGCTCTGCTTCGACCCTGAAACGACCCGCCAACTCTCCTTTCCCTCGGGCGACTCCACCTATACGCCAGGTTGGGATGGCATCCTCTACAGCGAACAGGGGAATACTTGGATACCTGTTGGCGCATCCCGGTGGGAGATCGGCTGCGACAAGGAACCGACCCCCAAGGCCAACAAAGAATATCGAAAGCGAACAAAGAACACCGGCGAGGAGGCGCGCTCGGCATGCACCTTCGTCTTCGTCACCCCCCAGCGCTGGGCGAAGAAATCCGGTTGGATAACAGAACAGCGCCACAAAGGCGAATGGAAAGATGTTCGGGCCTATGACGCGGACGACCTGGAGCAATGGCTGGAGCAATCTCCGGCGGTGGCCTTGCAGTTTGCCGAGGAATTGGGTCTCGTTGGTCCCGGCGTCGAGAGCCTCTCCCGTCATTGGGATTCGTGGTCCGGGCAGTGCGACCCGGCCATCACACCCGACGCTTTTTTCATGGATCACGCCTGGGTGCGTGATGCCCTGACTGAAAAAATCCACTCTGCCTTCTCCCAACCGTCCCTGCCCCACCTTTTGACGATACGCGCCGATAGCGTGGAAGAGGCCGCAGCCTTTGCGGTGGCGGTGGTCGCGGCGTCCGGCTTGCAGGATTCAGGCGTTGGTTGTGACCGAGCCCGAGGGCTGGCGTTATGTGGAGAAGAGTCCACAACTCCAGATCGCCATTGCCGCGCGCACCGAAACCGCCGCCAAACCGGTTTCGCGTGATGGTTTATTCCTCATCGTGCCTTACGCCACGGGTGATTTGAGCAATAAATCGAAAGAAGGCGAATTGATCCTGGAGCGTCCGAACATCTACGAATTCGAGCAAGCACTCATCGCCATCGGCGTGGAAGAATCCGACGCCAAGCGCTACGCCTTGAACACCGGACGCTCCTGGACGGTGTTTCGCCGCCAAAGGGCTGTGAATCCGGCAATACGGCATCCCGCCTGGCTGAATGCGCCCCAGTCATCCACCCTGGCGCTGGTTTGTCTGCTTAGCGCCTGGAATGAAAACAACGGCGCGGATCGCCAAATCGTCGAACGACTGGCGGCCCGGCCCTATGAAGAGGTGGAGCGGGATCTGCGGGAATTGGCCCGGATCGACGATGCCCCGCTGCTGCATATCGGAGATGTCCGAAAGGCCAAGTCGCCCCTGGAACTGCTTGCATTGTTTGGGGACCAAATCACCCGCAGCCAACTGGACCGTTTCTTCTCCATCGCCGGGGATCTCCTCTCGGCGCCGGATCACCAGTTGGAATTGCCGGATGAGGAACGCTACGCGGCCCAGATCCACGGCAAGGTTCGCCCACATTCCGATTTGCTGCTCCAATCGGTCTGCAATTCCCTCATCAAACTGGCGGTGCGCGGCCCGGAGCAAGCCGGGCTCGATGGGTTGAACATCGAGGCTCGGGTAACCGGTCTGGTTCGGGAATTGCTCGACGGGGCCGATGGGACGCGTTGGCTTTCCCTGTCCTCTTATTTATCAAGCCTGGCCGAGGCCGCACCGGACGCCTTTCTCGGGGCAGTGGAGAAAGGCCTGCAACACCGGATGCGCCGGTGACGCAGTTGATCACCGAAACCAGTGACTCGGGACTGATGGGATGCTGTTGGCATTCGGATCTGCTGTGGGCCTTGGAAAGATTGGCCTGGGCGCCCAATCGTCTGGCGCAGGTGGCGCTGATTCTGGCTCGGTTGAGTCATGTCCCCATGAAGGGGAATTGGGGCAATAAGCCGGACAATAACCTGTTGGGGCTTTTTCTCTCCTGGCTGCCGCAGACTGCGGCCAACTTGTCGGACCGTATCCAAGTGCTCGACCTTGCTCATCGACAAGGATGAGGAAGCCGCGTTTGACGTGTTGAAAGAGCTGGCGGACGATGGACCGCAAACGGCAACGCCAGCCGCTCGACCCAAGTGGCGGGAAGACGACGCGGGCGCGGGGCATGGTGTTACCTCTGATGAAATTCACCGAATGCTCGATGTCGTCAAGGAAAGGCTCCTCCAACTCAGCAAAGGCAACGCATCGCGAATTGCCTCCCTACTGCAGACTGGGTTACGGCAGCCAGAGGAATTACCCAAGGTATTGGCGCTGATGGAACCATTCACCCAGGCGGCGGCAACGGACGAGGACCGGGAAACCCTGCGTGCGGTGCTGAGAGTGAGAATTCATTGGCATTGCAACTACGACGAGTCACCCGCCGCGGAATTGGATGAATGCCTGGGACCGGTGGAGGCGCTCTACGAGCGTTTGGCGCCACGGGATTTGGTGGTCCCGCATCGTTGGTTGTTTGATAAAGATTGGATAGATCTACCCACTCGGGACAGGGAAGATTTCCAGGAACAAGAGAAAGCCACTGTACAGTCGAGAATTTCGGCGTTAACCGAAATCCACCAGACTTACGGCATCATCGGTATCGAAAACCTGATTGCGGCGTGCGCCGAGCCTGGCATCGTCGGGTTCACGCTTCCCAAGGTACCTTGGCGTGATGAGATTTCCTGGCCGGAATGGATTGTGGCGAAAGGCGGGGATTTTACCCTTGGCGCGCCCATGACGCAGTGTATTTCCGCTTTTATTCCAGCCATTCCCCCGCCTGCTTCAGGCGATCTTCTTCAAAAGGTGATTGCGTTCGGCAGGCAAGCCGGGTGGGATGCCGCGAAAATCCCGCGCTTTCTGATCATGGCCAGAATGGAGCAGGAAATCTGGCGGTTGGCCAACTCGTGCGGCCCGGATATCTATAAAGCCTATTGGCAGGGCGTTCGGCCTTACCGTGTCCACAACAAAGATGATCTGGAATTTATATTGGAACACCTGCTGGAAGCAAAACGTCCCAGAACCGCCTTGTGGTACTGTCAATATTCCCTTGAGAAAATTGACCCGCGTCAACTCTTTGCAGCCCTCCAACAACTCTTGTACGCAGAAGAAAAAGACGGACCAAAAATAGAGCCCTACCATCTAACAAAGATACTGGGACGGCTTCAGAACTCCGATGAAATCGAAAAGAATGAACTGATACAACTCGAATTTTCCCTGTTTCCGGCGCTTAGATACGGGCGGGAGTACCATGCCGCCGCCTTATACAAGGCCATCATGTCGGAACCGGCCTTGTTCACCGACTTGATCCGCCTTTGTTACAAGCCCGAACACGGAGAACAGGAAAAACCGACGGCAGCAACTCAGGCGGCTGCCAAATGCGCCTTCGGTATTCTGTATGCCTGTAAACGTCTACCGGGAACCCAAGCGGACGGTAGTATCGATGGGGAGGCATTTACCCGCTATCATCGACGCAAGCCGGGAATCGTGTCGCAAGGCGGATCGCCTGACCGTGTGTGATTCTACCTTGGGACAAATCCTTGCTCCACGCCCCTGCGGACGAAGACGGCGCGTGGCCGTGCGCACCCGTCAGGGAACTGCTGGATCGTCCCGAACTGGAGAAGATGCGCAATGGATTTCATATCGGAACTCGTAATAAACGGGGCATTACCTGTCGGTTACCTTACGATGGCGGAGATCAGGAGCGCGATTTGGCTGCCTACTATCGGGCGCAGGCAACGCGGGCGCAGTATTCCCATCCCAACGTAGCCGGGATGTTGGAAGGGATCGCCAAAGGCTACGAGCATGACGGAAAACGCGAAGACACACAGGCCAACCTCATGAAGGAACAATTTTAGTTCGCCTCCGGTTGTTCTCCACCCCACCTCGCGGTGACGCAGTTACCTTCAGCTACGGAGCCATGGCATACTCCGAGCTCTGTATGCAGTCGCCTTGCACTCCCCAACGGCGTTGAAAACTAGCACAAAATGAATCGTCCTCGCGGGCGCGCTTGGTTCCGGCTTCGCCGGGTTGGGAAACCGCCGTTTGCGTGCGCACCGAGAATCCCGGACAGCTTCGTTTCCCCGATAGATGGACTATAATCCGTTCGAACATCGACGTGGACAATCCCGGTATCCGGACAAAAAAATTTAGGGAGAAATCAGTGTGCTGCCCAGAGAATCAGTCATCGGAGAATCAATCCTCGGCGGATCGGTCATCAATCGAACGATCCCTGGCCATGATTCGGCGAGGGACTTCCGAGATCCTTCTCGAATCCGATCTCCTCGCCAGACTCGAATACAGTCATCGATATAATCGTCCCTTGCGTATCAAAGCAGGTTTCGATCCTACCACGCCCGATCTGCACCTGGGCCATACGGTACTCATCAACAAGCTGCGCCAGTTTCAGGACCTCGGCCACCATATCCTGTTCCTGATCGGGGATTTCACGGGCATGATCGGCGACCCTACGGGCAAAAACGCAACCCGAAAACCGCTGGACCGGGAGGCTGTCGAGGCCAACGCCCGGACCTATGAAGGCCAGATCTTCAAGATTCTCGACGCCGACAAAACCGAGGTCTGCTTCAATTCCCGGTGGATGGACAAGATGAGCGCCGCCGACGTCATGAAGCTCGCCGCCAGGCACACCGTGGCCCGGATGCTGGAACGGGACGATTTCGAGAAACGCTATCGTGCCAAACAACCCATTGCCATTCACGAATTCCTGTACCCTCTGGTCCAGGGTTACGATTCGGTGGCCCTCGAGGCCGACGTGGAGCTCGGCGGCACCGATCAGAAATTCAACATGCTGGTCGGGCGGCAACTCCAGACCGGATTTGGCCAGGAACCCCAGATCGTCATCACCCTGCCGATCCTGGAGGGCTTGGGTGGCGTCGAGAAGATGTCTAAAAGCCTGGATAACTACATTGGCATCCGGGAAAAGCCGGAAGAGATGTTCGGCAAGATCATGTCCATCTCCGACGAGCTCATGTGGCGCTACTTCGAACTCCTCAGTTTTCGCCCCATGCCCGAGGTCGAAAAACTGCGCGCCGACGTGATGGCGGGTGCCAACCCCAGGGACAGTAAAATACTGCTCGCCGAGGAGATCGTTGGGCGTTTCCATAGCCCCTCGGCGGCGCGCAAGGCCCATGAAGCGTTCATCGCCCGCTTCCAGCAAGGAGCGATCCCGGATGACATACCGGAACGGCAACTCACGGCACAAGGAAATGGAATACCCATCGCCAACCTGCTCAAGAATGCCGGATTGACCAACACCACCTCGGAGGCATTGCGCCTGATCAAGCAGGGCGCCGTGCGCATCGACGGGGAAAGGGTAGACGACCGGACCTTGGTAATCCCCGTCGGCGCAAGCCATGTCTTCCAGGTGGGAAAACGGCGGTTTGCCAGAGTGTCGGTAACTACTGGGGCGCGCGTGCCTGAAAATCCCCGGTCGTAGCGAGGCGGCCCCCGAATCAGCGCCTGTCGGGGTACAAGGTTTGGAATCGCATCATGTAGCTCGCTACACTCCCCGATTTCGGACCTTGTGCGCCTTTGGCCAGCCACGTCCGAGAACCGCTTCGCGACGGCCGGGAGATTTTTCTTACAGGCACTGAGTTTGTCGATCCGATTGGCAACCTTTGGGGTTGCTCACAATCGTCAAGCAGGGATATTATGACTTTTTCTCTTTGGAGTAACCGGGTTGTAGCGCCAATGTCGTCCGGGAAAGCACATTAAGCTGGGCGATGAATTTCGCTGTTTTCTCTTTGAAATCCAATTTGTAATGTGCCTCAATGGATTCTGCCTTCGGCAGTGCCACCGTGAGTGGGTTCCTGTGCACACCGTTTACGCGGAATTCATAGTGTAGATGTGGGCCTGTTGTAAGCCCGGTGCTTCCGACGTATCCGATTACCTGCCCCTGACGAATGGATCGTCCCTTTTTGATACCCTTGGCATATCTGTCGAGGTGTCCATATACAGTGGTATATTTTTTGGCGTGTTGAACGAATATCGCCTTTCCGAGGCCGCCTTTGCGACCGACAAAGGTGACTTTCCCGTTGCCCGTTACCTTCACCGGTGTACCACGCGGGGCCGCGTAATCGACGCCCCGGTGGGCGCGGAACTTATGGAGAACCGGATGCCAGCGGCGTAGCTGGAACCGTGAAGAAATACGCGTGAACTCAACCGGCGTGCGCAAAAATATCTTCTCCATATTGTGTCCGTCAGGTGTGTAATAATCGACATCACCCTTGTCGTTCTCATATTGGACGGCGCGAACCACCTGTTTTTGGTTGACGAATTCCACCGCCAGGATGTTGCCGTCTCGGATTTTCTCACCTTTTTTATAGAATTGTTCGTAGATTAGCGCAAAGCGATCGCCAGAGCGGACGTCCAGCGCGAAGTCTACATCCCACGCAAAAATCCCCACCAATTGCATGATGATCTTGTCTGACAGCCCTGCGCGTTGTCCGGCGAGAAATAGCGATTGATCGATGATTCCCATGGCGAACACGGTTCTTGATTCGAGTTCTTCGGTAATGATTTTGGAGTGATAACCCTTAGGATCTCCCTTCGAGGCGATTTCCAGCACAGTCGTTGCGTCCAGTCGATAGTTGATCTTTTTAACTGTACGGTTATTCCCGCCTTTATCACCGATCTCGAAGTTCAACGTTTGGCCAGGTCGCAGGTGCTTTAGCCGCTGGGCGTCGGTTCCGGTATCCAATATACTGTACAGCTGAGATAGGGGTAGTCCGAGGCGATTGAAAATTTCGGATAAAGAATCACCTTCCACCACGGTAGCCGTGCGTAGAATGGGTTCGGGTGTCGCTTGTTTGGCCGTTTTTCCTGCTAGGTCTCGTTCGACCTGATTCCCTTGCGCCGGTTCGCCGAGGTTGGTGGATAACGCCAAGTAGGGAGGGGCTGTTCCTTGCAAATAGACGCCTAATTGCAAATCAGGCGGCGGTATTTCCAATGTCGTAAGAGGTGATTTTTGTGAGGCATTTCCCAACGGGATCGGTGAAATGGAGATCGCAATCATCGCAAGCCCGACGCTTAGGAGAAGATTTCTCAGCCGAGCGCGATAATATCGGGCTGTCTTGGAACGGTGTCCGGATCCTGCGGTTTGAGTTTTGGATTTATCGGGTCTTCTTTTGTGGTGTTGCATGTAAAGTCTCTAAGCAGTTCTTGCGAAATTCGCCCGTCGAGTTCGAGACTGGCACGCGTCTGAAATGCTCTTACCGCAGCGCGTGTCTTTAGTCAGGTAAGCCCTTAGAAGCTGTTTGGGAATTCGTCAATCTACTGCGGCGGCGCCCGAATTGCGTCCTGCTACGTTGCGACGGGGGCGAAAACTGCGTCGTGTAGTCCACTACAATCCTTATTTTCGCTCCCATCGCGCCTTGCAGGAGCCACAATCGGGAGCACCGCCTCGCTACGATGCGAAT
>CAZQHJ010000006.1:0-46148 GCA_964593225.1 uncultured Thiotrichales bacterium
GATGCCGGATTAAGCCAGCTTTTCTACTTCGGCATGTAAACAAACTCCAGTATCTTAAATTATCAGATTGACGAACCACTAGGTCTGGCGGGGATGGTGCCGGAGCCGAACACCAGCGGCAAGCACCCGCGGCACCCAGTCTATCCCCACCTGCTACGCGGTATGGAAGTGGTGCGACCCAATCAGATGTAGAGGAGCGATATCACGTACATCCGGCTGGAACAGGGTTCCCGCTATACGGCGTATTTCAGGTTCTACAACGAGGAACGGCTGCATCAGGCACTTGGCAAACGGACCCCCGCGCAGGTCCATGCAACAGTGAGCCGGGGAGGCAGGCGCCCGCATTTCAGGGCTAGGCCGCCATCCGATGGAGAGCGGTGGCCACAACGGGGCAGCGAGTCTTTCGCTGTAATCAGGTGGCGCTATAGCTTAAATTCATCTGACATTTGTCTGGACTTTGGGGTCTACTATATTTTCCCACTGGAGCTTGAGCTGGCCTTCCCAGGCTGCGCAACGTTCCGATATCGGGGATGCGACGGCCAAGACATTGTTTGGTCGATACGCTCGATTCGATTTGGACGATGTCCAACCGGCTACCCTGCTTGGGGGTGTAGTGAATCTCCAAACGGTCCGATAAACGCCGCGCCTCGGCGGGCTTGAGGGCCTTGTTCGATGAGCCGCTAATCCGGCGCGGTATTATTCCCCACATTAAGCGCTGTTAGGATCCCGCTGCTGCCGTACACATACAGGATGTCATTGGCGACCATGGGCGGGGCCAGGATCTTTTTCTTATCGACGCGAATACGCGCGCTGATGCGTCCGTCATTTTTGTCCAGAATATGGGCATAACCCTCGAGGTCACCGACCACGACATAATCGCCAAGCCCCATGGGACCGAATCCGACCGGGGCGGTGAGTTTGCGCCGCTCGAGCGCCGTCTGGTGCCACAGCGTTTCGCCGTTATAGCGGTTAAGCGCCCATATATGGCTCTTCTCGTCCGTTACATATAGGGTCCTACCGTAAATGCCAAGGCCGGCGTGAGAAGACATGTCGCGCCGCCAGAAGATATTGCCGGACATCGCATTGACCGCGGCGACCTGACCCTGGAAAGTAACTGCGTAAATGGCATTGCCCACCACAGCGATTTCCCCGTCGATATCTACCATGCGATCGATATCCGAACGACCGCGTGGTAGCGTGATGCGGGTTTCCCATACCATACGCCCATCCTCGAGGGACACAGCGACTAACTGACCGCCATCGTAGCCGGCGATAACGAGATCATCAACAATGACCGGGTTACTGGTTCCGCGCAGGGTAAGGATCGGCACCGATCGTTCGTAGACCCACCGCCGCGCCCCATCGGCCTCTTCCAGGCCGAACAGTTTGCCGTCGATGGTGCGCGCGACCACCACACCGTTTTTCTCTTGCGGCATGGCCAATACCTCACTGGAGGTCTTTACCTTCCATAGGACCTCACCGGTCTCTTGGGAGAGCGCCGCCACTTTGCCGGTGTTGCTGCCCACCAGAACGGTTTGGTGCCCGATACCCGGTCCGCCACTGATGGGGAGGTCGATATCCGTCTCCCAAAGGGATTCCCCGGTTTGCGCATCATAGGCATGGACCTCACCTTCCGGGGTGGCCGCGAACAGGCGTTTTCCATGAACGATAGGGGTGAGTTTCACATACAGGTCATCCGCGCCCGCGCCGACATCCTGTTTCCAGATTCTGCGAACCTGTATTGTGGGTTCGAACTTCGTGAGGGGGGTAGGGGCAAGCGCCTCATCCTCGTCGCTACCCCAAATATTGATGCTGACGCAAGCGGTTTGCGACAGGGAAAGAGCTATGAGCCCGATAATCGCTGACCATAAATAATTTTGCTTCATATGTTCCGTTTCAGATGAAATGAGATCTTCATTGAACCCGTTGTATGGCCTGTGAGTGAAAGACCCGAGCGTTGTACCCCACAAGGCCTCGGCAACGAGGAGAAAGTAAGGAGGGGGTTACCGGTTTCGATGAAGGTAAGAACCGAGCATCGGGACCGGTAACCTTCTCCTTAATCTATGGGAACCTTGTACCTTGCGCCCGCCACCTCCCGAACCCGGCGCGGGACCAGATAACCGGGCAACCGAGCCCTGAGTTCCGCCATGATCATCTTGGCCCGTTCCTCCTCCACCGCGAAGTGCCGACTGCCCGCCACCGGATCGAGCATGTGGAGATAATAGGGGAGGGCGCCCGTTGTAAAGAGCCGTTCGTTGAGCCTCACCAGGCTATCCTCGTTGTCGTTGACGCCCCGCAGCAACACGGACTGGTTGAGCACGAGCACCCCTGCCCTCCGCAGGCGCGTTAGCGCCTTGACCACCGCCTCATCGATCTCATTGGGGTGATTGGCGTGGACGACCACCACCACCTCCAGCCCCCTATCGCCGGAATGCTCGATGGAACGGAAGGGAAACCCTTTCCGGTCTTTTGAGCGCCTGCCTAAGACCGTTTCGGTCAGCCACGCCAATAATGCCTCATCCACGCGCTCGGGCAGCACGATGGGCAATCGCGTGTGAATGCGCAGGCGCCCCACGTGGGGAATGTCGGCCAGCCCCCTTGCCAACGCCGCGAGTTTTTCGTCCACCAGGCACAGGGGATCGCCGCCACTGAGGATCACCTCTCGGAGGGTATTGTCCCGGCGGATGTGGGTGAGCGCCGCCCTGAAGTGCGGGTCGTTGTCCGCGTAATGACCGTCCCCGTGTGAGAAGTGGCGGCGAAAGCAGTAGCGGCAATGAATGGCGCAGGCGGTGGTTGTCACCAACAATACCCGCCCCTGGTATTTTTGCAGAACCCCGGGGGCGCGCAGCGCGCCCCGCTCATTCAGGGGGTCTCGGGTGTAGCCGGGCGATTGGATATGCTCTTCGGCAAGGGGTAGGACCTGCCTCAGCAAGGGGTCCTGCGGGTCACCCCTTTCCATTCTGGCCACATAGCCGCGTGGCACTCGAAAGGGAAAGGGGGGAATGTCGATGGGCGCTGCGTGGGCTGTGGCGTGGGGTAGTCGTTGTTCGGGCCGCAGTCCGAGGATATCCAGGACCGCCATCGGGTCCTGGAAACCCTTCGATAATGCCGACTGCCAGTGGTCCATGGCGTACATGATACCTCGAACGGGCCGCTTCCATACCCCCTATCGCTGTCGAAAGGGGTGAGAAGATCGAACGCGATAAATCGTACGGCGTTATTTTTCCGTCAGCACCACCACCGATCTGGGCTGCACCCAATAGCGCCCCTGATCATCCAGGCGTTCTTCCTGGCCGGGGTCCACGATGTCTCGTGGCGAATCGAACGCCGTGTCGAGAACCCGATGCCAGGATCGTTCCCTGAGGCCGGGCAGTTCGAAGGATAACGATTCCGTGTAGGCGCTTGCGATCAGATAAATGCTCTGGCTTTCGCCATTGGGCATGATGACCCGCAGGCATTTGGCCAGCGTCCTCGATGCGTGGGACCAATCCGGTTGGTAGGGAACGATACCGTGCCATTCCACGGAGACCGTCGAGCCTTGCCCATCGGGCAGGAACGATTCCCGCCGGAGGGCGGGATACTTGCGTCGCAGCCCGATCAACCGCTGAAAGAACCGCACCAGGTCCGGGTTTTTTTCGGTCAGCGTCCAATCGATCCAGCTGATTTCATTGTCCTGGCAATAGGCGTTGTTGTTGCCGCGCTGGGTGCGTCCCATTTCGTCGCCGCTCAGTATCATGGGTACGCCATGGGACAGTAGGAGCAATGCGGTCATGTTCTTGACTTGGCGCCGACGCAGCCGGTTCACCTCGTCGTTACCGGTCTCTCCCTCCTCCCCGCAATTCCAGCTCAGGTTGTCGTTGTGACCGTCCCGCTCATCCTCTCCGTTTTCGATGTTATGCTTTTGGTTGTACGACGTGACATCCATGAGGGTGAATCCGTCATGGCAGGTCACGAAATTGATGCTGTGATAGGGTTCGCGGTTCGTGATCCGACTGCAATTTTCTTCTTCGCGCTTATCATAGAGGTCCGGGCTGCCGGTCATTCTGGTGGCCAGGGCCTGCACCATGCCCGGGTCGCCCCGCACGAACTTTCGGATGTCATCCCGGAAGGGGCCGTTCCATTCCGCCCAACGTCCCCAATGGGGAAAGTTTCCCACCTGATAGAGCCCGGCCGCGTCCCAGGCCTCGGCGATCAGTTTCGTGTTAGCAAGCACCGGGTCGCCCGCGATCCGTTCCAGGACCGGGGGGTTCAGCAGGACCCGGCCATCCCGGCCGCGTCCGAGTATCGAGGCCAGATCGAACCGGAAGCCATCCACATGCATTTCCGTTACCCAGTACCGAAGGCTGTCCAATATCATGTCCCGAACCACGGGATGGTTACAATTGACGGTGTTCCCGCACCCGGAGTAGTTATGGTAGGTCCCATCCCGGGGATCCACGATGTAATACACCATATTATCGATGCCCCGGAACGAGAAGGTGGTCCCGCGTTCGTCGCCTTCGGCCGTGTGGTTGAAGACCACATCCAGGATGACCTCGATCCCCGCCTCGTGGAAGGCCTTCACCATGGCCTTGAATTCCCGCACGGCCACGCCATCCGCCCTACCGCTTCCATAGGAGTTTTTCGGCGCGAAAAACGAGAGGGGATGGTAACCCCAGTAGTTCAACAGGGGCTTACCGGTCAACGGATTGACGCGATCGGTGTCCCGCTCTTCGAACTCGTAGACCGGCAGCAGTTCCACGGCGGTGATGCCCAGGGATTTGAGGTAAGGTATTTTCTCCGTCAGGCCCAGGAACGTGCCGGGGTTTTGCACGCCGGAGGATGGATGGCAGGTGAACCCCCTGACATGGAGTTCGTAGATGATGGAATCGGCCAGGGGAATGTTGAGGGGGCGATCCTCTTCCCAGTTGAAATCGTCTTCCAGCACCAGGGAACACCGCTCGGTGAACCGGGGCGCGCCTTCCCCCTCTTCATCATCGGGGGGGATACCCCACCGATGGCGTCCCACAACGGCGCGGGCATAGGGGTCCAGTAGGACCCGGTTCTTGTGGAAACACTGGACTCCGGGATTGGGATTGGGACTCCGATCCACTCGGTAGCCATAGTGCACATTCGGTTTCAGGCCCTGAATCAGGATATGCCAGACATCGCCGGTCTTGTTCGTCTTGGGATCCAATGGGATCTCGGTAATATTCCCCGGCGGGGCATTCGGTGAGGCCGCTTCCCGCTCATCGCCCACCAGGGCGAGGTGCGTGATGGAGGACTGACAGGGCGAGGCGATCAACAACGTGACCTCCGTCGCGTGTCTGGAGAAAATCGAGAAATTGACGCCATGGCGATGGGCGCTGGCGCCCAGGGGCAATGGCTCGCCCCGGTTTATCGGGAACCGTTGGGATCCGATGTCCACGAAATGTTCCCTTGCGTTCTCTTGTTCTTGTTTTTTTCGATATGCAATCATAACCGTACCCATTTTCATGAGAAAACAAACGATTCATGAGGAAACAACCATGCCCTATCTCAAGATCCAAACCAATGTCACGACACAGAGCGCCGCGGAAAAGGCGATCCTGACCCGGATAGCCGCGAGTATTGCAGAAAAACCGGGAAAGCCCAAGCGTTATATGATGGCCGCCATGGACACCGGCTGCGCCATGACCCTCGGGGAGAGCGATGCGCCGCTGGCCTTCGTGGAACTCAAAGGCATCGGTCTGCCGGAATCGCGCGCCTCGGAACTCTCCGGCGCCCTTTGCCAATCCATCGCCGCGGAGCTCGGCGTCCCGGAAGATCGCATCTACATCGTGTTCGCCCATGTCCCCCGCGCCCTGTGGGGCTGGAATGGCGGGACGTTCTGAGAGCGCCACGAGGCGCTAGTGCCTCATTCCACTCTTACGATCTACATGTTCGGAGCCCGTCGGGCGTGTCGAGGCAAAGCACGGCTCGGTAGTGCCACGGTTCGGCATCGAGAGGTCCACCTCATTCTTAATCCGGAACTCGGGTTACGTACTATTTCTTCGTCCTCAAAGGAACCACGCCCAAATGAAATACATGAAGCGAAGTACCTTCAACTTTATCATCGATGCCATCGCCTTCGGGGGATTCGTCTTCCTGGTGGTGACCGGTATTCTCATACGCTACGCCCTTCCCCACGGCCGTGGCCGTTCGGGGGTCATCTGGGGCATGGATCGCCATCAATGGGGCGACCTGCATTTCTGGATCGCCCTGGCGCTCCTCGCCATCGTGGCCTTCCATCTTTTCCTCCACTGGCGCTGGGTCGTCACCATGGTGGTTGGCAAGGTTCGCCAGGGATGGGACTGGCGCGCGCTTTCCGGCGTCGTTGGCCTCGTCGGGTTCCTTGGCCTGGCTTTCGCGCCCCTCATGAGTGGCGTGATGAATGGCGTGGAAAGGGTGCAAAGGGCCCCACCACCGCACCCATACGCCGAGAAATCGGGCCATGAATCGGAGATACGGGGCTCCATGACCCTTCGGGAGGTGGAAGATTCCAGCGGTATCCCCGTTTCCGACCTGATCCGCCGTCTCGGTCTTCCTCCGGAGACTGCGCCGGATACCCGGTTGCGCGAATTGCGGCGGACGCATGGTCTTTCCATGAATAGGGTCCGGGCGATCGTCGGTGAGGGTGCCCGGGAGTGAACCCGATGATTTTGCCGGGCGCCGCTTTAACCGCCGAGTTTCTTGGGCCGGGGTAATTGGTGTACAACCCCCTTGTGACACTCCATGCACGTGGAGCCGTCCTCCACGGCCTTGGAATGCCAGTAACGGGCGTCGTCCCGTTGCGAGGTGATGGTCATGGCGTCGAGGGAATGGCACGCGCGGCACTCGCGGGAGTCGGTTTCCTTCAATCTGCGCCACTCGTTTTCGGCGAGCTGGCCGCGCCTGGCCTCGAACTTCGACCGGGTATCCATGGTGCCCATGACGGTGTGGTAGATCTCGCGAACGCCCATCATGTTGTGCCATAGCTTGGCGCCCAGGGGTCTCGGTACGTGACAGTCGGCGCAGGTGGCGCGAGACCCGGCGTTGTTTTTGTAGTGGGTCGAGCCCAGATACTCCGTGGCGACCGTTTCCATCTCGTGGCAGGTGGTGGAACAGAATTCGAGGGTCGAAGTATATTTCAAGAAGGTATCGAGACCGGCTACCGCCCCGAGGCCGATCAATACACCGATGACAATCGTGAAGATGGCGATGGCGGCTCTTTTACGCATGATTTTGATTGTCCTGTAGTTGTTGTTGTCATGCTCGTACCCGCTCGCTACAATCCCCGCGCGGATGTCGCAGGTTTGTACATAACGGTAATCCGAATCTGTATGCAAAAGTCGGATTGTGCTCCATGATGAGGCGTCGTTGGTTGAAAATCGGGAGCGAAAAAGCTTCATGGTAACGAAGTAAATGAGCATTTTTAGGCTCCATTGTCAACAGGTACCAACGAAGTTGTGCGGTGCGGGCGATTTTTGCATACAGCGCCCTTGATTGGAATTTTCGGACACCTGATGGCCATCTCCGCCGCGCGGGACAGGGACGAGGAAAACGTTCCCGGACCCTCGGCGGGATTGGCCGGGTGCCGGGCGGCTTTCACCGGCACGCCGGAAAGCCTTCCGGGACGCCGGTCGGGATTGACCGGGGCCTCGGAAAATTGCCGGGTTCTTGGGAAGGCCGGATTCGACCTTCGGCGGGCCTGCCGGGATCACGGGAAAAGCGAACCGGATCTCGGGCAGGCTTTCCGGGATTCCGAACCGGATTTCCCGGGTCCCGGGGAAGCCTTCCGAAACCTCCAGGCGGCCCGCCGAGAGTCCGGGCAGGCTTTCCGGAGCGGTGGGAAAGCTTGCCGAGGATCCGGGAAAGCCTGCCCATGCCTCGGGAAGGCCTTCCCGGGATCGGGGAAAACCATCCGAAATGCCCGGAAAGTGTGCCGGGGTAGTTGGAAAGTTTTCCGGACGCTTCGAAGAGATTGCCGAAAAGCCATGGAGCGAGAGCGTTGCGCAGGGAGGTTATTCGAAGTAGCGACAAAAAAATTATGTAATAGCACGTGAAACGCCATAAGGGGGATGTTCATGAACCGGAAAAACAGAATCTCCGGGAATATACTAAGGAAAATGAAAATTCCGGGCTGCTTACCCGAAGAGTCATCGTATTCCAGGGCCGCGCGCTTGCCGGCCGTGGGACTTCTCGCGTTGTTCGCCACCGGTCCCGCATTCGCCGCGGGTCCCGGGGGGAACACGGAGCGGTTTCCCGACTATAAGCCCGCCCACACCGTCATCAAATGTCCCCATATCCCCGAGGGGTTGAAGGAGATCCCCAAGTGCGCCGGGCAAACCGCCACCTGCATCGGCACCGAGGGAATCGACCTGATCCTGGGTTCCGATCACAGCGATGTCATCGTCGCCGGCGCCGGTAACGATGTGGTCCACGGTGACGCGGAGGGCGATATCATTTGTGGCGGTCCCGGTAACGACTCCCTCATGGGCGCGCGCGGCGCCGATCACCTGTTCGGTGGTCCCGGCAACGACTGGCTGTTCGGGGCGCCCGATGGCGACGAATTGAACGGCGGAGAGGGGGATTTCGACGTACTTTGGGGGGGACCCGGATACGACGACCTGGACGGCGGGCCGGGAACCCACGATGTCTGTATGTTGCAGCGGGAGATGGGCGACTTCGACGCCGAGGGCTGCAACACGGTCTACCCACCGCCGGGTTATACCCACGACGCGGAGCCGGACCCCGGCGTCCTGCGCAAGGCCGAGCCGTTGAAGCTGTAAATGTCCAGTGATGCCGGTCTGGTGAAACCGACGAGGGAGAAAATGTAATGACATCGAAACGCCAAGGCAACAAGGTTTCCGGCGCCCCGTCCCCATCCCGGGGGAGCGGCGTGCTGGTCAGGGCCGAGGGACTGCACAAGGAGTACCGGATGGGTGATTTGACGGTCCCGGCCATTCGCGGCATGGACTTCGTCATCGAATCCGGGTCCTTCGTCTGCTTCGTGGGGCCCTCCGGCAGCGGCAAGACCACCCTGCTGAACATGATCGGGTGTCTGGACCGTCCCACCGCCGGCCGCCTGGGCGTGTTGGGCACCCAGGTCGCGGATCTGGATCGGAAGGGAGCCGCGACATTCCGTGGCGAGCACATCGGCTTCGTCTTTCAGGATTTCAACCTGATCCCGGTGCTCACCGCCTATGAGAATGTGGAGTATCCCCTCTTGATGGTCCAGAAATGGCCCGCGGACAGGCGCGGGGAACGGGTGCGCGGCCTGTTGGCGGCCGCCGGCATCGAAGAGCAGGCCGACAAGCGGCCCGATCAGTTGTCCGGGGGGCAGAAACAGCGGGTGGCGGTGGCCCGGGCCTTGGTCACCAACCCCAAGTTGGTGTTGGCCGATGAACCCACCGCCAACCTGGATCATGAGACCGCCTATCGGATCATCGGCCTGATGCGCCAGTTGCGCGACGAGTTTTCCACCAGCTTTTTGTTTTCCACCCATGATCCCAAGATCATGGGCGAGGCGGAAGTGACCTTCGAACTGGAGGATGGCCGGTTGCGCCAGGGGGAACGGAGGACAACGACATGACCGACATACTCAAGATCGCCACCCGCAATCTCCTGCGCTACAAGCGGCGCACTCTGCTCACCTCGCTGCTGATCACCGTGGGATTGGTGGCGGTAATGCTGTTCGTGGCCATCGCCGGCTCCTTCAAATCCATGATGGTGGGCCAGTTCACCGACTCCATGGTGGGGCACATGCAGGTGCACCGGCGCGGCTACGTGGGGGCCATGGAGAGCCTGCCCGTCGACCGGAACATGCGGCCCCGGATGCTTGTCAAGCTTTACCGGGAACTGGACAACCTGGAAGGCATCGAGGCCTGGTCCCCCCGGGTCAAGATGATGGCCATGTTCTCGAACTTCGCCAGCACCACCAGCATCCGCATGAACGGGGTCGATCCCGTTCGCGAGCTGGCCACCGTTCCCCTGGTGGCCAACCGGGTGTTGGAAGGGGGCCAGGTAACGCCGCTGGTGGAGCGGGGCAAGATCCAGGTCCCGGAGCTGATCGCCAAGGGCATGAAAGTCAAGGTGGGCGATACAGTGGTGTTGGTGGCCACCAACAAGAAGGGCTCGGTCAATGGAAGGACCTTCCTGGTGCGGGGCATCCTGGAGAGCATCTCGGGACCGGGGGGACGGGACGGTTATATGCACATCGATGACGCCCGGGCATTGCTGCGCATGGAGGACGAGGAAGTGGAGGCCCAGGTACTGGCCGAGCACGATTATGTCACCCTGGCCCCCGAGCCCAGGGAACCGGATGTGCTCAAGCTCGAGGAACCGCTGAAAGCTCCCGAACCCGCCGATGCGCCGGCGGCGCAATCGGCCGCGGACCCGGCGGAGGAAGAATGGGATATCGATGCCATCCTGGCGGGTGCCGCGGGTCCCGGTCCACCGGAGCGGGCGGGTTACTTGGCCGAAACCAAGGCCCTGTTCGCCCATCGCGGCTGGGGTCGTCCGGCGGAAGTCAGCGAAATCGCCATCCGGCTCGAGGATCCCGGGATGCGGGACGTCTTGCGGGCGGCGCTGACGGCTCGGGTGGCGGACATCAAGAACAAGCGCAACATGAGCATCTTCCAGGTCCACCCGTGGCAGAAATTCGTGCCCTTCTCCAAGATCGCCAAGATGATCGACCTGATGACCTTGTTCATCAAGATCATCTTGATCTCGGTGGTCTTGATCAGCGTCATGAACGTATTGCTGATGGCCGTGTACGAGCGCATCCGCGAGATCGGCACCATGTCCGCCATCGGGACCGGACCGGGTACCGTGCTTTCCCTGTTCGTGAGCGAGGGATTCCTGCTCGGACTGCTGGGCACCGTGGTGGGGAGCATCGTCAGCCTGTCGACGGTATGGATATTGAACGCGGTCACGCTCACCTTCTCCTTCGGGCGCCAGGAGAACCTGGTGTTGGCCCCCACCATCGCCGCCTCGGATGTGATGACCATCGCCCTGCTTACCATCCTGGTGGCGGCGCTGGCCAGCCTCCAGCCGGCCTGGAAGGCCTCGCGCATGGATCCGATTATCGCCCTTCGCCATGTCTGAGGGCGTGTCTTGAAATTCAATTGACAGTAGTCGTTGGGTTAGGCTCCTAGCGCCGTAACCCAACAAGAGGAGATTTCAAATGTTTACTGTTGGCCGCCTGTTCGTTTTATTTCTGTTATTGCTGCCGTTGGTCGGTTTCGGCCCGTCCGCCGCCGCCGCGGGTAAGTTCGCCATCGCCGCCGATGGCGATCAGTTGGACGCCAAGATCGCCAAACTGGCGGGTATCGCCCCGTTCTTCCATATCTACGATGCCAACGGCAACCTCCTGGAGGTCTTGGCCAACCCCCATTTGGAGCTGGAAACCGGCACGGGACCGGCCTGCGCCACCACCCTGGCCGATAGGGGCGTGGGTGTGCTGGTGGCGCGCCGGATCCCCGGCCCGAAGATGGACGATGTGCTCCGGGCCCGCGACGTCCGCCTCGTGCGGCGGATGGGGGTGGTGCGGGATGTCGTCGACGAACTGAAAGAGTAGATCATGATGTTGCGTACCCTAATCCTTTATATGGTTTTGGCGGTGGGTCCGGCGTGGGGACTGGATGGGAATGCCCTCCTGGCGCGGGTGGACCGTAACCTGGCGCCCCCTTCCTACGAGATGTACCGCAAGCTCATCAACCGGGAACCGGATGGGAGCCGCAAGGAATACGTGCTCTACACCGCAAAAAAGGGCCGGGATAGCATGATGGGCCTGTTCCTGGCCCCGGCCTCCGATAAGGGCCGCACCACCCTGCGCCTCGGCGACAACATGTGGCTGTATATCCCCGAGGTGGGAAAGCCCCTGCGCATCACCAACCTGCAATCGGTGGTGGGAGGCATCTTCAACAACGCCGACCTGATGCGCCTGGAGTTCACCACCGAATACGATGTGGATGGGGTCGAGGAGGAAGGCGAGGAATACCTGTTGGACCTCAAGGCCAAGACCGGCGCGGTGGCCTATGACCGGCTCAAGATGTGGGTCGACCGGGAACTGCTGCTGCCTACCGTGATCGAGGCCTACGCCGCCAGCGGGATGTTGCTTAAAACATTACGCTACGGAAAGATAAAGGACTTCGGCAGCGGTCTGGTTCGTCCCTCGGTGCTGGAAACGGATAGCCCGCTGTATCAAGGTTACAAGGCGGTTATGTTGTTCGCCAAGATACGCCCCCGGGAATTCGCCGACGAGGTGTTCAGTCTCAACTATATGCCACGTGCCCGGGAGTTGAGGTAATCCCGGACCATTCGTGCAATGAATCATCGACTCCCCCAAACACTGAGAATACTGCCGTTGCTCCTGGGTCTGCATGGTTTGTCGGCACAGGCGCGGGGAGAGTCCGAGTTCGGAGAGTTCAGCTTCGACGTGGAGGCCTTCGAACCCAAGTTCTTCGAGTTCAACGGTTATATGGAAGTTGAACCCTCGTATCAGAGATCCAATCAGGACGGCGCCTTGTACCGGCTTCAGTTTCTTGATCAGCAGGATGATCTGCAAGATGATATCGAAAAACTCCTCGGCACGGTGGAGCTGGAGGCCCGTGTGCGAAAGGGCATCGCCAGCCTGAACCTGCAGACCCATTCCGAGGGCACTTGGAGCTACCAGGGGGACCTCGAGGATCATGAGCTGTATCAGGGCCATCTGAGCCTGCAGCCAACCCCCGGTCTTGCAATCGACGTGGGCAAAAAGGCGATGCTTTGGGGCAAGGGCTATTCCTGGAACCCGGTGGCTTTCGTGGAGACGCCCAAGGATACCAGCGACCCGGACGCGGCCCGGGAAGGTTTATGGATTGCTTCTTTCGATTGGGTCAAGCGCTTCAACGACGGACCGTTGCGGACGGTGGCCTTTACCCCCATGATCCTGCCCGTTCATAGCGAGATCAACGATGACTTCGGTGAAGAGGGCCACAATAATCTGGCGGCCAAGCTCTATCTGCTATATCGGGATACGGACATCGATTTCATGTACCTTGGCAACGGCAGCCGAAGTTCCCGGTTCGGCATGGATTTTTCCGGAAACCTGCTCCCGAACTTCGAGGTCCATGGCGAACTTGCCTATTTCACCGATGTCCAGCATCGCACCATTACCCCGGATTGCCAGGAAGGCCCGATAAATGAGGTGGACGAGGTCAGTTATCTGCTCGGCGCCCGCTACCGGACCGAAGACGATATCACGATGATCCTGGAGTATTACCTCAACGGGCTGGGCAACGAGGAAGAGGTGCAGAAGCAATATTATCGTTGCGTGCACGAGGCCTGGGAGACCGGTTTGACCCAGTTGCCGCTACCGAATTCGGAGGAAGATTTTTCCGCCGATTCCTTTACCGACCAGAATCCCATGCGCGAATATTTGAACCTGCGCGCCTGGTGGGACAATCCCTTCGATATTCTTTATTTTACTCCGAGTATATCAGTGTTCCGGAACCTGGATGACCACAGCATGTCGGTCACAACCAATTTAGAGTATACCGGCTTCGAGAATTGGGAACTGACCGCGAGCGCCGTCTTCTCGGATCTCGGTGATACGCTCGACGAATGGGGGGAAAAACCCGGTATTTACAAACTGCAATTCACAGCAAAATACTATTTTTAGCGTATGGGAGAAAATATGAGCAAGCGATCAAAAAGCCTGCCAACGGGCAGAGGCATTCCGAATCTCGCCATGGCATTGCTGATGGTTTTGTTGTTTCCCTTGTCGGCCATTGCCAGTGAGCCGGGAAGGCAGGACGACTCCAGGGCGGGCGACTTGTCCTTCGAGCATCGTTTCGTCAAGGCCGTGGAAGACGGGAAGGGGAACACCACGTTGACCATTCTCATGGAGGTGAATAATAAAAGCTCCGATAAGTTCGAACTTGCGCGACTGTTGGTGGTATCGGGGGAACAGTTGGAAATCCCGGACCATCCCAGGTTCGCCACGCCGTTGTGGATAGGGTCTCTCGCTCCTGGTGTCAGAAGTTATACCTGGCATATCAAACTCCCCACATCGGATGGCATCGAGTCGATCCTAAAAGGACCGCTTCATATCAAAGTGGAAGCGGATGCCGGGAGCGGAAAATTCTACTATGACACGGTCAGTGAATATAAGCCTGACCGACCGGGCTAGCAGGCAGGGTGAATTTATTCTACCTAAAAAATATATACGGAACAGCTCGTTATATGAAATTCCGGTTACGCGGTGTCTTCCGCGCCTTATCGGCGTTTATTACCCCTTGAAAACAGATGAATACGATTCGAGCGCAACCGGAATTGCGCGGTTTCCGACGGTTTATCGACTTAGAACGAATTCACTATGGGGTAGCAGGATTTATCAACAGACATTCGTGGGCACCTATTCCAAGGGGAACTATATAGAGTCCCCATTTTTCAGACACCCTCTCGGGGTGGATACGTGCGGCTTTACCCCCTTACATCCATCCGTAAATTCAGATAGTAACCAGGTGCCGGACTGGTGATTTTTCCGAACACCCTCGGCACGCGGGGCAAAATTATCCCGGAGCAACATCATTTATGTTCGACAACTTGGCAGAAAGACTCGGCAAAACCCTGACCCGCCTACGGGGCCAAGGCCGATTGACCGAAAAAAACATCCAGGACGCCTTGCGCGACGTTCGCCTGGCGCTGCTGGAGGCGGACGTGGCGCTTCCGGTGGTCCGGGAAATCATCGAACGCATCCGTGGCAAGGCGGTCGGTCGGGAAGTCTTCGAGAGCCTGACGCCGGGACAGGAACTCATCCGCATCGTTCGCGATGAGCTCACAAGCCTCATGGGGGACGGGAACAGTGAACTCAAGCTCAACGTATCCCCACCGGCCATCATCATGGTCGCGGGGTTACAGGGCTCCGGCAAGACCACCACGGTGGCCAAACTGGCCCGTTGGTTGACGGGGCAAAAACGCACCGTGCTGGTGGCCACCTGCGACGTCTATCGGCCCGCCGCCATCAAACAGCTCGAAACCCTGGCATCCGACGTGGGGGTTGCCTTCTTCCCCGGCAGTTCCGATCAAGACCCCGTAAAAATAGCCCGTGGCGCCGTGGCGCACGCCCGAAAACAGTTCCATGACACCGTGATCATCGACACCGCCGGGCGAATGCACATCGACCGGGACATGATGGATGAGGCCAAAAGGATTCACGCCGCCCTCTCTCCCGTGGAGACCCTGTTCGTGGTGGACAGCATGACAGGTCAAGACGCCGCCAATGTGGCGCGCGCCTTCGATGAGGCGTTGCCCCTGACGGGGATCATCCTCACCAAGACCGACGGGGATGCGCGGGGGGGCGCGGCCCTTTCCATCCGGCATATCACCGGCAAACCCATCAAATTCCTGGGGGTGGGCGAGAAAACGGCGGCCCTGCAACCCTTTTATCCCGATCGCATCGCTTCGCGCATCCTGGGCATGGGGGATGTGCTCAGCCTCATCGAAGAGGTCGAACAACACGCGGATCAGGAAAAGGCCGAGAAGATCGCCGCCAAATTCGAAAAAGGCGAGCGGTTCGATCTGGAGGATTTCCGGGATCAACTTCAGCAAATGAAAAAAATGGGGGGCATTCGGGCGCTCATCGACAAACTGCCGGGCATGGACAAGTTGCCCACCGGAAGCCTCGCTGATCAAGTCGGCGACCGGACGTTCGTTCAGCTGGAGGCCATCGTCAATTCCATGACGCCACGGGAGCGCCGCTATCCCGCCATCATCAAGGGGTCGCGCAAACGGCGCATCGCCGCCGGTTCCGGAACCCGCGTCCAGGATGTCAACCGCCTGCTCAAGCAATTCGCCCAGATGCAAAAAGAGATGCAGCGGATGAAAAAGCTGATGGGAAAACCGGGCGGCATGGGCAATCTGATGCGGAGCATGGGCATGAAGGGCGGCGGCATGCCGCCCGGGATGAATGTCTAGCGCCTCGTTCCACCTTGGTTTTGCACGGCTATCGGGATCGCTATCACTATCGAAAAGGCGTTCCGGAAAGATCGAACGCGATAGTGATATCGATAGCGAGTCCGTTCGATAGCCATCCCCCTTGGGCGGCCTCTCCCGTCATCCCGGCGGGGACGCCGGGACGGGCGCCCCATTATCCTCCCCCGGAAAAAAAACCTGTCCCCGCTTGAATCCCTCGGGGGATTCCATCCTTACCCATGCCTCATCCGCCAATCCCTCCTCCGGGGCCTCGTCCCCGTCCCCCTTCGGATATCCCCCATGTGACTCTCCCTGTCGGTTCCCCCGGGCGTGGACCACGAGCCGCCGCCGCGCCGGGCCCGTGATGCGGGTCCGGTAGGCGCGCCGGATCCCGGCCAGGGTGAGGGCGCGGACCGCCTCGGCCTTGCGCTCCCGGCTGTCGAAGGTCGAAAGCCCCTGGTCGATTTCCCCCCAGTACCGATGGGAACGAACGGGGAGGCTCTCCTCCTGTTCCAGGATACGGGCCATGAGGGCCGCCTTGTGGCGCGCGAATTCGCTGTCGGTCATGGCGTCCAACACATCCGCCTGCTCCGTCAGGAACCGTTCCACCCGGGCGCCCAGCGCCGCCGGCCCCGTATGGGGCGATTGGACCAGGAAGACGAGGCCCGGGACCTCCAGGAGGGGGTAGGCGCCGGCGGATACCACGTAGCCCAGTTGTTCTTCGGTGCGGAGCCGATTGAAGAAGGCGCCTTTCAGGATCTGGCCCAGCAGGGCCATCCGGGCGCGCTCCGGGAAGCCGCGGTCCGTCCCCTGAAGATAGAGGAGGAGGGCGGCGTCGGGGTGCGCCGGCGCAATCCGGCGCGGATAAGCGGCCCCCGAACCGAGCCGGACCACCTGCCCCCGGGGGACGTGGGTGGGCCGGGCGTCCCGGAGCAGCCGGTCTTTAACCAGGTTCGCCATGGCCCGGGCGTCGGTTTCCCGTACGTTGCCGTGGGATAGGGCGACCAGGGAGAGCCGCCGGAAGAATTCCGGGATGAAGGCGCGTAGATCTTCGAGCGTGACAGGTGCCGCGCACGGCGGTGCTGCCCGCGGCAGTGTCCTTCGATGCCCTTCCGGCGAGGAAGCGGTGGTTTGCCGCCGGTCGTCCGGGGGGTTATCCGCAACACCCGGTTCCAGCACCCCGAGCAGGGCCTCCGGCGTCCAGCGGGGCCTCAGGAGGAGGTCGCCCAGTTCGGCCAGGGACCGCCGATAGGGGACCTGTTTCCGCCGGTTGCGGAGTTTCCGGATCAGTTCCAGCCGGGCAATCCGGAACCGTTCCTCGTCGAGCTTTGGCTGTCTCAAGGCCTCCAGGATGCCCGCCAGGAGCCGCGGCTGTTTGTCGTGGTAACCCTCCATGCGAAGGGTGAGACCCCGCATGTGGGAATAGATCTCATACTCGAGGCCCGCGAGGCTCGCGGGATAGGCGAACTCGGTGAGCCGGTCTTCCACCAGCGCCACCAAGAGATCGGTCAATACCGCGTGGGTGGGGGTGTCGTTGGCGACGGGGGATCGGACGCTGAGATAGAAGTTGGCCCGGGGCAGGCGGTAGCCGGTGTCTTGTTGGAACCATACCGTGAGCCCTGGAGAATCCATGAGGCGGACAGGTCTGTCCTGGGGATGATCGGGGGCCGGTTTTAGGGCCAGATCCTGGGGAATGAAGGGATTCGGCCCGGGAATGGCGAGTGCCGCGCACGGCAATGACCTTCGATTGCGGTCTGCATGAGAGCCTACGGGTTGTTGCCGGTCGCCCGGTGAGGTATCGATGGCGGAAGGGACTGGTGCCGCGCACGGTTGCTCCGGGATGCGGTCCGAGCGCCATTCCTCCATAAGCGCGGGCTCGATGGCCGTCACGCGATAGGGGGCCTGGAACCAGGGCGTTCGGGACCCGTAGGATGGGCAAAGCGCAGCGTGCCCATCTTCCCGTTGGGGATGTGGATGATGGGCGCGCGGCTTCGCGACTTTGCTCATCCCACAGGCTTCACCGGGGGGAATCGTCGAAGGGCGTTGCCGTGCGCAGCACTTGGGGTCCGTGACCATCATCAGGACGTTATCCGGCCTCAAGGCGGCGAGATACGCCCGAATCAACCCCTCGTCGTACTCGTCCACCGTCATGGGCCCCCGCAGGATCTCCCGCGCGGGGTAGTCGTGGAGGAGGCCGGCCAGGGCGCTCACCTCATCCAGGGGGGGTAATTCCTCCCGAAACAGGAAGTCCATATTGCCCAGTTGCGAAAGCTCCCGGAACAGCCATTCCCGAACGCCCTGGGCCCGGATGAGGGCGATGGCCTCGAATGTGAGATCGGTAACGGCATCCACCGCCGCCAGGCCCTCTTCGGTGAGGGTAATGGCGACGGTGAAGAGGGCGCTGTCCCGATGGCTGTCGCGGGTCCCGGCTTTGAGTTCCTCGGCCCACCCCCGGGCCTTCAACAGGGAAAGCAGGCTCCCCTGGCCCTCGTGTCCCAGGCCATGGGCGATGTAGTAGAGGGGTTTGGTCCGCCAATGGGCCGTCACGGGGGGGACGGGGAAGGAGAGTTCCAGCCGCCGCCGTTCCTTGACGGGCCGTGCCGTGACGCG
Organism: uncultured Thiotrichales bacterium; assembly: GCA_964593225.1. Taxonomy (GTDB): domain Bacteria; phylum Pseudomonadota; class Gammaproteobacteria; order HK1; family HK1; genus JABDQX01. Next base: position 18,547 of record CAZQHJ010000006.1, read on the forward strand.
GACCGGCAGCCGTCCCGGCGCGAACAGCGGTTCGGTGATGGGAAGGGGCGCCGCCTGTCGATCCGGGATGGCCGAGAACACCCCCCGCACCCACGCCTCCAGCACTGCCACGGGTTCCTTCCCCAGCACGACCAGCGCCATCCGGTTTGCCGAGTAATGGCGCCGGTAGAAGGCGATTAAATCTTCCCGGACATCCGTTTCCCGCCCATTGGTCGCCCCATCCGCGAGGGTCGCGAGATTCCCGATACTGAACCGGGAAAGCGGGTGGCGGGGGTTCATGACCTGCCGGGCGATGGCCCTCTCGCGCCAGGCGTCCTCCTGCCTCTTGGCGTGAAATTCCGCATCCACCGCCAAGCGTTCCCGGGCCACGTACGCCGGGGCGAAGCTCGGCGCGATGAAGAACTGCCCGAACCGATCCAGGGCCGCCCGGAGGTGGTCCTTGTCCACATCGAAGTAATAATTCGTGTGTTCGAAGCCGGTATAGGCGTTTTGTTCCCCGGCGTGTTCCGTGATAAAGGCCCGCCAGGCGTCCGGCTCCGGATATTTGCGCGTCCCGAGAAACAGCATGTGCTCCAGGAAGTGGGCGAGCCCCGGACGCCCCGGGGGATCGGCCCTGGTGCCCAGGAAGACATCCAGGGCGCAGGCCGCCTTATCGGTTTCCGGGTCGGAGATCGCCAATACCTTGAGCCGGTTGGGCAGTTCGAAGGCGGCGTACTGGCGGGTGTCGTGGGGCGGGGCGACGATGGCGGCGTCGCACCGGGCCGGCGACGGCAGGAGCCCCAGCAGGGCCAGGCAGACGGCAAGGAGAAGGGGGCGTGTTGTTTTTCCTGGGGGGATGATGGAACGCATTGTGGTTTCGATAGGGGAACTCGGCGTTTTTCCCGCGCCCTGGAGGGTCCTCGAGAGGCTGTGGAATGAGGCACTAGGCGCGGGGAAGCGGCCAACCGAATTCGGAAAAGCTTCGGCTCCGAGCCCCGGAAATAAGCGGGAACGAGGCGCTCGGCAAACCGCGTCGATCGGGCTAATGGAACATTTCGTCGATGGATTGGGCGATGAGTACCTGCTCGGACCAATCCAATAGGGTGTCGCTGTCGGCCTCATCCACCCGTCGACGGTGGGCATCCGTAAACTGCTCGCCGAACTTCCTTTGCAGTTGCCGGTTCAAGACCGCCGCCTCGCCCTGGCGCATGCCCTGCTGTACGCCCTGTTGCACGCCCTGCTGCACGCCCTGCTGCACGCCTCGCTGAATGCCTTGCTGAATGCCTTGCTGAATGCCCTGTTGAATGCCTTGCTCCAGACCCAATCGCTCGATGCTGGTGATATAAGCCATCTTTTGTTCGTCCTCGATACTCGATAATGCCTCTCGGAACGCGGGTACCCATTCCGGTGATAGATACAACAGCCAGTCGATGACGCGAAACAGCGTCAATATCCGTTCCTTGGTATAACCGCGGCGATACATCAATCGTATCAGCTGTAGCTTCGCGTCCAGCCGCTCGAGGCCCGCCCGGTTTCTTTGCGCCATCAGGTGCGCCATCACCACCAGGGTAAACGGGTTGTCGCTCGCTTCCAGAGACGCCCAGTCGCGCCCCAACTCCAACAATTTTACCGTCGGGAAGCGGAATCGTACATCGCATCCCCAACGGCCGCGCCGGTAGGTTCCGGCCCGGAAACCGGGCGAGGGGTCCGCCAGGATGGCCAGACTTACCACATCCACCCGATAGCGGTCGAAAAGGCGATAGTGATAGATGTACATCCGTTCATCGAAATCCGCCTCCGGCTGCCCCTGCACCTCCACATGGATCAACACCCAGGTTTCCTCGCCCGATAAGGTCCACACCTTCGCCAATTTGTCGGCGTAACGCCGACCCAGCGCCGCGTCGCGCGTCACCTGCTGAAGCTCTTTGTCCAGGAATTCGTGCGGGCGGGACCAGTCCGTTTCATTGTGGATGACCGGGAAGAACAGCGCCAGGAACTCGGGGAAGTCCTGTTCCAGGGCCTCTTTCCAAGGGCTGTCGTAATCGTCCCGCGCCGATTCGTGGCTGTGTTTGTCTGTCATTTTAGTGTGTATTCGTAAGTTCCCGAAAGCCAAGTGAAGGGTAGTGGCTCAGTTTAAGATCCTCGATTGGCATTTTTTATAGGGAACTCGATACATAGCTGGCCAACATTGAGGATAACCGTTGATGGGGAAGGTCGCCATGATTTCTTATAGCTCTCTGAATTTATGTCATATTTTCCGGAACCCATCGGGTCAGGATGGCCGAAATTGCGGATTTTTTGCCCGGATATCCCGCCTTATCCTGTCAGGATGAGGGCTTATCTTCACAAGACAGGGCCTTGTCTCGTCAGGACAAGGCTTGGTGCCGATCGGACAGAGCGTTGTCCTGCCGGCACAGGGCGTTATCTTATCGGCATAAAACTTTGTGCCGATGAAATCTATGCTTTATGCCGGCGGGACCTGGCCTTGTGCCGGTAAGACAAGGCCCGGTCGAGCCAAGATGCGGCCTGGTTCCGTGCCGCTAAGACCGGGGCCCTGAATGGCGGTGCGGGATGTATGGGAAGTCTGCGCCCGGATAGGCGGGACAGGCGGTTGGCGGGGAAGGGTCGGGGCCTGTTCTACTGCCCTGCGGTAAGCCACCGATTTTCCGGGGGAAATGGGCCCTCCAGGGAGGAGCGTTCCGTCGATGCTAACGAATGGCGGCGTGAAACGCAAGGATTGGCGCGTAGCGTGGCAAGTGAGTCTTGCGCCAGGTTCCCGACGCGGGTCTACGGCCAGCCGGCCTGCTTTGAAGAGCATGTCTAAAAAATGGGAACGATACTTTTAACGTCAGGATTTTGAACTTTCCTTAGAACAAGTGCCGATAGTATCTGTATCTATAACACATTTAATGATAAGAGTTATCTCAGATGCAATCCGGCGTTTCGGCTGTTCCGGAAATTAAACAAATGGCCCGTGCGAAGTATATATACATGACTGGCCATGCCCGCGATTCTCACTGGCCTGCTATCGATCTATCTGCTCGTAATATCAATCGAACCGCTTTATTCCCCCCATGCGCAGCCCATGTACCCCGGCGCGGACCCGGCAAGGTAGGGTATCGGTTCGGCCTGCCCACACTCCGAGTCCGTGCGGACCCCTCGGTGGAGATCCGTCCAGTGCCATTCTATGCCCGGCGGGCTCCGGGTCGCGGAGCGCGCCCTGGGACCGAGGGCGGCCATGAAGTCGCCCCAGAGGGCGAGGGCCCCGCCCGCCCCCGTGATGCCGACGGGTCGGTTGTCATCCCGGCCCACCCACACCACCGCCAGGCGATCCCGGTCGAAGCCGGCGAACCAACTGTCCCGCAGGTCGTTGGTGGTCCCGGTCTTGCCGGCGAACCCCAGGGCCTTGGGGAAGCGGGTATAGATGCCGCGGCCGGTCCCCGTGCGCATGGTCGCTTGCAATGCGTGGGTCAGCAGGAATACGGGCCCCGGGTCGAAGGCGCGGGTGACGGAGGGGTCGTATTCTCTCAAGGGGCGGCCTTGGGCGTCGGTGATGCCGAGGACGGCCAAGAGACGCCGGCGCCGCCCCCCGTCGGCGATGGTCTGATACATCCGGGTGATCTCCAGGGGAGACAAGGCGCCGGCGCCCAGCAGGGTGGCGGGGTAGGGCGGCATGCGCCGCTCGACGCCGAGGCGCTTGAGGGCGCGCAATACCTTGGAGAGCCCCAGCGACATGCCCAGCTTGACGGTGGCGAGGTTATAGGATTTGGCCAGAGCGGTGATCAAGGGGACCCGGCCATGGGTCTTTCCGTCATAGTTTCCCGGCGTCCAAACCTTGCCGTTCGCCCCCCGGAGCCGGATGGAATGGTCGGACAAGGGGCTCGCCAGGGTGTAGCGGCTGCGTTTCCGGAGCGTCGGTTCCAGGGCACTGAGATAGATGGCGGGTTTGATGAGGGAGCCCACGGGACGGACGGCGTGCAGGGCCCGGTTGAAACCGGGCATCCGGGGGTCCCGCCCGCCGGCCAGGGCCAATACCTTGCCGGTGGCGATCTCGCTGACGACGGCCGCGGCCTGGAGCTGGCCCATGGGCATCTCCTTTTCCCACTCCAGGGCGACCAGGCGTTTCCCGATGGCGCCCTCCAGCTTGCGCTGGGCGCGTATGTCCAGGGTGGTGAAGACTCGCAGTCCTTCGGCGCGAAGGTCTTTCAGGTGATAGTCCTCGGCGATCTGTCGCCGGACCAGGCCCACGAAGGCCGGGAAGGGGGTGGCGCCGGCCGGCGGGGTTTCGGTGATACCCAGGGGGTCGGAACGGGCGGCGATGGCCTCCCGTTCGCTGATGTAGCCCCATTCGGCCATGACGTCGATGACCAGATTGCGCCGGTCCAGGGCCCGGGTGGGGTGCCCGCGGGGGTTGTAGTACGACGCGCCCCGGGCCAGGGCCACCAACAATGCCACCTCGGAGAGGCGCAGCTCGGCCAGCGGGCGGTGAAAGTAGAAATGGGCCGCCGACCCGAAGCCCCGGATGGACCGTCGGCCCTGGTGCCCCAGGTAGACTTCGTTGAGGTAGGCGACCAGGATCTCGTCTTTTTCATAGCGCATCTCCAGAAACAGCGAGAAGGCCGCTTCATGGAATTTGCGGACGAGGGAGCGTTCCGGCCCCAGGAAGTGATTTTTGACCAGTTGCTGGGTGAGCGTGCTGCCGCCCTGCACCGTGGCCCCGGATTTGAAGTTTTCGTAGGCGGCCCGGGCGATGGCGCGTAGGGAGATGCCGAAATGGCGGTAGAACGCGCGATCCTCCACGGCGATGAGGGCCTCTATCAACCGCTTGGGGAACCTGTCCAGGGGTAGCAGGATGCGATCTTCTTGGTGGGAGGGGTAGATCCGGCCGATGAGGGCGGGCTCTATCCGGGCGGAGGCGAGCGGCCGCCCCCGGCTGTCCCCCAGGCGTTTGAGGCGGCTGTCGTCGAAACCGACCTCGATTCGGTCTCCGGGCGTCCGTTGTCCGTCCCAGAAACCGAACGGGCGTCTCATTACCGAGAAATCCCGGCCCTCCCGCCGGTAGCTTCCGGGGCGATTCAAGCGCTCCTCCTGGTGATAACCGGCCAGGGAGAGCTCTTCGTCGAACGCGTCGGCGGTGAGGATCTTGCCCACGCGCAGTTCCAGGGGACGGGCGTAGAGTCGCGCGGGTTCCGGGATTGCCGTCAAGTCCCGAGGATCGAATTTCGCCCGAACGCTCAGATCCACCCACGCGAGATAGCCGGAGAGGAGTACGGCGACGAGAAGCGCCACTCGCCACGCCAGTCCCCCCAGGAAGCGCCTGAGCGGGGACTTTTTTGCGGGCAGCTTCTGGGAGGTTAGCCGTTGGCGAGGGGGATTCGGGCGACTTTTGGGGAGGCGCTTGGGCAGAGGTTTTTGGGGGGGCATTTTTCGGTTGGAGAGGTATGCCTTATTCAAGGTCTGTGTTTTAGATTTTCTTCGGAACAAGCGCTGGAAGTGTTTTTAATGGGAACTATATACATTACTAGCCATGGGCTGGCGCAATCGCGGGCATGGCCCGCTCCTACCGGATAGCGCGTCCCTTGTAGGAGCGGGCCATGCCCGCGATTTTCTCACTCGTCATATCAATGGCGCACGCCTTTCGTTCCGGAAACCCAATCAACGGTTATCCTCGATGTTGGCTAGCCATGTATAGAGTCCCCTTTTTAATGGGTCGTATTACTACACCTCGGTATCCTTGTCCAGTCGCAAGGACAGGGAGTTGATGCAATACCGCAATCCCGTGGGGTTCGGCCCATCTTCGAAGACGTGACCGAGATGGGCGTCGCACACCTGGCAAAGGACCTCCGTGCGCCGCATACCGAAGGTATGATCTTCTTCGATGCAAACCTTTTCCGGGGACACGGGCGCCCGGAAACTCGGCCAACCGCTGCCGGAGTCGAACTTGGTATTCGAACCGAAGAGTTCATTCCCACAGCAGACGCACCGATACATGCCTTGCTCTTTGCAGTCGTTGTATTCCCCGGAGAAAGGCCGCTCGGTCCCCTTTCGACGGGTGACGTGAAACGCTTCCCGTGTGAGTTGATTACGCCATTCGTTGTCGGATTTCCGGATCTTTTTTTTGTTCATAGTGTTGCGTACCGCAATAATACCCTTCGATGATAGTTTTTATGAAGATGAGTAGGGGCAAGGAGAACGCCAACCGAAAATTTCGAACCGGGAAAGCTCGGTTCGGCAAAACCGAATCGGGTCGAGGCGTGGGGCCTTTCAGGGCGCGCCTTGAGATCCCCGGTCGTCGCGAGGCGGTCCTCCGATTGTGGCCGGCTGCGTTCCACAAGGCGCGGGTCCTCCCAACGGACCGTTCTCCGACGAGTTGGGATCTTCGGATGCACTCCGAAGACACACGCTCAGGACGGCCGCGCCCCCGAAACGAACTTGCGCTTGCCAGGGTATAGGCGCACGGTCTTCACCGCATATCCCCGTGTTTGGATGATATCCATCGGGTAACCCGCGAGAAGCAGGCTGGTTCCGGATTCCGGGATCGTTTCCAGATACTCCAGGATCAGGCCATTGACCGTTTTCGGGCCATCCACCGGCAGATCCCAGTGCATGGTTCGATTCAGCGCCCGGATGCTGGCGCTCCCCTCCACCAGGTAACTGCCATCCACCTGGGGATGGACATCCGGGATGGCCGCGGCCGGGTCCGTCGTGAACTCCCCGACAATCTCTTCGAGAATATCCTCCAGGGTCACCAAACCCTCAATATCGCCATATTCGTTCACCACCAAGCCCAAGCGCTCCCGATGACGCTGGAAATTGACCAGTTGCGTGTGCAGCGGCGTCCCGGCGGGGACAAAATAGGGCGTCCGCGCGCAGGCGATCAGGTGTTCCACATCGGACCTGTCATGGGACGCCGTCGCCAGGCATTCGCGCGCGCCCACCACGCCAATCACCTCGGTAATATCCCCCCGATAAATGGGAATGCGGCTATAACGGTTGGTCATGAGACATTCCCGGATATCTTCCGGCGAATCCTCCACATCGATGCCGCTCACCTCGTTTCGGGGGATCATGATGTCGTCCACCGTTACGGTATCCAGGTCCAGGATGTTCACCAGCATCTGTTTATGCCGTTTCGATATCAGCGCCCCCGCCTCGTTGACCACCGTGCGCAATTCGTCGCTTGTCAGTCTGTCGCTCTCTATTTCTTGCCGCCCGACCCCCACCAACCGCAGCAATCCGTTGGAAAACCCATTGATGACCCGGACGCCGGGATACAATATCTTCAGGAGCGGCTTCAACAAGAGGCTTGCGGGAAAGGCGATACGCTCCGGATGGAGAACCGCCAGGGTTTTCGGGGTGACTTCCGCGAAGATCAGGACGACAACGGTCAGGGAAAGGGTTGCAATCAGAATGCCCACCTCTCCCCAAATCCGGATGGCGACCACCGTCGCCAGGGCCGAGGCCAGCAGATTGACAAAATTGTTGCCGAGGAGGATGAGCCCGATGAGCCGATCGGGTCGCTCCAGCAACTCGGTGGTGCGGATGGCGGCCCGGTGTTTGTGCTTGACCAGATGCCGGAGACGGTATCGGTTCAGGGCCATCATCCCGGTTTCCGAACCGGAGAAAAAAGCCGATAAGACTATCAGGCCAATCAGCGCGCCCAATAGCACACCGAGGGGAAGTTCACTCAAAGGTTTGTTGTTCTCCTTACCATAAGTTTCACGACAAACGCGTATTTCGGACGCATCTTCCACATCGCCGGCGCGCGAAGGGTTCGAACACGCGTTCCTAAAGAGGCGTTTGACGATATAGGGGCGGTGATCGTATCATCGCCCCCCTTCCTTTTCTCCGCTGATTCGGGGTATGGCGCAGCCTGGTAGCGCACCTGCTTTGGGAGCAGGGGGTCGTGGGTTCGAATCCCCCTACCCCGACCAACACTCTATTGCCCCGCGCCACGAATACGTCCTTCGGCAACTTGCTGATTTTCATGAAGACGATAACCGAAGGACAGTGCGGCGCGCAACGCTTATTCCGACAGCAGCGCCTTTTGCACCCGCTCCAAGCGTCCCCGAACCTCCCTGGCCAGTTCGTCAATCTCCCCCCGATCCGCAATCGCCATGACGGCCACCGGGTCCATGAACCCGATGGTAACGGACTCCTTCGCTTCCTGGTGAACCACCACATTACAGGGCAGTAACAGGCCGATATCCCTGTCCGCCGTCAGGGCGCGGTTGGCGAATGCCGGATTACACGCGCCCAGGATGCGGTAGGGCGGGTAGTCCAGATCCAGTTTGGCTTTCAGCGTGGCCTGTACATCGATGTCCGAGAGGATCCCGAAACCCTCTTTCTTGAGTTCCTCGGTCACCCGTTCGATGGCATCGGCGAACGAGCCTCGATATGTCGTTTTAAAACCGTACATGCATATTTCTCCTCGATTTCTATTTCCGGAACCCCTCTGGGAATTCCGGGACCTCGCTTCCCATGGGTTCGCGCCCGAGCACGCTCCAGCGCCGAAGCACTGGCCCTCCCGCGCCATGTGCCCGTGCCTCATGGCCCATGTGCCCGTGCCTCATGGCTCGTGTGCCTGGTCCGCGCGGACCGTGCGGGCCGCCCTCCCGCCGCCGGAGCCAGGCGGGCGTTGTTTTTTCACCCCCCCTATCTTACCACCGGTTGACTATCCCTTGCGCCAAGGGGTGTGATGCAAAGTGTGACCGATTCGGGAATCGGTGGAGAACCGGAATCCGAGGTAGGATTTCGGGAGGGCAAGGCCCTCGATGGGTGGGCGAGGCGCCCGCCCCGCATATAGGGGAACCGGGGGCGGCTTATTGCCCATCGCCCCCGAATCCCCCGCCCCCCGGCGTCTCGATTACGAAGACGTCCCCCGGATTCATCCGGGTCTCATGGGTCCCCGCCAGTGCCTCCCGGCCGCCGTCCGCCCGTTCCACACAGTTCCGTCCCGTCTCACCGGGGCCGCCGCCGGCAAGGCCGAAGGGGGGGATGATGCGACGGTTGGACAAGACCGCCGCCTGCATGGGTTCCAGGAACCGGATGCGCCTCACCACGCCGTCCCCGCCCCGAAAGCGCCCGGTCCCCCCGCTGCCGGGGCGGATGGCGAACGCCTCCAGCAGCACCGGAAAGCGCTGCTCCAGGATCTCCGGGTCCGTGAGGCGGGAATTCGTCATATGGGTGTGCACCGCATCGGTCCCGTGAAAGCCCGGGCCCGCGCCGCTCCCGCCGCAGACGGTCTCGTAGTATTGGTAGCGCTCGTTACCGAAGGTAAAGCTGTTCATGGTGCCTTGGGAAGCGCTCATGACGCCCAGGGCGCCCAACAGGGCGTCGGTGATGGCCTGGGCCACCTCTACATTCCCCGCCGCCACCGCCGCCGGGTACTCGGGGTTCAGCAGGCAACCGGTGGGGACGCGGATATCCAAGGGCCGCAGGCAGCCTTCGTTCAGGGGGATCGGATCGCGGACCAGGGTGCGGAAGACATACAGCACCGCCGCCCGGCAGACCGCCAGGGGCGCGTTGAAGTTGCCGGGGTGTTGCTTCGATGTGCCGGTGAAGTCGATGATCGCCCGGCGTTCCGCCTTATCCGGGGTGATGGCCACGACAATCCGGGCGCCATCGTCGAAGGCGTATTCGAAGGCCCCCTCGGACAGATGGGCGATCACCCGGCCCACGGCGGCCTCGGCGTTGTCCTGGACGTGTTGCATATAGGCCGCCACCACATCCAGGCCATAGTGGGCCACCGTCCGCCGTATCTCCCCCACGCCCTTCTCGTTGGCCGCGATCTGGGCCTTCAGATCCGCCACGTTCCAGTCCGGGTTGCGCGCGGGCGCTGCGCGCCGCAATGTCCTTCGGTTCTCTTCCGGTGGCCAATCGCCGGATTGTTGCGGGTCGTCCGGGGGCGCATCCATGGCCTTGCCCGCAAGCAACGCCCGGAATTCCGCCTCCCGAAACCGGCCCCGGTCCACCAGGAGGAAGTCGTCGATGAGGACGCCTTCCTCCCGGATGTGGCGGCTCCGGGGGGGCATGGAACCCGGCGTGACGCCGCCGATGTCCGCGTGGTGGCCGCGGCAGGCCACGAAGAACAGGATGCGTCGTGATCGTTCAGCGTCCCTGTCGTTAGGTGAGCGTTTGTTCAGGGGCTGGGGTGGCTGGGGTCGGGCGCCCGCCATGGGCAGGCGCGGCCCCTCCATGATCTGTTCCCGGAACACCGGGGTGACGACGGTGATATCCGGCAGGTGGCTGCCGCCGTTGTAGGGATTGTTCAGGGCCACCACGTCGCCGGGCCCCAAGGTATCTCCCCGACCGCGCAGCACCGCCCGCACCGATTCCCCCATGGAACCGAGATGCACCGGGATGTGGGGGGCATTGGCCACCAGGTGGCCTCGACTGTCGAACAGGGCGCAGGAAAAATCCAGGCGCTCCTTGATGTTCACCGACCAGGCGGTATTCACCAGCGCCGCGCCCATCTGCTCGGCGATGGACATGAAGAGGTTGTTGAACACCTCCAGCAGCACCGGGTCGGGGTTCGAACCGTCCCGTGCATGGATGGTTTTCGGTTTCATCTATCCCCCGGATTGGACGATTGGGCAAGGAGCGGGGCGAGGGTGCGTGGTTTCACGGCAAAGACCGATGGATGAGGGATCGGGCATCGAGAGGAGCGACGCCCCGAGCGCGGCGTCGCCCGCGTCTTTTAACATGGGGGCGTGTCGGGGTTCGTCGGGGTTCGCTTCGCGAAATCATCCGTTCAGCATATCGAACAAGGCGACAAGCAACGCGGTTTGAGCGATTAACAGACCAACCATCCACTTGATGAGGTCGATCTTCAGCTCATGAATATCGGTTCGGGTTACCAACTCCGATTCGCCCACCGCCTCCTTGAGGGCTTCGGCGGTAGCTTCGGCTTGGCTCTGGGGCATCCCGGCGTCGGTCAATTGCCGGGTAAATTTCAGGGTATCGAAGTTAATGGCGGTCATGGCGGCTTTTTTATCTCGTTAGTGAATCATCTTTTCGCGGTGGGCGGTGAAGACCCGTATCCTACGCCATCAATCGACCGCTCAACAACCGGCACAAGCCATTGGGGAATAATCGAGGGACGTTGTGGCGCGCGGTACGAGAGGAGAATGGGGAATCCCATCGAATCCCATCGAATATGTCGGATTCCATCCATGGGGTTCACGTCGGGCGCTCACCGCGCCCCACGCGCGTCAACAGCAGGTTGTTCTCCTTGGTCACCACCGCCCGCCAGCCGGGTTCGATGACGGTGGTGGCGTTGGCCTCCACGAGGATGGCCGGTCCCGGAACGGGAGAACCGGGGGGCAGCGTCGCCCGTTCATGGACCGGCGCGGGGAATGTGTTGCCGTCGGTGTAGAGTTGGACGTCGGTGAGGGGTTGGGGCGCCTTGGCTTCCCGTGGCGAGGGCCCCTCGACGCCGCCCGGGAACCACCCTTCGACCCCAGCCGCCCCCTCGCCATCCATTTGCGCGGCAAAGGGATTGTGTCCGATGGCCTCCAAGGCAACCATCTCCACCACCGGTTCCCGGCCCGACATGAGAAAGCCGTAGGCGTTTTTGTGGGCCGCCTCGAATGCCCCGATCATCTCCGCCGTGTCGTCGGCAAGGCCCACCGGCAGCGGGGCGTCGGCGCCGGGGTATTTCAAATGCACGGTCCGGCGGAGCTCGATATGGGCCGGATCGATCCCCTGGGCTTCCAGCTCGCCCCGGGCGTCCTGGGCCAGTTTCCCGAACACCGACGCCAACCGGGGGATGGCGGCGTCCGTCAACGGGGTATCCAGGGACGCCTCCCGGGAGGCGCGCACCTCGGCCAGCCCCATGCCGTGGGCCGAGAGGACCCCGGCGTGGGCGTGGATCAGTATCCGGCTCATGCCCAGGGCGTCGGCCACCCGGCAGGCGTGTTGTCCGCCGGCGGCGCCGAAGGCGCACAGGGCGTAGTGCCGCGCACGGCGGCTTCCTTCCATTGTTTCCTCCCGCGAGGCCGATGTATTGCCGATTGTCGAAGGGTGTATTGGCGTGGCCGCGTCGGACGACGGGCCACCGGTGATGTCGTAGCCCCGCTCCAGGGAGACGCGCTTGATGGCGTTGGCCATGTTGGTCACGGCGATGCGGAGGAAGCCATCGGCGACCTCCTCGGGGCGGGGGGTGTGGCCGGTGGCCTCGCCGATCTCCCGGACGAGGTTGGTGAACCCCTGGCCCACGATGGCCTTGTCGATGGGCGCGTTCCCTTCCGGCCCGAACACCGCCGGGAAGAAGCGGGGATCGATCTTGCCCACCATCACGTTGCAATCGGTGACCGTCAGGGGTCCGCCCCGCCGGTAACAGGCAGGTCCCGGATCCGCCCCCGCGGAATCCGGCCCCACCTGGTAGCGGCCATCCCGGAAGTGCAGGATGGAGCCGCCGCCGGCGGCGATGGTGTGGATGCGCAGGACGGGGACGCGCATGCGGACGTTGGCGATTTTGGTGTCGAAGTCCCGTTCCAGTGCCGCGCGCGCCGATGTCTTTTCGTCCAATGGCGGATTCGGCGGCGGGTCGCCCCCATAGTGGGAGACATCCGTGGAGGTGCCCCCCATGTCGAAGGTGATGATTCTGTCGAACCCGGCCTCTCTGGCCGTCGCCACCGCCCCCACCACGCCCCCCGCCGGTCCCGAGAGGATGCTGTCCCGGCCCCGGAAGTGCCGGGCGTCGGTGAGCCCCCCGTTGGATTGCATGAACAGGATCCGGGTCCCGCCGGTCCCCATGGCGTCGATCTCGGCGGCGATGCCGTCCACGTAACGGCGCAGGATGGGGGAGAGATAGGCGTCCACCACGGTGGTGTCCCCCCGGCTTATCAGCTTGACCAGGGGGCTGACCTCGTGGGAGACGGAGACCTGGGTGAAGCCGATGGCGCGAGCCAGATGGGCTACCGCCCGTTCATGGGCCGGGTAGCGGTAGCCGTGCATGAAGACGATGGCGACGGCCCGGATGCCGGCCTCGAAGGCCGCTTGCAGGTGGGAACGGGCGGTAGCGAGATCCACCGGCGTCACGACATTACCCTGGGCGTCCATCCGCTCCCGGACCTCGATGACCCGTTCGTAGAGCATGGAGGGCAGGACGATTTCATGGGCAAAGAGATCCGGGCGCTCCTGATAGCCGATGCGCAGGGCGTCCCCGAATCCCCGGGTAATCGCCAATACGGTCCGCTCCCCCTTGCGTTCCAGCAGGGCGTTGGTGGCCACCGTGGTGCCCATCTTGATGCAATCGATTGCCACGGGGGGCGGCTCGCCCCGCCGGGGGGGGGTCGGGGGCGGGTTCGAGAGGGCGGTTCGGCTTCGCTCATTACGGGAAGTCGAGTCGAGGGAGTCCGTGGCCGCCTCCCGGGCCAGGATATGGCGGATGCCCTCGGTGACGGCATCGGCATAGCGCGCCGGATTCTCCGAGAGCAGCTTACAGGTCACAACTCGCCCATGGGGAGTTCGCGCGACGATATCGGTGAAGGTCCCGCCCCGGTCGATCCGAAATTCCCAACCATCCCGCGCCCCGTAACTTGGCGTCGGGAGATCGTACGACGGGTTCCGTTGGCGGGTCTTCGGGTCGGGTGCGGGGGGGTTGTCGGTATGGGGCGTCATGTGGCTGACGGTAAAGACACAAAAAAACCGCTATTGACGAATGAAGTGCATCCTATTCGAATGACCTTACGGAAAATCGACCACGGGTGGTCCATATTCTTGCAACGGTTCCATGGGTGAAGGAGCAAGCCCACCCATCAATCGATCCCAATCGGCGCGCGGTTCATCCCGATGCGACTCGGCCCAGGCTTCCACCAGACGCCTTTGTTTCCCTGGGAGGGGACCTGCCATGGCGGCGATGGGAGAAATCGTGTAAACAGCGGTATCATCCTGATGGTCGGCATGGAAATGCGGGACATGATGAGTACCGGAAGGTTCCGCATACATGTAAAGTTCAGGCATGGGCTTGGATGCCAACGCAATGATTGGGCAATGACAACTCTACCGGACGTTGGCGGGGCGACCGAAAGATATGGAATCATTGGACGATTGGATATCCACGTATCCCGTGGAACGGCCTCGCGGGCCACCATAAGGCAATAAAAAGCCCGCGGTTACGCGGGCTTTTTTATCGAGTAGTGTCGAATCCGATGTTGGTGGAGCCAGGCGGGATCGAACCGCCGACCTCTACAATGCCATTGTAGCGCTCTCCCAATTGAGCTATGGCCCCATCTCCATTCGGACAGGGAGAATTTACGCCCCCTTCCCCTGCCGTGTCAAGCCGATGAAATACCGTGGGAGATATGGGCGATGGTCCATTCGATGGCCCGTTCCATGCGATGCAGGGTCTGGGATTTGCCCACCAACTCCAGCGTGATGTCGATGGGGGGGGAGAAGGTCCTGCCGGTGACGGCGACCCGCACCGGTTGGGCCAGCTTCCCGAACTTCATGCCCCTCTCTTCCGCGGCCTCCTGGAGGGTTTGGTGGATCCGGGTCGCGGACCATTCTTCCAGGGCCGCCAGTCGCGCGCGTAAGCCTTGCAGCGCCTCCCCCGCCGCCTGGGTCAGGTGCTTCTCCGCGCCCTTATGGAACCCGTCGAAGTCCCGATAGAAATAGACGCTGTTGCCCGCCATTTCCTCCAGGGTCTTGGCCCGTTCCCTCTGCACCATCACCACCTCCACCAGGTCCGGCCCTTCGCTGGGGTCGATCCCGAGCCGGCCCATGTGTCCGCTGAGATACCGGGCGATATGGGCCGGATCCGCGTGCTTGATATAGTGTTGATTGAGCCAGGCGAGCTTTTCCGGGTCGAAGGCCGCCGCCCCGCGATGGACCGCCGCGATATCGAAGAGCTCCACCATCTCATCCAAGGAGAAAAGCTCCTGATCCCCATGGGACCAGCCCAGCCGAACCAGGTAGTTGAGCAGGGCCTCCGGCAGGTATCCCTGGTTCCGATACGCCATCACGTTCACCGCGCCGTGGCGCTTGGAGAGCCGCTGCCCGTCCGGTCCCATAATCATGGGGACATGGGCATAGGTGGGGGGCCTCGCGCCCAGGGCCTGGAGGATGTTGATCTGTCTTGGCGTGTTGTTGAGGTGGTCGTCTCCACGGATGACGTGGGTGATCCCCATCTCGATATCATCCGCCACCACGGTGAGGTGATAGGTGGGGCTGCCATCGGCCCGGGCGATGACCGGATCGTCCAGCTCCTCGTTCTCGAACACCACCGTGCCCCGGATGAGGTCATGGACAATGACTGCCCCGGACAGGGGATTCCGGAAGCGCACCACATGGGGCGCGTCCGCCGGGGCGTCGCCGCGCCCCCGGCAATGGCCGTCGTATCGGGGCTTGGCCTTGCGGGCCATTTGC
Source organism: uncultured Thiotrichales bacterium (assembly GCA_964593225.1). Lineage (GTDB taxonomy): Bacteria > Pseudomonadota > Gammaproteobacteria > HK1 > HK1 > JABDQX01. The sequence goes on from CAZQHJ010000006.1 coordinate 33,898, forward strand.
TCGGCGCGCACGGCCTCCAGGCGCTCGCGGCTGCAGTAACACCGATAGGCCTTCCCCTCGTCCAGGAGGCGTTGGATGATGGCGCCATAGCGGGGCAAGCGGTCGCTCTGGAAGATGGGCCCCTCGTCGTAATCGAGCCCCAGCCAGGCCATCCCCTCCAGGATCGCATCCACGAATTCCGGCATGGAGCGTTCCTTGTCCGTGTCTTCCATGCGCAGGATGAATTGTCCCCCATGCCGGCGCGCGTGCAACCAGGCAAAGAGGGCGGTCCGCGCGCCGCCCAGGTGGAGGTAGCCGGTGGGACTCGGGGCAAAACGGGTTCGCGTGGTCATGGGGGGGTCCTTTGGGTGCCTGATTGGGGGGTGGAACGAGGCGCTAAGTTTATCCAGGCGGGTATCGGCTTGTAAATAATATTGACCACCCGCCCCACGGGCTTTGACCTGATGCGTCCTTGTCCTTTATCCTTACGGCCTTGGAAGGGCGATTAGCTCAGAGGGAGAGCACTGCCTTCACACGGCAGGGGTCGCCGGTTCGAATCCGGCATCGCCCACCATTCCGGCGTTTCCTCCGACGCACCCCGTAAACCCGCCCCGCGCGGGTTTTTTTTTGTGATCTCTTCTTGGTGACCACTTTCATCGCGAAACATCGTCAATGACCGCCATCCTCCAGGGCCTGGCCCAGGGCCTGACCGGCGCCCACCTCCTCTGGGGCCTTTTGGCCCTGGCGTTCGGTCTCTGGCTGTACCGGAACTACAAGATCCTGCTCTCCGAGGTGACGGACCCGGACAAAAAGGCGCGTCTGGCGAATGACCGGGCGCGCCTGCGGGCGGGGATCGCGGAACGCCGTTTCGAGGCCCGCTACCTTCGTCTCTTGGGGACCTTTCTCGACCGGATCACCGGCTTCATCGGAGACCGGGACGCCCTGGCCGTTCCCCAATTCCGCGATTCCTGGCGCATCCCCCTCTTCGGCCTGGACCCCTTCACCGAGGGGAGCTACCTGCTCTGCCTGCGCCTGGCACTGGTCTATCCGGTGGCGGGGTTCTTCCTCGGCTGGGCCCTGGGCGGGGCGGGGGCGCTGGGCGGGATGGAGTTCTTGCCGCCCATGGAAGCGGCAGGGCGGCGCTGGCTGCTGGTGGGGGGGCTGGTGCTCTCCGGCGGGCTCTTCTTCAAGGCCAACCGTGCGGAAGGCTGGCGTAGGGGGGTCTATGTCGCTGTCGCTGGCGCTTTCTTGGCCGAGTGGTTGCGGGAACGCTGTCACTCACGCGAAAGCGTAACCCGTTATTGGTTGTTTTTCAATCTCTTCTTCGTGGCCTATGTGTGGGCGATTCTCGCCTGGGGGCTGCCCCGGGTGACCCATGAGGCCAAACTGCCGCTCTTATTGCTCCCGGTGTTCCTGGGGCTGCTGCCCCTGGCCAACGCCGCTTTGGACTGGCTCTCCCTGGGGGTGACCCGGGGGCTCTTGTACGCCATCCGCTCCGGCCACCATGCGGGCTGGGCGGCCCTGGCGTGGGCGGTGCTGGATATCGTGCTGGCCCTGTTCTTTCTGCTCGCCATCGTGACCCTCACCACCGGGCTGCTGGCGGGGCTGAACCTGGCTACCGTCAGTTGGGGCGGGGGGGCGCTGCTGGATCTGGGGGCCTTGTTCGACGGCATCCGGGCCGAGCCCTGGTCCCGGGACTATTGGTGGATCCATTTCATGATGCTCTCCACCCTGGTCCCGACCCTGGTCCATTTTCTCATCGCCGGGTTCGCGATGGCGCTGATCCTGCCGGACCGGACGCGCCGGTGGCTGCTGGCGGACTTCGACAGGCGGGACGACGCCCGCTGGGTGGCCTGGGTGTATGTCTCCTTCGTGCCGCCCCTGGCGTTCGTCGCGCCGGGGCTTTTCCTGTGGGGGCTCTATAGGCTCATCACCGCCGGGCACGGGGCGGTGGGGATGGGGCTGCTGGCCTGGGCGCGGTGGGTCGCGGGGTGGGTGGACCCGGGGTTCTGAAGCGGTCCGGCGGTCTCCCGGGCGGGGAAGTATCCCGGGCATGGCCCGGGCCTACGACAATGGAAACGCCATGGACATTGCCCGGGGAGATTCCCAGGGACATGGGCCGGGTAGGGCCATGCCCGCGATTAGGTTGCGTTCATGCCCGGGATTGGTCGTGGGGTGTGATCCAACGTGTGATTTCCTTGCCATCCCCCTACCACCGCCGCGCCTGGAAACCGGCCGGGGCGGTCAATTCGAAGATCTCGTCATGGATGGCCGCCGTCATGAAGCCCGTCTCCCGCGCGTCCTCTTCCACGCCCCGGTCCCAATCCACGCCGGCCAGGATGGCCATCAGGCTCTTGTCCTTGTGCTCGGGATAAAGCTCGCGGAAACGCTCCATGATCTTGCGCAACTGTTCGACGGCCTCCCGTTTTACCCGGCTTTTGACCTCCACCACCATGGCCAGGTTGATCTCGTCATTGGCGTAGGCCAATACATCGAGCTCGATCTCCTCGCCATTCTTGCGGGTCCGCACCCGGGGCATCACGGTGGTCATCCCGAACTGTTCGGTCAAAATCCGCTCCATGGAGGGCAAGGCCATGCCCTCGGTGAAATAGCCGAATTTATCGCCCAAGCCGCCGATCTGGCGGCCCTGTTCCTTGGTGATGCGTTCGAGTTCCCGGAACCGGCGGGCGGTTTCCTTGGATTGTTCTTTCATCATTTCCCTGGTTTCCTTCATGCTTTCCCTAGTTTCGTTCATCATTTCCCTGGTTTCGTCGAATCGGCGATCGAGTTCCTCGGACCGCCGTTCGGCTTCCTTGGATCGCCGTTCGGCCTCCCTGGATTGCTCTTTGAATAGGGTCAATACGTCTTCGAATGTGATGGCGCCCATTGGCATCGACCTCGGTTTGGTGATTCGACGGGGGGACGCTAGTATAGCGCGGCGCGCGGGTTGGCTTGTATACTTTCAACGGCTGAATCCTAAACTTCCCGCAAAACCAAGTGTTGTTTGTTAGCGACTGTAACGTACCGGACGGTAAATGTGATTTCTAACTCACCCGAAATTTCGGTTGCTTTCAAATGACATAAGTCACCCGTTCGAGGTATATATAGGGATGGTGCCGATATCGGGTCAACGAAATCACACGTCGGATCACACCCGCATGTCCCAGTCTCCGTGACAAAGTTCGGGTAGTCGGTGTAGATGCTGGTGAGCTTGCGAACCGCATCATGATATCGAACGCCGCCGATACGGTTTTAATCGATGCGCCTCGCGATGACCGGGCATCTTCAGGCGCCCCCTGAAATGCCCCGCGCCTCCACCGGATTCGGTTTTGCCCATTCCAAATTCGGATCTGTCGGGTCCGAGTTTAGTTTTACAGGCTCCGAGCTTCGGGTTTACGCGGCCGGATGGGGTTCCGGTCCGCCGGACTTCCAGGGCAATGGGCAGGCATCGGGTCCCATGGCGCGCCGAGGCGGATTCGACGGCATCCGAGTCTCCATCATACGCCGGACGCCTCGAATTCCGAACGTCGAATTCGGGTGTCTCGGTTCGAAATTTTTATGTTGCCATCCGAGCCGAAGATCCCTGCGCGGATGACCGCCCGGAGATACGGCTCGGCAGGCACCTCGCCCTCCCGGATAAGTCCGCCCCTCTGGAAACCCTTGCTGAAACCCTACCTTGAATCTCTGTTCCCGACCCGAATTCGGCCCCAACCGCCGGACCAACCAATCGCACTTTGGTTCACAACCCCCCCGATTGGGTAACTTGCGTCCTACCCTAGGCTTTATTACCATGAGCGCATCTTTTACGTCAGCCGGGACGCGAATCCTGGAGCCCGGACAGAGAACGTCCGCCGGACTCCGGATCAACCCGGACATCCATCCCCCCCGCCCATCGACACCCTCGCCAAGGCGCGAAATGTCGGCCCTAAATAAAGAAAACACCCCAACATGATATTTCCCATGCCTACCCTCCCGGACGAGAAGGGCCACTTCGGTCGCTACGGAGGCCGATTCGTGGCCGAAACCCTCATGGCGCCCATCGAGGAGCTGCGCCTGGCCTATGAGCACTATCTCCAGGATACGGAATTCCTGGCCGAGCTGGACGCGGATCTGGCCCATTACGTGGGGCGGCCCTCGCCTCTCTATTTCGCGGAGCGCTGGTCCCGGCGGCTCGGCGGGGCGCGCATCTACTTGAAGCGGGAGGATCTGAACCATACGGGGGCCCACAAGATCAACAACACCGTGGGCCAGGGGCTCCTGGCGAAACGCATGGGGAAACAACGGGTGATCGCGGAGACCGGCGCGGGGCAGCACGGCGTCGCCACCGCCACGGTGGCGGCGCGCCTGGGGCTGGAGTGCGTGGTCTATATGGGCACGGAGGACATCGCCCGCCAGGCGGTGAATGTGTATCGCATGAAGCTGCTGGGGGCGGAGGTGGTGCCGGTCTCCTCGGGTTCCAGGACCCTGAAGGACGCCCTGAACGAGGCCCTGCGGGATTGGGTGACCAATGTGGATACGACCTTCTATATCATCGGCACCGTGGCCGGTCCCCATCCCTATCCCGCCATGGTGCGGGACTTTCAGGCGGTGATCGGACGGGAGGCCCGGGAACAGATACTGGCCCAGGCGGGTCGATTGCCGGATGTCCTGGTGGCCTGCGTGGGGGGGGGCTCCAACGCCATGGGGCTGTTCTATCCCTTTCTGAATGACGGGGAGATTCAACTGATCGGGGTGGAGGCGGCCGGAGAGGGACTGGAGACCGGACGCCACGCGGCGCCCCTGACCGCTGGACGCCCGGGCGTGCTGCACGGGAACCGGACGTACCTGATGACGGACGATAATGGCCAGATCCTGGCCACCCACTCCATCTCGGCGGGGCTGGATTATCCGGGGGTGGGTCCGGAACACGCCTGGCTGAAGGATACGGGCCGGGCGAGCTATGTGGCGGCCACGGACGAGGCGGCCTTGGCCGCCTTCCATGATCTCACCCGTACCGAGGGGATCATGCCGGCGCTGGAGTCGAGCCATGCCCTGGCCCAGGCGAGCCGGTTGGCCCCCACGTTATCTTCCAGCGCGATTATCCTGGTGTCTCTGTCGGGACGGGGCGATAAGGACATCCATACGGTGGCGACATTGGGGGGGATCGAGGTTTGAGGGCGAGGATTTTGTGTCGCGCAAACTCATCCGGCCCCGCCGGGGGGGATGGCATCGGCGGTGGGGCCGGCATCGGGGAAGGGGATCTCGACGCCGCTCATGAGTAACCCCAGCGCCAAGAGGGCCTCCCGAGGGTCGCCTCTCCGGGCGCCCTTGATGATCTGATCCACGCGTCCCGCGACCCGAAGCATCCCCATCCACGCCGTTGGTCCCTGGCGATCCAGGGCCCGGGCGAGGAGGGCGCTCCGCCGGCGCCAGGCCGGTTGTTGGCGGGTTATCCCCTCCAGGCTTGCGCCACCGGCCACTTGATGGGCCATTTTGATGACCTCCCGGATCTCCCATATGAGCACCCCCAGTACGGGGAGCGGCTCGGTCCCTTCTTCCCATAACCCCGAGAGTATGCGCGCCGTGCGCCCGGCGTCCCCGGCCAGTGTGCTCTCCACGAGACCGAAGGTGTCGAAGTGGGCGCTGTCCACGACGGATTGGAGGACATCCTGTAGGCCGATTTCCCGGGTCTGGCAAACCAGGATGAGCTTTTCGATCTCCTGGGCGCAGGCCAGGAGGTTTCCCTCCATGCGCTGGGCCAATATCCCCACCGCCTCCTCCGTGATAGTCATGCCCCGCCCGCGTAGTCTGGTTTCGATCCAGCGGGGGAGGTTTTGGCCGGTGACGGGCCAGAGGGCGATGCACGCCCCAGCCCGATCCAGGGATTGATACCACTTGCTCTTGCGTTGCTTGGCGTCCATCTGTCCGGTGATGAGGCGCAAGACCTGATGGGGACTCGGACGCGAGGCGTATTCCATCAACGCGCGACTGCCCTGTTGACCCGGACCCCCGCCCGCCACGATTCGGACATCCAGCAGGCGCTTTTCCCCGAACAGGGACGGGCTGTCGGCGTATTGGTTGATGATATCCCAGTCGAAGCGCGCATCGGCCTGGAGTACGACCCGTTCGGTGAATCCGAGATCGTGGGCCGATTGACCGATGAGCCCGAGCGCCTCGTCCGTTTGCAGGGGTTCATCCCCGCTGATGACATAAACGGGGGCCAACCCCCGTTTCAGGTGGGCGGGGAGTTGTTCGGGTTTGAGCTGCATGGGTGAGGCGGGGGTATTTTTTGTTGATGGAAGGGGGCACTAGGCAAACAGGGCGTCCACGAATTCACCGGCATCGAACGGGCGAAGGTCATCTATCCCCTCGCCGACGCCGATAAAGCGGATGGGCAGGGCCAATTGCTGGGCAATGGCAAGGATAATCCCGCCCTTGGCCGTGCCGTCCAATTTGGTCAGGGCGACTCCGGTGAGCCCCAAGGCCTCATGGAATTGCCGGGCCTGAACCAGCGCATTTTGTCCGGTGCCGGCATCCAACACCAACAAGGTTTCGTGGGGGGCCGAATCGTCCAATTTCGTCATGACCCGACGCACCTTCTTGAGCTCTTCCATGAGATTCACCTGGGTGTGCAGACGGCCCGCCGTATCCGCGATGAGCACGTCGAACCGTCGGGCCTTGGCCGATTGCAACGCATCGAAAATGACCGACGCCGAATCGGCCCCGGTCTTTTGGGCGATGACGGGGATATCGTTGCGTTCCCCCCATACCTGGAGTTGTTCCACCGCCGCGGCCCGAAAGGTGTCCCCCGCCGCGAGCATCACGCGCAACCCATCCGCCTCCAGGCGTTTCGCCAGTTTACCGATGGTCGTGGTTTTCCCCGTTCCGTTGACGCCCACCACCAGGATCACGAAGGGTCCTTCCCTATCCGCCGGAACGGCGAGGGGCTGGCCCACCGGGGTCAGGATCTCCAGCATGTTCTCCCGCAATGCCTTGAATACGGCGTCGGGATCCTTCAGCTCGCGTCGTTTCAAGCGCTGACCGATGTCCTCGGTAATGCGCGCCGTGGCGTCGATACCCACGTCCGCGGTCAATAAAAGGGTTTCGATCTCCTCGATGAGGTCGCCGTCGACACTCTTGCGGCGACGAAGGAAATCGGACAGGTTATCCACGAGGCCGGTGCGCGTGCGCCCCAGGGCGCCCTTGAGCCGGGCGAACATGCCGGGCTTTTTCTTTGGCTTCGCGGCCGGTTCGGCTTCGGCGCCCGGTTCGGGTTGGGTGGGTTGTTCGGGGGGGGGGGCGGTCCTGAATCGCGCGAATAGACCGGGCCTTTTCCGAGGTCCGGCATCCGGACCGGGCGCCACATCCGGGTCGGGCTCGACGGGCGGTTCGGGGGCGGCGCCGGAATCGAATGGGCGCTCCGAGTCGGCCCCGGCCGCCGGGGTTTCAGCGGGCGGGGTTTCACCGACCGGGGTTTTACCGGTTTTGCCTTTCTTCTTTCGAAATAGGGATAATGCCATAATCATTCCGCTCCATCATTTTGACGCCAAAGTTCCCACCACCCTTCCCGCCGCCCTGGGATTTATCGTTTGTAGGGCCGTTGTTTCCCATCCTCTTCCGGGTTCCGTAACAGGCGCAGCGCCCGTGGCAGGGCCAGTTGCGCCCGTAGATAACGGGCGCGATGGGCGATGGTGGGCGGCGGTTCCGCTTGTAGCCTGAGGAAACGGATTAGCCAATGGGGGCCATCGGCGATCGCGGGTTCCAGGCGCAGGGCCTGTTCGTAATCGGACAATGCCTGCTCGTGTCGCCCCATGCGGTCATGGAGGATGCCCCGATTGGCCCAGGTGTTGGCAAATTCCGGCGCACGGGCAATGGCCTCGTCGAAGGCCCGCAGGGCCTTTTGGTGATGGCCCAGCATCAACAGGGTGCGGGCGCGCCCGCGCAAGGCGAACAGATGCGCCGGCGACCGGGTGAGCATCCGGTCATAGTGGGAAAGGGCCTTTTCATACGCCCCGTCTTCGAAATACCGTTCCGCAGCCCCCAGGGTATCTTCCATGGGATCATCACCGCCACGCCAGAATCCATCGTAGAGAGACCAGCCAATCCAGGCCGCCACCAAGACCATCGCGGTGGTCCTCAACAGCCGGTAGCGACGTTCATTCATTCCAGAAGGCGGCCATCAAAGAAGACGGTAATTGAAAAGGAAGGAAAAGACCAGGACGACAAAGATCGCCAGGAACCGGGCGCGGGACAGCTGACCTTGCCGTTCCCGGTCTGTCAACGCCCGTCCCAGACGCCGCTCCACGCGGCGCACGCTGAGCACCCACATCAATTTGGAGACGGGAAGGAAGAGTAAGAGGGCCAGGATAAGGACGGATCCGAAGAAGAAGGTGTTCACAAAAAGCATCGTCATTTCCCGCTGGCGGTCACGCCATGACCGTCAGCGGGAAATAACCTCTGTCAGTATCCCCACGATTTTATCCAACTGCTGAAGGGGATATTCCACCCTGTCCACATAGGCCGTGTTATCGGTGAGCTTCAGGAAGCGCCACAGACTGCCTGTGGTGACGACGCCGTACACGGCCTCCATGGGGTTGTGTTTTCGCTCATTGAAGAGATGCGCCGCGATCATCTCGGCAATGCATTGGGGGATACCACCGATGATATTCTCATTTTTGGCCTTCACAATGACCAGAATGGGCGCGCCCAGCATGAGCTGCGTTCCGGATCGGGAGAGAATATAGTCACACCGTCCATTCAACCCTTTATCCTGATCGACGGTAAAATCAATGCCGGAGAACAGACTCAGCTTGTCTTTGAACCGGAGTTTGAACTCCGCGAGGATGGGCGCAATGATCAGTTCGGATCTGGCCTTTTCCGTACTGATGGTGATGGCAAGGGGAACGAATCTTTGCAGCACCTGCGTCAATAATTCCGGGATCTCCACAGGCGTTGAATCGGAAAAGAGATCGCAGTCCTCCACGACTTCCACGCCGAACCTTTCCTCGAGGGTCTCGATGGTGAACTCGCTGTAGCTCATGATCTCATCTGGGAAAACGTCCCGCCCCGGGAAGCGGGCCGTGCCAATATCCAGGGGCCGCTGAAAACGGCCCCTGGATATTACGGTGAGTAAATATTACGGCGAGTCCGAATCCATGTGGATATCGCCAATATCCTCCTGGAGGGCCACGATCTCCGTATCGGGGACCGTGGATAGCTCCATCTTGTAGGCAAGGAACCACATCATGAAGACACCCAAGACCCACCAGATGATCTGCCACGCCCAGATGGACGGGATGCCGAAGGTCCAGGTGGCCATGTCGTTGGGGTTACCGAATAGGGTATTACCGATCACCGCGCCCGGTCCCACGCCGAAGAAGAACCACGCCACAGTGATGATCCACGCCACGGGGATCAACGCGCGCTTGTGCCGCTTTTCGTTCCAGAGCGACGCGTGCTTGCGCAGGAACGAATGGTAGCCCATCCGATGCGCCCTATCGCTTTCGTTCTGCGTCAGCGCCGAGACGATGATGGCGATGGAGAGGTTGAAGAGGATACCCCAACCGGCGGAGTGGATGGTCAGCGGCCAACGCCCCCACGCCTCGATGCCGAACCAACTGACGCCGATCTTCTCGGTGGCGATGACGGCAATCAACCCGGCGATCAATCCCAGGGTAACACCCTGACGGGTCAGCCAGGGCCACCAGCAAACGGCGATGAGGGCCGGCCACATCTGGAACCCGAAGGCCACCGCGAGACCGCCCAACAACACCAGGGCGTCGGTTGCCGTCGTCGCAACCAGCAGGGCCAGACCGACGATGATGATGACGCCGAGCCGACCGAACAGCTTTTGCTGGCTATGGGTAGCCCTCGGCATAATAAAGCGCTTCAGAAGATCACGGGTCAACATCCCGCCGGCCGTGGACATATAGGCCGCCCCCGTCGACTGCATCGCCGCCAGCGCGCAGACCGACAACAGACCCACCAGCCAGGGCGCCACGTTCTCCAACAGATAGATCAACTGGGGAACCAACATACCCTGTTTGCCAGCCGATTCCATTAGGTCTTTTGTGGTGCCGATGAGCGCTGCCTGATCCGGTGTGAGGAGCGGGACGGCGTCCACGCCGAACTTTGCCAGCACTTGAGCTTCGGTCCACACGCTAAGGCCAGCGGCCATCACATTGTTCACCAACTCGGGATGGGCCTTCAGGAAGGCGAGATCCGCGCCGAGAAAATGCCCGCCCAGCCCCTGTATGGCGGTGAAGAAGATAAGGATGGCCCCGATCCCGAAGGAAGACGCCCACACCTGTTGGGGCGCAAATGGTTTCGGGTTATGGTTGGAAAAAGCCCACATGGAGAAAGCCGGGGCCGACTGAATCCCCATCAGGGCGAACATATAGGTCAGGATCATGATCCCCGTCCAGGCCCCGCCCGTGGCCTGGGCGCCAGCCGGGACGAACTGGATGACGCCCGGGATGGCGATGTAGTGACTGAAACCCTCCGGCGTTCGTTTCGTATCCATCTGCGCCAGGGCCGCGATCCCCTCATTGAGGCGTTCCCATCCGCCCACATAGGCCATGGCGATGATGCCGATGGCCACGATCCCCAGCGCCAGCAGGATCGCCTGCATGGTGTCCACATAGGCCACAGCCCGCAACCCGCCGGAGGCCACGTAGATGATGACCACCAGAGAGAGCAGCCACATCCCCGTCTCGACGCCGAGCATGCCGTCGGTCAACACATTGAATAGGAAACCCGAGGCGCGAAGCTGGACGCCCAGATAAGGCACCGAGAAGATCAAGGCGACGATCACGACCAGGAACCGGATGGCGTCCGACCGGAAATAGGCCGACAACATCTCACCGGGCGTGATGAAACCGAAGTGCTTGCCCAACATCCATTGGCGCTTCAAAAAAAGCACGCCGGTAAAGGGGATGGTGATGGCGTAGAAAGAGGCGTAGGCATATTGGAAGCCATCGCGGTAGAGGAGTCCGGGATGCCCCATGAAGGTCCATCCGGAGAATGAGGTTGCGGTTGCGGCCAGCACGAAGACCCACAGTGAGATGCTACGGCCCGCGATGAAGTAATCGCTGGCGGTCTTTGCCGATAAAGCGCCCTTGATGCCCCAGAAGATACAATAGGCCCAATAAAGCGCAACGAATATAAACAGCCATACTATTTTTTCATCCATATGTCTTTTATCCACTTTAGAGCGTGTCTTAAAATTCCCGCTTGTCGCGAGGCGGTCATCCGATTGTGGCCAACAAGGCGCGAAATCGGGGAGTGTAACGAGCTACGAAACAGTTTTCATAATACTTTGTATTATTACATTTTAAACCATCATGGAGCACATGCCCCCAGGGCAACCGAATGAAACTGTTTTCCAATTGCCATTGACGTATTTTGTTGCCGGAACATAGCCCTTTTGAGGAATTCGAAGGCAAGTTCGAAGCTTGGTCTCCTTACTATCGATAGTCAAAACCGGGCGATTTCAACTAAAACGGGCTCTGTTGGACACCGGAAACGCCTCCATTTGCCAGATTTGTCAATATAAAAATACTTTCATTCGGTTGCCCTACACATGCCCCGAAAGTCGCCCCGCGAAATGTATCTTGTCACCATTTGGGGTCTCTGTGGGCGTGAAATACGTTCAGTGACCCCATGAGTTGGTTCGTTGAATAATGGTGACTCGCACCACGTCTGACCGTACTCAGTTGAAAGAGAACCCGCATCGTTCTCGTCCTGTTCCTTATTTTCACGCCCTTACTCTCTGCCTTCACTCCGGCATAGTCTCACGAGAGCGACGGAAAATTGATGGGTGACAAGCACACTGAAGTCCTATTGCAGCGCTTGGTGGATTTGAATCATCAACGCGCCGCCGTAAGGATAGCGGGGATTCATTCACTGGTCGCGTTCCGAGTATCAAATCCCCCATACACCGCCGTTACCAAAACCTCCGAACAGGTGGGCCTCTGCATCTCCGTCGCCCCAGGGGAATCGACACGGCCACTCCCCTGGCCGGAAATCCTACGCAACAGGTCCCGGCTCCTGCGTATCGCTTTCGACCGATGCTCGGAACCGGCCATTGTGCAGTAACCCACCATCTTCGCCTGCGCTCCGACAAAGCAGCACCTCAGAAATACGGAATACCCTGGTAGCCATGGAACAGAGGCAAAAGTAAAGGGGGGGCATTGTTCAGCGCAGGTTGAATTCGTTCTATCTCATAATTGCAAAATATACAGACGGTTAAGTTTTGTCCCGAATGTTGGAGAGTGTATCGACGGTTAGAGTTT